>JAUSCK010000127.1 GCA_030651035.1 Elusimicrobiota bacterium
TCGGGCGGACTCTTCGGATTCACCGCTGAGGCGCAGAGGTCGCGGAGTTCGGAAGAGAAAATATTAATTCGTATTTCAACCCTCTTCTCACTCTGTTCTCTGCGACCTCCGCGCCTCTGCGGTGAACTTTGAAATTCCTGAACATATATTTAACGCCCTTCGGGCGGACTCTTCATTAGAGATTCACATGGATGAACAGGATGGACAGGATAGTAAAGAGGCAATAAAACCCTGCTTATCCTGTTTATCCATGTTCGATCTTTCATGCGGCGAACTTATTGAGGGCCGGGCAGGGCTTTCAGGATATCCGCCGCGAAATCGGCCAGCGTGGCGTCGCGCGCGCCCATGACGACAACGATGTCGCCGGGTTTCACCAGCTCCGAAACAGCGGCAGGGATCTCGGGGCGGCTTTTAAAAAAGACGGCCTTATGACCTTTCAGCGCCACCGCGTCGGCTATATCTTTCGAGGAAATATCCTTGTTCGCAGTACCGCCGGCATAATAGATCTCCGGCATTATCAGGATGTCGCCCCCGTTCAGCCCGGAGGCGAAGCTTTCTATCAGCTCGGCCTTAAGGTGCCGGGTAGGGGTGAAGCCGTGCGGCTGGTAAACGGCCAGCACGCGCCGCACGGGGGGCTGGTGGAGGGCCTTCAGCAGGGCGGAGATCTTTGCCGGGTTGTGGGCGTAGTCGTCTATCACGGTCACGCCGTTTTTTTCGCCTATAAGAACGAAGCGGCGCTCCACGCCGAGGAAAGCTTTGAGCCCGGCGGCGGCGGTTTCCAACTTAACCCCGTAAACCGCGGCGGCCGCGCAGGCGGCCAGCGCGTTCCCGATATTATAAAGCCCGGGCGCGGGCAGGCTGAACTGAACGCCGTTTATTTTAAAGTCCGACGAGAAAAGCCCGGCCCTGATGTCCGTGACCTCCCAGCCGCCGGAGCTGAAGCCGAATTTCTCCGCCCCGGGCAGCAGCCTGGCCGAAGGGGCGTCGTCGGCGTTCACCAGCAGGCGGCCGCAGTGGCCGGCGAACTCGCCGAAGATCTTATTAAGCTCTTCAATCTCCTTATGGTCCTTGCTGATATTCAAAAGCAGGCCGGTTTTCGGGCGGTAGCGCACTATGGTGCCGTCCGATTCGTCCGCCTCTACCACAAGGATCGTCCCGCTGCCGCGGAAAGCGTTGCCTATCAGGCCGCGCTCTTTAAGGGCCACCAGCGCCCCGCCCGTTATTATGGAAGGCCCCAGCCCCCCAGCCTCGAGAATTGAGAAAAGCATGGCCGCGGTGGTGGATTTCCCGCTGGTGCCGGCCACGGCTATGGTATCGAAGCGGTTCACCTGCGCGGCCAGCAGTTCCGAGCGGTGGCTTATTTTAAGCCCCAGCTCTCTGGCTTTTACGACTTCGGGATTGCTGTCTTCTATGGCCGTGGAGAGGGCCAGTTCGGCGGAGGAGCCGTTTATGCCGGAGCCGCCCTGAGGGAAGATCTTTATGCCCAGTTTTTCAAGCGCGGCCTTCACGCCCAGGTTGCGCCCCCGGTCGAAATCGCGGTCGGAGCCGCTCACGGGGCGCGACCCGGCCGCGCCCTGAAGCCGGTCAAGGGCGGCCACCTGCGCCAGCGCGCTCATGCCCACGCCGCCTATGCCTGAGAAATGTAGGGTATCCCGCATTTACAAATTATTCATTATTATGCGAACCCGGGCAAGCCTTGGCGATCACTCGGTTGCTTCCGCAGGCGCTTCTTCCGGCTCATCTTCGTAAACCGGCGGTTTCACGACAACGGGCGGCTTCTTGAAATCCATGGTATAGCGCCGCCACCTGGTCTTAACATACTTGACGCCCAAAACCAGTTTCGCGCTTTTTGCCGTCGTCATGGTCAGATAACTTCCGTTCACCTCGTGATCCTTGCACAGGTCGGGGGTCCAGCCGCAGGGAGTACGGTAGATCTCGGTCATTTTTCCGTATTTATTCTCCACCCTCTTCAGGAAAGTGTGTATCCTTTTTTTCAACTTCACCCGGCGCTCGCTGGACAGGTCGCTTAAATTTACCGGGTCGGGAACAACGGGAGCCTTGACATGAGCGTCCTTATTGGCGCGATCCCTGTTGGGGGCCTCCTTGCCGGCGGCATCGGCATCATCTTCGCTTTCGGCTACGGCGCCGGATTTCAGCAGTCCTTCCTCCACCGCGACCTGTGCCTCCTCGTCCGAAACATATTTCGCCTCCGTCCCGTTCAGCCTGTCCGTGACCACTGATTTTAAAAGGTCCTGGTCGTCAGCCGCGGACTCCCCCCGATAATAGCTCGGGCCTCTTTCCCTGGAAACAGGATCGGTCTTTGCATCCTTGTCCCCGGGTTTTGCGGCCGCATCCCCGGGTTTTGCGGCCGCATCCCCGGCCTTTGCGGAGGCGCCGCCGGCGGCATCTTCCTTGGCCGCGGAGGCCGCGGGAGCGGACCCGCCCGACGCAGCGGACGCCGCGGCGCCGCCGGACATCTTGGAATCATAATTGCTTTGTGAGCCGGCCTTCATCGCCTCCGAAGCGCCGTCAAGCGGAACGCCGGATTTTTGGCCTGGCATATTTGACAAGCCGCCGCCCTTGCGGGGCTGCCCGGAGCCATATACCGGCGAGGCGCCGGGCTGGCCGCCGGGATTCAGGCCGGCATTCTCCGGGCTGTTTTTCCCCGGCAAAGAGGCGTACAGCCGCGGGGCGGCGGCGCTTTTCCCGTCCCCGGCCGGCCCCCCGAAACCCGCGCCCGGCGGGGGAACAGGTCCGGGGGCGCCGGAGGAGGCGGTCTCCGTTCCGGCCTTTTTCTGCGGCTCTTTAGGGGATGCTCCCTGCGAAGCGGTTTCGCTGAAGCTGCCGCCTCCGCCGCTTGAGGCCGATCCGCCCCCGCCCATATCCGCCCAGGCGGCGCCCGCCGAACCACCGCCTTTTCCGCTGTTGCCGGCGTAGTTCTTTTTATAATATTTTTCGAACGCGTCCCCATCGGAGTCGCCGCCCGAATAGTCTTCACCGCCGGGCGCCCGCTGGCCGGCCACTTCGCCGCCGGCCTCTTCGCCGCCGGAACCGGGGGCTGCCTGCGCGCCGCCGCCGAAGAAGCTGTCATAAATAGCTTCGCTCTTCTTCTGTATTATCCCTGCGCCTTTTTTAAAATCGCCTAAATACGTCGTGGGGGGAGCGGGAGCGGCGGCCGGCGCGCTGCGGGAGCCGAAACCGTAAGACATCCCCTGCACTTCCCTGCCGCTCACGCCTATATGTACGGTAAGCAGGAACGCGCTGGCGAAAAAGACGGTCAGTCCCAAAGCAAGAAGCGCACCAGGGTTTTTGATATTGTTTCCCATAATCCCCGCCTTAGAGTCCGGCCTATTCAACCTGAGGGCCGCCGCCGGTTTTAAAATTGGCCGTCTGATGGGCATAGCCCCTGTTACGGCACCTGCATAGCAATGTCCCTGATAGTATACGTGGTTTTTTCCTCCGCTGCCAGTCCCCCCGCCAAAAAAACGCCCGCGGCCGCGAATTTTGGTAATATATTGTATTGCGATGAACTGCAAAAAAGAGAGCAATATAAAGAGCTGCACCTGCACCTATGAGCCCTGCCCCCGCAAGGGGGTCTGCTGCGACTGCGTGGCCTACCACCGCGGCAGCAGCGAACTGCCCGGCTGCTATTTTACCCCCGAAGCGGAGCGCACCTACGACCGCTCAATAGTCAATTTCCTCCGCCTGAAGAAAAATTCATGAAAAAAATAATTTCAACAAAGAACGCCCCTGCCGCCATAGGCCCCTACTCGCAGGCCGTAGAGGCCGGCGGGCTGCTCTTCATCTCCGGCCAGCTGCCGATAGACCCCGCCACGGGCAATATGGCCACGGCCGAGATAAAAGCCCAGACGGAAGCCGTGATAAAGAACCTGGAAAGCATACTCGCGTCGGAAGGCCTCTCTCTTGAAAATATTTTAAAGACCACGGTCTTCATGGCCGACCTGGGCCAGTTCGCCCAGATGAACGAAGTCTATGGCAGGTTTTTCGCGAACGATCCCCCGGCCCGGGCCACGGTAGAGGTAAAAGCCCTTCCGAAGTCCGCGCTGGTGGAAATAGAAGCGGTAGCGGCGAGATAAGAGATATAGGGGATTAATAACTAAGCTTACTACTCACAACTCAATCCTTAATCCTTAATCCTTACTTATGCACCCATTACTAGAAAAAAAGCTCACAGGAACGCTCTTTCCTCTTTTCGCCATGCGCTCCAGGAAAGACTGGGGCATAGGCGACACCAGCTCTATGACCCTCTGGTTCGACGCCCTGAAGGCCCTGAACCTGAACCTCCTGCAGGTGCTGCCCATAAACGAAATGCCCCCCGGAGTCTCCTGCCCCTATACCGCGCTCTCCGCTTTCGCCCTGGACCCCATCTACATAGCCGTGGACGACCTGCCGGAGCTGAAAGGATCGCCCGCCCTGATGGAGGAGATGAACTCGCGCCGCTTCCGGGCCGGTATAAAGCAGCTGCGCGTCTCCAAAACCGTGCTGTACAGCGAGGTCCGGCACCTGAAGCTCACCACTCTCTGGAAGGTTTACACCAATTTTCACCAGAACCATATCCTCAAGGATTCCAGCCTGGCGGCCGAGTTCAGAGCCTTCTGCCAGGCCAACGCCGCCTGGCTGGAAGACTACGCCGTGTTCCGCCGCCTGAAGGACACTCACAGCTGGGCCTCCTGGACGCACTGGGAAGAGCCGCTCAAGACGCGGGACGCCGAGGCCCTTCGCGAAATACGCGGGCGCGAAGAGAATCAGATACTCTTTTTCAAATACCTGCAGTGGGCCATACACCGCCAGTGGGCCGCGGCGCGCGCGCGCGCGGCCCAGCTCGACATACAGCTGCTCGGGGACCTGCCCTTCATGGTGAACCAGGAAAGCTCCGACGTCTGGGCCCGCCAGGCCGAGTTCGACATAGACAGGGAGATAGGCGCACCGCCGGACGCCTTCAGCGAGACGGGCCAGCGCTGGGGGCTGCCCGCCTATAATTGGAGCGCGATAGAGGAAAACAATTTCGACTGGTGGCGCTCCAAGGTTAAAAAGGCCTCGGAATTCTACGACCTGTTCCGCATAGACCACATGGTGGGCTTCTTCCGCACCTGGGTGATTCCGCACGACGTGGCGCTCAGGGCCGATTTCGACATAACCGACGAGAAAGGCCAGCGCGAGCGCGGCAAAAGATTCCTGCAGGCGGTGGCCGGGGCCAGCAATATGCTGCCGGTGGCGGAGGACCTGGGGCTAATCCCGCCTTACGTCGGAGAAGTGCTGCGCGAGCTGAATATCCCCGGCTACAAGGTGATGCGCTGGGAAAAGGGCAAGGACGGCAATTACACCGACCCGGGAACTTACTATCCCGTTTCGCTGGCCACCTCCTCCACCCACGACAACGAGACGCTGGCCGACTGGTGGGACACCGTGGACCCGGCGGAGAAAAAGCTTTTCTGGAAGCTGGTTTCGGGAGGGGAGTCGCGGCCCCCGGTTTACTCGAAAGCCAGGGGGAAAGCGCTGGCCTCGCTGCTG
Source organism: Elusimicrobiota bacterium (assembly GCA_030651035.1). Lineage (GTDB taxonomy): Bacteria > Elusimicrobiota > Elusimicrobia > Elusimicrobiales > UBA9959 > UBA9959. The sequence goes on from JAUSCK010000127.1 coordinate 5,533, forward strand.
GGGGCCCGCTCGCGCATTGTCATCCTGCCCATACAGGACATCTTCGGTTCCCGGGAAAGAGTGAACACTCCCGGCACGCTGGGCGGCCACAACTGGACCTACCGCTTCCCCACCCCCGCCGAGAACTTCATGAAAAAGCACGCGGACACCGCCGAAAGCTTCTCCGCGCTGGTCCGGGAGAAAAGAAAATGAAAAAAATCTGTTCCCTGTTCGCTTTAGTTCTCCTGTCCGGCTGCTCGCTCAACCGCGCCGCGGCGCGGGTCACCTCAGGCGTGATAGACAACGGCCTCCCTTCCGTCTTCAGCCAGTCCGACCCGCAGTACGTGAAGGAAGCCCTGCCGGCCAACCTGCAGCTGATGGAAATGCTTTTAGAGAGCCACCCGCATAACAAAAGACTGCTTGTCAACGCGGCCCAGGGCTTCTGCGGCTACGCGCTGATGTTCCTGGAGGACGAGAGCCCCGAGCGGGCCTCCGGTTTCTACGCCAAAGGCGAGGCCTACGCCGCGCGCGCCCTTAAAGGCGGCGCCCCGGCCGCCGCGAAGAAATGCGACGTTCCGCCGCTGTTCTGGAACACCTTCTGCAAGGCTCTTTACATAAACGTCAACCGCGACAACCCGGTAGCCATGGCCGAGCTGCCGACCCTTGAGCCGGCCATTGAAAAGCTGCTGGCGCTGGATCCTTCGTATTATTACAACGGCCCCCAGACCCTGATGGGAGCCTACTATTCCATGCGCCCGCGCATGTTCGGCGGCGATCCGGACAAGGCGAAAAAACATTTCGAGCTGGCGCTGAAAGGCGCGGGAGAGGCGTTCCTGCTGAACCGCTTCCTGTATGCCAGGATGGCCGCCGTGGCCGCGCAGGACCCGGAGCTTTTCGAGAGCCTGCTTAACGCGGTGATCTCGGCGGAGCCGAAGGAAGGCGGCACCCGCCTGCCCGACGAAGTGGCGAAAATAAAGGCAAAAAAACTACTGGAGAAAAAAGATGAACTTTTTTAAAATAAAATTCCCTGCCGCCGGCAGCCGGCGGCCGGCAAAGATTTCGGCAATACTTCTGACTGGCTGCTGGCTGCTGGCTGCCGGCTGCCCTCTTCAGGCGCAGACCGTGGTCAAGTTCGCGACGCTGGCCCCGGACGGCTCCACCTGGATGAAGGCCATGAGACAGTTCGCGGAAGAGACCTCCGCCAAAACCGCGGGGCGCGTGAAGTTCAAGATATACCCGGGCGGGATCTCGGGCGACGACAAGGACGTGGTGCGCAAGATACGCCTCGGCCAGCTGCAGGCCGGCGGCTTCACCGGCCTGGGCATAGGCGAAATAGCGCCGGAAGCCAGGCTGCTGGACACGCCGTTCCTTTTTAAGAACGTCAGGGAAATAGACTATATTTACAAGTCTTTGGACGCGGACTTCCGGAAGATCTTCGAAAGCCGGGGCTACGTGCTGCTGGGCTGGGCCGAGGTCGGCAATGTCAATATTTTTTCCAACGCGCCGATCACCAGGCCCGAGGACCTGAAAAACATGAAGATGTGGCTGTGGGAAGGCGACCCGATAGCGGAAGCCATGTTCGCCGCGCTGAAAGTAAAACCTATCCCGCTCTCCGTAATGGACGTGATGAGTTCGCTGCAGACCGGCATGCTGAACGGGGTGTACGGCTCCCCCCTTTCCGTCATCGCGCTGCAGTGGTTCGCGCGCATGAAGTATGTTTTTTCCCTGCCTATAACCAACGCCTCCGGGGCGGCGCTGATCTCCAAAAAAACATTCGACGCGCTCTCCAGGGAAGACCAGAAGGCGCTGCTGGAACTGGGCGAAAAGCATTTCAGGGCGCTGACCCTGGCCAGCCGCAAGGACAACGAGCAGTCCATCGCCGTCCTTAAGGCAAAGAAGCTGGTGTTCACCGACCCCGCCGGCCCCGCCGTGGTCGCCCAGTTCGAGCGCGCGGGCGAGGAAGCCAGGCTCTCGCTGGTCGGCAAGCTCTACTCCAGGGAACTGCTGGACAAAGTGGAAGCCGCCCTGAAGGCCTTCCGCGCCGGCGGGAAGAAGTAGGATCCGCTAGCCTGTGCCCGCCGCAGTCCTCCGGACTATCCCCAGCCCTGCTATTACAGAGGTAAGCGGGGCCCGCAGCTTATGGGAAACGAGATAAGCGAAATCGTCCCTCGTCTACTCCAGCTGCCTGCGCCCGGTGATGTCCCTGGCTACGATCACGGCGTGCTCTGCCCCGCCGCCGGCCGCCACGGGAACACATTTTATCTCCAGAACGCTTTGCCGTCCATTCCACAGGCCCGTGACTTCGGAAACTATTATCTTCCTTTCCGAAAATGCCCTCCTGCAGATCTCCGGGGTTTTTCCGGGCAGGGAGGAAACCGCTTCCGTCAGCCGCCCGCCGGTGACGTCCGGCGGCAAGGCGGCCCCTGAAGCTTTCTTGAAAGCGCGGTTCGCCATGATGATATTCAGTTCACGGTCGATGACCGCTATAGCGTCATCGAGCGAGTCTGTAAGCGCGCGGTAGCGCTCCTCCGAAGCGCGCAGGCTTACCTCTATGCGCTTGCGTTCAATAGAATAAATTATCGCCCGGGACAGCGTCTTGCCGGTCACCTCTTTCTTCAGAAGATAATCCTGCGCCCCCATGTCCAGCGCCACTTGCCCCATGGCTTCATTTTCAAGTCCGGTGAGCACCACCACGGGGGTATCCGCGGCGCGGTCCGCGATGGCCGCGAAGGTATTGAGCCCGTAGCTGTCCGGCAGGAAAAGGTCGGACAGGATCACGTCGTAACGTTTTGTTTCCAGCAGCGACAGCGCCCGGGACAGCGTTTCGGCGCCGGAAACCTCAAAACTCCGGCCGCGGACGGAGGTTTCGGCAAGATATGTCTCCAGGAGCCGCAAATACGACCTTTCATCCTCGACAACAAGCAGTTTAATGCTATTTGTTTCCATGTTTTCCAACCACCGGCCGCCCTGCGACCGAGAACCAGGAACTTCCTGTTGCTCCCGCCGCCCCGGCAGGCGCTTCAAACCCGCCCTTCCCCGGCGGGTTCAGGTCAGGGCGCGGGTATTGTTGCGCCTCGGGAGGCTGAAAGAAAAAACGGCCCCCTTGCCGGGCTCGGATTCCACCCAGATGCGCCCGCCGTGATTCTCGACTATTTTCCGGCACAAGGAAAGCCCCACTCCTGTGCCCGGGTATTCCTCCCGGGTATGAAGCCTCTGGAATATCTTAAAAACGCGCTCAAAGAACTGCGGGTCTATGCCGATGCCGTTGTCCCTGACCGTGAAAACATCCGCTTCTTCAGCCGCGGCGCAGGAAACAGAGATGCGCGGGGCGTCCGCCCCTTTGAATTTAATGGCGTTGTCCACCAGGTTCTGCAGAAGATGCGTCATCTGGGCCCTGTCCGCGAAGATCACCGGCAGCCGGCCGCAGGAGACCTCCGCCCGGGTCTCCTCTAGGGAGGCTCTCAGCAGCAGGAGCACCCGGCCCATGACCTTGTTCATGTCCACTTCCTGCAGCTTTTCCGGATTCGCCCCTTCATGCAGGTAGCGCATAAGGTCTTCCAGCATCTTCTGCATCAGCCTGCCGCCGTTCATGATATAGCCGAGGAACTCCTCGTCCTCCGCGTCGAGCTTCCCGGCCAGGCGTTTTTTCAGCTGCTGCGAATAGCTCTCTATCATCCGCATCGGCACCTGCAGGTCATGCGCTATAAGGCTGTTGAACTGCGAGATCTCGCCGTTGATCTTCTCCAGCTCGTTCAGGAGCCGCCGCTGCGCTTGTTCGGCCTCTTTCCGCGCGGTTATGTCCCTTACGACGCGCAGGATGAATTTTTCCCCGTAGAGTTCCACGGCGTGGGCGCGCGTCTCCGCGTGCATTATGCCGCCGTCCGTGCGCAAATACTCCGACTCGAACACCGCTTCCCCGAGGCTGGCGGCATGCTGAGTCTGTGCCGCGAATTCACCCGCGGACCCGGGAGTGAGCAGCTGCTTGAACATCATATCGTTCATCGAATCTGCGGCATAGCCCAGCTGGACGTACGCCGCTTCGTTGGAGTAAACTATACGGCCCTCAAGGTCATGCAGAAAAACAGCGTCCTTTACCGAATCCAGAAGCATCGCCTTCATCTCGTGCTCATCCTCAAGGCGCTTGCGGTCGCTGATATCGTCGAACAATACCTGTACGACCTTTCTCCCGTCTATCTCCAGCACGGCCGCGCTTATCTGCACCGGGACCCGCGTCCCGTCCTTTCTCTCCACCAGCGCGTCCGGCAATACCGCGCTCCCGCCGCTCACACAGTCCCGGAACTGCTGTTTATAATATTCAGCCTGGCCGGACGGATGCAGCTTCGCCAGGTCCATTCCTATAAGCTCGGCCTTTGCTTTCCCCGCCAGCCACTCGGCTTTTTTGTTGCCGTCCAGAATGGCCCCGGTCTCGGCGTCCGCTATAAAGATAGCGGCGCCCGCGTTTTCAAAAAGGGCTTTGTATTTAGCCTCGCCCGGCCGCGGCGCGGCCTCAGCGGCAAGATCAGTATCGGAACCAGAATTCATACGGTTGCACCTTCCGGCTTAACGCAAAGCCGCACCGTCCCGTTGCAGCGGTTTTATAGAAGCAGATTCAATAGAATGTCCCAACCCATAAAAATGTTACTAAATTTTACGGGTGTTTGTGCGTCTTGCTGTGTGATATTAGTTACACCGCGGTTCCCGCCGCTTTTCACCTGCCGGCAGCGCGGCGGCTCCCTCTTTCCTTTAGCGAAGTCCGCACGGAACTGATATAATCGAATTACGGCGATGATGTCCGCCGCCCCGCGAGTTTCCGGGGGAACCGTCCGAAAGGACTGATGACCTCTACCTCAAGCCAAAGGTAGAGGTCTTTTTTTAGGAGCGCTATGAACACGGGAACCGTGCCTCTGTTAGCCGGGCTTTTAATTTTTGCGGCCAGCGTTTTAAGCCTGCGGCTGGGGCTTTCAGTGGCCATCTTTGAAATACTGCTGGGGCTGGCGGCCGGCAATCTCGGCCTGCGGCCGGAGGAGTGGATGGTCTACATTGCCGGTTTCGGCGGCATAGTCCTCACTTTCCTCGCAGGGGCTGAAGTGGACGCCAGGCTGCTCAGGGATAATTTCAGGCGGGCCGCCCTGCTCAGCTTTTTTTCCTTTTTCGCGCCGCTGGCGGCGGGCTTTCTTTTCTGCCGTTACGCCGCGGGCTGGAGCGCCGCGGCCTCGGCCGTAGGCGGGATAGCGCTCTCCGAAACTTCGCTGGCGGTGGTCTACTCCGTGCTGGTGGAAACGGGCCGCGCCGGCTCCAAGACCGGCAAGCTCCTGATGGCCTGCACCTTCCTTACCAATACGCTGACCGCCCTGGCGCTCAGCGCCGCCTTCCTCAAGCCGAACCTTTACACCCTGATCTTTCTCGCGGCTTCCGGCGCTTTCCTTTTCTTTGCCGGGCGTTTCTCCGGGGGCGTCCTACGTCACCCGGCGCTGGCCGGCAAGGTTATAGAGCCGGAGATAAAATATATTTTCTTCGTGCTGCTGGCTTTCATCTACCTCGCCGAGCTGGGCGCCAGCCAGGCCATGCTGCCGGCTTTTATCTTCGGGCTGCTAATGAGCGGCCACCTCAGGGACGGGGCGGCGGCCGCGCCGGTAAAAAACCGCCTGCGCACGGTGGCCTACGCTTTTATCACCCCGCTGTTCTTTATAGTGGCGGGGATGAAGGTTTCTCTGGCGGCGCTCCGGGGCGCGGCGGGGCTGTTCGCCGCGCTTTTCCTGGTCAGACAGGCGGCCAAGTTCGCGGGAGTATATTTTTTCGCGCGCAAGTTTTTTCCGGCCAACAGCGGCTACTTCACATTGCTGATGTCCACCGGGCTTACCTTCGGGCTCATGGCGGCCCTGTTCGGGCTGAACGCGGGGCTGCTGGACCAGGGGCAGTACTCGGTGCTGACCGGTGTGTTGATAGCCAGCGCGGTCATCCCCACCTTCGCGGCCCAGCGCTGGTTCCCGCCGCTGGAAGAAGAAGATTTGCTATAGTCATAGCAGGAAACTCCGACCTATGGAAAAACCGGACCTTATCCTGGTTGACGAAAAAGATTTTTACTATCCGGACCTGGAATTGCCCCCGCTGCTTGCCTGGGTATACATATTTATAACGCGCTTTCTCGACGCCGTGCTGTGGTTCGAGCCGGACCCCCAGAAACTCGCCGTGCCTCTGCTCTCGGCTTACGCCAAAGACGCGGGCTTCCAGGTCGCGGTGGTCCGCGGCGTCTCGAATTATTTCTTCAGGAGGCGCAGGTTCATCGAACTGCTGCGCCTGAAGCCGCTGGCCGTGGGGATCTCCACGGCGGCCGTAAAAAAGATCTCCACCGTGCGGAGAGTGGCGGCCATCGCGCGGCGGCACAGCCCCGGGTCTCTCATAATACTCGGCGGCTACGGGGCACAGTACTCCCCGGAGATGCGCAAAGCCGGCGACATAACCGTGACCGGTTACGGAGAGGCCGCGCTGGTCTGGCTCCTGCGGCGCCTGAAGTCCGGCTCAGGCATCACCGACGGAGTCGTAGCCGACCGCTACGGCTCGAAAATACTGCCGGGCAGCATCGGCTACAGCGGGCCGGAAAAAATGCTTTTCCCCGACTGGAGCGCGGCCCCCGCGCGCCCCAGGCATTATAATATCGAGGCCTCGCGCGGATGCAGGTTCAACTGCGTATACTGCAACTTCCCGGGCAGGAAAAAACAGGTCTACAGGCCTGTGGAGGACGTCGCGGCGGAGATGGCTTGGGCGGTGGAGCGCTTCAGGGCGAAGGAATTCGATTTCGTCGACTCGAACTTTACTTCGGAGCCGGGCTTCGCCTCAAAGCTGTCCGGACTGCTGGGGAAGAGCGGCCTTAAGGTGCGCTGGCGCTGCTTCGCGCGGGTGGCGGACTTCGCGCATTATCCGGGGCTGGCTGACGAAATGGCGGAAGCCGGCTGCACCCGGATCTTCCTCGGCATAGAATCCATAAACGACTCCATCCTTGTAAAAATGAGGAAGGGCTACACTTTCGCGGAGGTAGAAGCCGGCATATCGGAAATAGAAAAGTCGGGCATACCCATGCACGCAAATTTCATCGTCGGCTTTCCGGGAGAGACCGCGGAGACCGTGAGGGAGACCGAGAAGTTCATAAAAAAGCACCGCTTTAAATCCGTCTACCTTTCCGCCCTTATGGTCCCCGAGGAACTTTATGAGCGCGCCAGGCGGACCCCGGAAGAATTTAACAACCTTAGGGGGAACTCCCCCCGGACATGGGCGCACGACACCATGGACTACAGGACAGCGGTCAAACTTGCGGGCCGGTCCGCCCTGAAGGTGAACCTCAGCAAATTCAGACCCGTGGTATTCCCGCTCGGCACTAACGTGCCCGACCCGGATAAAGACATCCTCCCCCCGGTTTAACCTGAAGTTTTCAGGCTAAAACCCGCGCGCGGCGGCCCCGGCGGCGTCCTGCGGGATCCCGACGCTGCGCCAGCCGTGCTTGCGCGCCAGATAAAAGCCCCCCCTGAACAGTCTCAGCAAAGTGCGCACCGGGAAAAGGCGCGCCGTCTGGGACCCGGCGTTATTCCCGGTGGGCTGCAGGCCGCGGCGCAGGCCGCCGTGGAACACAAAAGCGTCCGGCGCTACGGCCAGCTTCCACCCGGCGAGCCGCGCGCGGATGGCGTAATCTATCTCCTCGAGGTAGCCGTAGCCAAAGCCCTCGTCCAGCGGCCCCAGCCGGGCGTAGACTTCCCTGCGCATTAACGTGCAGAAACCGAGAAGCCACCCCGCTTCGAACGGCAGGGTACCGCGCGCGGCCAGGCGCCCGCCGAAGGCGTCGAAGCGCTCAAGCTCCGCCGCTGAAAAAGACCTGACCGGCTCAGGGCAGCCCCCTGCCTGCTGTATGGCCGAATTGAACGCCCCGTTGCTGACGGGTCCGACTATTCCGACGGAGGGATCCAGGTCGAGCGCCCGGCACATGGCGTCAAGGGAGCCGGGAGAGAGGCGGGTGTCGCTGTTGCAGATGAGAAGGAGTTCGCCCCCGGCCATGGAAAGCCCGCGGTTGACGGAACGGACATAGCCCAGGTTCTTTTGGTTGCGGCAGTACGACACCTTAGCCCACTCCCCGGCTTTACGCGCCTGTGCGGCCGTTTCCTTTTCCAGCGGGGAAGCGTCGTCCACTATTATAATTTCCAGGAGCCGCCCGGCGTTAAGGCGGAGCCCGGAAAGAAAAAGCTTTTCCAGCATTTCCGCCAGGTAGGCGTCGCAGCTGAAAACCGGGACTATTACGCTTAAGGTTTTTTCCTGTGGCATGAGGGCTCAACCCGGCAGGCGCAGGGCTCCTATGCCGTAGCTGAGCTGGGAACTGTCCGCTATGAATTCGGCGCGTTTCCCGGGCAGCGGGTATTCTTTCCAGAAGCGGCTCACGGCCACGCCCAGCTCCAGTTCATACCCGGGCTGTATATCGTGGAACGCTATCACGCCGCCGGGCCTTACGAACCCGGAGTACATCTCGAAGTCTGATCTTACTCCCTCAAAAGTGTGGTCGCCGTCTATAAAAAGCAGGTCCAGTTTTTTTCCGTCCAGCGCCTTGCTGAAGATCTCCGCCGAAGCCGGAGAGCGCGAATCCCCGTCTATCAGCCGCAGGTCCTGCCGCGGGCCTTTCATGGCCCTGAGCAGCGGAAGGCGCCAGCCGCCTTTATTAAAAAGCGGCAACGGTCCGCTATGGCGGCTGCCCGGGAGGTCCAGACTGATAACGAGCGCTTCGGGGGAAGCGGCGCGGCACAGCATAGCCAGCGTTCCCCCTTTGGCGCGGCCTATCTCGGCGACAACCTTGGGAGGAGACCCGAAAGTCTGGCGCAGAAAAGGCAGTATTTCCCCCCGCAGCTGCAGCGCCCCGACAAGCCCGAGGCCGGGGCCGAAGATAAAATCAGCCGTTTCCTCCAACCCGAGCGAAGAGAGCCTCCTGAGCGCGGAAAGACAGTAAAAATAATAGGCGCAGCCAAGCGCGGCCAGACATAGTATCGCCGGGATCGCGAACCTGGCCATGATCTCCTGAATATTCATGCGGCGCCGGCGGGCTGCGTGCTGTCCACAAAAACGCGGGCGGAGAGCTCCTTGTCCAGCATGAAGAGCCCTTCCTTGGACTCGCCGATGAGCTTAAGCTTCCCGGCTATTTCAGAGGAGTTGGCTTCTTCCTCCACCTGCTCGTCTACGAACCAGTTAAGCATGCTGGCGGTGGCGTGGTCGCGCTCGCCGATCGCTATATCCACGATATTGTTTATCAGGGCGCTCACTTTCTGTTCGTGCTCGTAGGCAGCCTCGAACATCTGAAGCGGGCTTTTCCAGTCGGAGGGGATGCCCTCGATGGCCGGGAAAGTCGCGTGGCCGTTCCTTTCCAGGATGAACCTGTAGAACTTCATGGCGTGCGTCATCTCTTCCTGGGCCTGCACGTAAAGCCAGTGGGCCATGCCCTTGAGGTTCAGCTCGGTGCAGCGCGCCGACATGCCGAGGTACAAGTATGCTGAATACAATTCGGCGTTCACCTGCTTGTTTATGGCGTCTTCAATCTTATTATTTATTTTCATTTTATCCCTCTTTGTCTGGAATTTTCGAACCGCGGCCACCCGGCCCCGTCCTGCGGATAATGATACAAAAAAACCCGGCCCTTCTCACCGGCCCGCGCGCCGCTTTCCCGCGCTTTTAAGGTGACCGATATCTTTGGGCTGACCTTAGGCTTGCGGAAAGGGGCAGGCATTTAGGATAATAATAATATGCGTTTTGCGCTGAAAATTGAAGAGTACATAGTAAAGGCCGAAAAAGCCGTGGTGGTGGGGCTGATCTTCGCCATGGTGGGGCTTTCCTTCCTGCAGGTGCTGCTGCGCATCTTCTTCCACTCCGGCATAGTCTGGCTGGACCCGCTGCTCAGGCACATGGTGCTTTGGGCCGGCCTCACAGGGGCCGCCCTGGCCGCCCGCTACTCCCATCACTTCGCGCTGGAGGCTTTCGTCAAATCCGCGCCTAAAAAGCTGCACCGCCCCCTTGAGATCTTCGCGGACGTTTTCATGATAGCCGCCTCCTGCCTGCTCTTCCACGCCTCTTATAAATTCATCCGCGACGAATTCGCGGCCGGCTCCACGGCTTTCTACATAGACCGCCTGGGAGTGCCGGGCGGCTGGGCTGAAATAATAATACCCGCCTCTTTCGCGCTTATAGCCTACCACGCTTTCATGGGCATTTTCCGCCCTGAGGACGCCCCGGAGGCCTCCGCTTTCGGCGTCCCCGAGGTGCACAAATAATGGGCATAATAGTCGGCCTGCTGATACTGCTGCTCGCCTTTCTGGGCGCGCCTGTCTTCACGCTTATCGGCGCCGGCTCCATCTACCTTTTTTCGGGAGCGGGCATAGATTCTTCGGCCGTGATAGTGGAGATGCTGCGCCTGGCTTCGCTGCCGGCGCTGATAGCGATACCGCTGTTCACTTTTTCAGGCTACCTCCTGGCGGAGAGCAGGGCCCCGCAGCGCATGCTGGCCCTGGCGGAGGCGCTGTTCGGCGCGCTGCCCGGCGGGCTGGCCATAGTGGCCCTTTTCACCACCGCGCTTTTCACGGCCTTTACCGGCGCCTCGGGCGTCACCATAATAGCGCTGGGCGGCCTTCTTTATCCCATGCTTTCCAAGCAGGGCTACCCGGAAAAATTCACGCTGGGCCTGCTTACGACCACCGGCAGCCTGGGCCTGCTTTTCCCCCCCAGCCTCCCGATAATACTTTACGGCCTGGTGGCCAAGATAAACATAGACAGCCTTTTCAAGGCCGGCCTCCTGCCGGGCGGGCTGCTGCTGCTGGCTCTCTCGGCCTACGCCCTCTTTACCGCCCGCAAGGCGGGCATAAAGGGCGTTCCGTTCCGCCTGGCGGAACTTAAAAAGGCCAGCGCGGCAGCGGCCTGGGAAATACCGCTCCCCTTCGTGATAATAGGCGGAATTTACATGGGCCTGTTCACGGCCGGCGAGGCCGCCTCGGTGATGGCTTTCTACGTCCTGGTGACCGAGGTTTTTATCTACAGGGACCTGAAGCTGTTCGCCGACGTGCCGCGCGTGGCGGTTAAAAGCATGCTGCTGGTGGGCGCCATCTTCCTGGTGCTGGGCACCGCGCTGGGCTTTACCAACTACCTGATAGACGCGGAGATACCGAAGAACATCTTCGAGTGGCTGCACGTCTACGTCTCCAGCAAGGTGGTGTTCCTGCTGCTCCTCAACGCCTTCCTGCTGGTCATCAACATGATAGAGATCTTCTCGGCGATAATCATCGTGGTGCCGATAATAGTGCCGGTGGCGGCGCAGTACGGGATAAACCCGGTGCACCTGGGGATAATTTTCCTGCTGAACCTGGAGATAGGCTACATGCTGCCGCCGCTGGGGCTGAACCTTTTCCTGGCCAGCTCGCGCTTTCACAGGAAGCTGCCGGAGCTCTACCGCGCCACCGGGCCGTTCCTGCTGATACTGCTGGTGATGCTGGCGCTTGTGACGTACCTGCCGTCCTTAAGCCTGCTAGGGGCCGGCGGATGAGCGTGAAGGCTGCGGGATAAAGGGAAGATACTGCGAAAGAACCCGTTAAATTTTGTAAAATAAAAGGCGAAGTGAACACTGAAAACAAACAACCTACAAGCCAGCCCGATCCGGATATTATTTCCGGCGGCATGGGCGTACGCATTTCCTGGTGGGTCATGGCGAGGATCGTCTCTATGATGGGCGGGCTCGGAGTGGTATCCGGCACGGCCCTCGAGATAGTGTACCCGCGCATCCTGCAGGACGGCGATCCCGGCGGCAACGTGAAGCGCGCTTTCACCGAGCTTGTCCGGCGCCAGCCCTCGCTGGCCGGTCCCGTCTGGGAGCTTTTTAACAAGTACTATATCGAAGGCGGCCGCGCGCCGGGAGCCCCTTACAAGCCGGTCTCCCCCTGCAGGCTGACGCGCATCGAGAATTTCCGCCCCGGCCCGGACTCTTTCTGGGAACTCCCCCGCGAGATGCAGGTGCTGGTGCTGGCGGCCAGCTTCGCCGAAGTCTGGCTGGCCAAGGAAGGGCACGACAAGCCTGTGGGGATAAATTTCCTGCGCAAGGTGGAACGCCCCCTGCCCTGGGCGCTTTACGGCGCCATGCTGGCGGGCGCGGCCTATGTGCTGGTCGGGGCAGGCAGCCCCGACGAGATGCCCGCCATGATAGAGAAGCTGTCCAGGCACGAGCCGGCGGCAATGTCGTTTAAAGTTTACGGTTCCAAGTCGGATACGGGTAATTTCTACGCCGCCGTACGCCCGGAGACTTTACTGGGAGCGCAGGCGCCGGACCTGCGGGCGCCAAAATTCCTGGCGATAGTTTCCTCTTTCGGGCTGGCCAGCGCGCTGGCCGGAAATCCCGCCACGCGCCCTTACGGTTTCGTGGTCGAGGGCTCGGAAGCCGGCGGGCACAGCGCGGCGCCGGCCAAAATGCGTTTTGACGCCGCGGGCCAGCCGCTGCTAGTGTACACCGACCAGGACAAGGCGGATATAGGGGCCATAGCCGGCATCGGGCTGCCCTTCTGGCTGGCGGGCTCCTTCGGCAGCCCGGCGCGCCTGCGCGAAGCCCGGGCGCTCGGCGCTTCGGGAGTGCAGATCGGAACGCTGGCCGCCCTTTCAGGCCAGTCCGGAACAGCTCCCGCATTAAGGGCCAAAGTTATGAAGCTGCTGGCCGCCGGTAAGCTGAAAGTCGCCAACACCATGATCTCTCCTACCGGCTTTCCCTTTAAGGTGGCTCAGGTGCCGGGCACTATTTCCGACGAATCGGTTTACCGCGCCCGCGAGCGCAGGTGCGACATAGGCCTGCTGCTGGTCAACTATTTAACTCCCGGGGGGGGCTTGGGATACCGCTGCCCCGCCGAGCCGGTGGACGCTTTTACAGCCAAGGGCGGCCGGGTGCAGAACACCGTCGGGCGCGTCTGCTTGTGCAATGCCCTGCTCGCAGCGGCCGGATTCCCGCAGCTGCGCCCCGGCGGCTACGAGGAGCCTCCTGTGGTAACACTGGGCGAGAACCTCGACTCCGCGCGGGACCTGCTGGCTACCCTGCCTCCCGGGCAGGAAACCTATACCATAGGCAAGGCTATGCTTTATCTGCGCGGCGCGTCGTAAATTTTGCATCTTCTGGGTTGGTGCGTGCATATAGGGGGGAAAATATGCGCGGTAAAATACTTCTTGTAGACGACAATAAAGACCTGCGTACCGATTTCAAGCTCTGGTACGAGGAATATGATATCACGGAGGCGTCCTGCGCGCAGGAGGCCCTTGAGATATTAAAAAAGCCCAACGAGCTGGACCTGATAATCCTCGACGTGCAGATGCCCGGCATGAGCGGCCTGGCCGCGCTGGAAAAGATAAAGGCCATCGCGCCCGAGAAGAGCGTGATCATAATGACCGGCTTCAGCACCAAGGACGTCGCCATACACGCGCTTATAGCCAAGGCCGACAACTATATCGAAAAGCCTTTCGATATCAGAACGATGCGGGAGGCCATAGAAAAAGAGCTCCGGACCAGGTCAGGCGCGGGCCGCCCGGACGAGATGGACATCGCCGGGAAGATCGAGCATGTCCGGTGGTTCCTGGAAGGCAACTGCTTTAAAAAGATCACCCTGCAGGACGCCGCGAAGATAGTGTACATGAGCCCCAAGTATCTGAGCCGCATCTTCCGGGAAAAGACCGGGATGGGGTTTAATGAATACAGGCTGAAGGTGAAAATGGCGCAGGCCAAGAAAATACTCAGAACGACGGGCAGCAGCGTCAAACAGATCTCCACCAAACTGGGCTACGCTAACGCCGAATCCTTCATCAAGCAATTTGAAAAGATCGTCAGAACCACGCCTTCCTGCTACCGCAAAAACTGCAAACCTAAAACCCCCCGCTGACCCTTCCCCTGCTCCCCGCCCCCGCTTCCCGATTCTTGACCCCCGACTCCCGACCCCCGATTCCCACCCCCGAGCCACGACTCCCGACCCCTGCCCCAGTTCCCCCGATTTCCCAAAAAGGTGGATAAAAGTCAGTAGAAAAGGGAATCCGCCAATTGTATAAACCGGGCCGTGCCTATATACTATAGGTGTGAGCCGCCGGGATACAGGAGCGCTTGCCGGCGGCGGACAAATGAGCGGCGGATTACGAGGGCGGGATTATGGAAACGCATATCCAGAATAATCCGGGTACGGCTGTGGAGGAGATGTTCAGGAATCCGCAGGCCGGCCCCCAGGCGCGGGTGCAGCCCGCCCCGGCCGCTCAAACCGCGGCCAGGCCGGCGCAGCCCCAGGCGCCCGCCGGCAAGACCGTGCTGGTGGTTGACGACAATAAGGATTACAGGGAGCTGGTCAAGCACCTGCTGAGCGTGAACCATTACAAGGTCCTGGAGGCGGGCGACGGCCAGCAAGCGCTTACGATAATCAGCAAGATACCTCCGGACCTGGTGCTGGTGGATTTCAACATGCCCAAAATGAACGGGTATGAGCTTATACAGGAGGTGCGCAGCAACTATGAAACGCGCAAGATGCGCATAATAATGTTCACCGGGGCCACCAACCGGCAGCATTTGCGGACGCTTAACATGGACATTTCCGATTTTCTTGAAAAACCGGTTTCGAACGCCAAACTTCTTGAAAGTATATCCAAAGTTTTACAGGTCAGCCGCCCGCCCCTTCCGGAAAGGAGGCCGGCGCCCAGGCCCGAGCCTAAACCAGCCCCGGCCAAGCCGGCCATTGACATAGAGCCTGAGCCGCTTTCCCTGGAAATCGAGCGGTTTGAAAAAGCCGAACCCGCGCCGCATGCCGAGCCCGCGCCGCAACCCGTCCCCGAGCCGAAGCGGCAGGCTGTTCCAGAGCCTGAACCTCCGGCTGCGGTTGTGCCCGTAGAGCTGCCGCCGGAGGCCCTGCAGGCTCCGGAACCTGAGCCCGTGCCCGAACCGGTGTCCGAGCCCGAAGCAGTGCCGGAGCCCGAAGCCGTGCCCGAGCCCGAACTTGAACCCGAAACTGAACCCATAGTCCCGGAAATAGACATGCTGGCGGGGGAAGACGTGCAGGCGCTCGAAATGCTTGAAAGCGGCGCCCCGCGCAAGGAAGAGGCGCAGAGCGCGGTGGGCCTTGAAAACATCGCCAACGATTCCCCGCTTATACAGCGCGTAAATAAAATACTGATGGCGGCCGTCGAGATGCGCGCTTCCGATATACATATCGAGCCGTTCGAAGACCGCGTGCTGGTCAGGATCCGCGTTGACGGCGTCCTGAGGCAGCTGACCACCCTGCCCATAGGCCTGCATCCGCGCGTGACGGCCCGCATAAAGATCATGAGCAGCCTGGTGATAACCGAAAGGCGCCTGCCGCAGGACGGCCAGTTCCGGGTCCAGCTGCGGGGCCAGAAAATAGAGTTCCGCGTCAGCACCCTGCCCTGCATCAAGGGCGAAAAAATAGTCATGCGCATACTGGGGCAGAGCAAGCTTAACAGCGACCTGGCGCAGCTGTCTTTAACCCCGCGCGAACTTAAATGCGTGCAGGGCGCCCTTAAAAGCGCCAATGGCCTGATGCTGGTGACGGGGCCCACCGGCAGCGGGAAGACCACTACGCTTTACACCATGATCAACGTCCTCAACCGGCCGGACGTGAATATAATGACGGCGGAAGACCCGGTGGAGTACGAAGTGCCCAATGTCAACCAGGTCAAGATCCTGTCGTCCATCGGCCTGACGTTCGAGTCCACCCTGAGGGCTTTCCTGCGCCAGGACCCCGACATCATGCTGGTGGGTGAAATCCGCGACGTTGAGACGGCCGAGATAGCCATAAAAGCCTCTATCACGGGGCATTTGGTATTTTCGACGCTGCACACCAACAGCGCGCCGGCCACCATAACCCGCCTTACCCACATGGGCGTAGCCCCTTACCTGGTGGCCGCAAGCGTGAAGATGGTGATCGCCCAGCGCCTGGTGCGCACGCTCTGCCCCCAGTGCCGGGCCCGGGGCGCTCTGACCGCGGATGATAAAAAATTCCTGACTGAAAAAGAGGCGGCCCTTTTACAAACCGTCTACCACCCCGTCGGCTGCCGCGCGTGCAGCCAGGGCTATGCCGGGCGGAAGGCCGTTTTCGAGGTTATGCCCGTGACAACTTCAGCTATGCGCCAGCTCATTACTACCAGCAGCAATGTGGACCTGCTTACCGAACTGGCCGTCAGCGAAGGAATGACCACGCTGCGCCAGTCAGCGCTCGAAGCCGTAAGGCAGGGACAAACCTCCCTGCATGAAGCGTTTAAGATAATGATGGGGTGATCTATATGGAACCGCCAGATCAGGAAACCGCCGGGGAGATCAGTGACACGTATACGCCCGAGAACGAGCGGTATGCGAAGTCCTACCCGGAGCTTTGTTCCGAATTCCTGTCGACCCTGGCTAAAGCTATAAAGAACACCGCGCTTTATACCTTAAGCCACCCCGTCGTGCTCGAATCCCTGCGCAAGAATCGCGCTCTCCTGGGCATGTTGTTCGACGCTAAAAAAGAGAGGGAGATAACGCTCTCCTTCGTAAATGACGCCTGGCTTTTCAATGATTCGGCTGTTCCCGCAGTCACCCAGGAATCGCAGAACCTGAACGCTTTTTTCAAGGCGCATCATCTCCAGGGCCTCACATTCGTAGACGGAGTGCAGTCTTTTGAGCTCGGCGCCCTGTGCGAGTTCCTTGGAGCACAGGCGAAAACCCGGCCGGCTGGGTACATCGAGGAGTTCTTCGCCGGGAAAGACGTCACCAATATCCGCCCGGAAACAGTGCATTATGTAAAAGAAGGCGGTTACGCGCCCCAGGCCCAGGCTTTCAGGGGCGCCCCTGAGGCGGGCCAGGGCCCCAGGCCCGCGGCGGCCAGGCCGGTCCCGGAGATATTTCCATCGCAGCAGGCGCGCGCAGCCGCCCCCAGGCCGGTCCCGGAGATATTTCCATCGCAGCAGGCGCGCGCAGCCGCCCCCAGGCCGGTCCCGGAAATATTCCCGTCTCAGCAGGCCCGCCCGGCCGCAGCCAGACCGGCGCCCGAGATGATGCCCGCCCAGCAGGCGCGCGCAGCCGCCCCCAGGCCGGCGCCTGACACGACGCCCGCGCAGCAGGCGCGCACTTATGCGCCCAGGCCGGCCCCCGAGATAATTCCCGCACAACAGACCCGCCCGGCCGCAGCCAGGCCGACGCCGGTGATGACGCCCGCGCAGCAGGCGCGCACTTACGCGCCCAGGCCGGCCCCTGAGGCTAAGCCAGATCAAGCGCCTGGAGCCCCAAAAGCAGATCTGGATGCCATATTCGGCCCAGTGCCAAGTCCGGGAACTGCCGGCGGGCCAGGCGGCGGCAAAGCCGGAGAAGGGCCCGGGGGCGGCAAAGCCCAGGAAAACGCACTGGAAAGCCTGAGTTTCGGCGGAATTTTAAAGGGGCTTGTGGAATCAGCGATAAAAGACCCCAAAGACCGCGTCCGCGCCTACGAGGACGCGGTTAAGATCATGGAGCAGCAGGTGGCGGAGTCGACCAAGGCCGTCGAGGCGGAAAAACAGGCGGCCCTGAACACGCGGGCGCGCACGGAACATGTCCTGGCGAAAGTGGCCGACGGGAAGGTCATCATTGACAAAGACGGGAAAATACTGATGATGAACCCGGCGGCCGAGGAAATAGCCGGCAGGAAATTCGCCGACGCCGTGGGCAGGCATATCAGCGAGCAGTTGAGGCCCGGCGAGCATATCCTCACCCTGTCAAAGGACATGGACCTTTCCGGCGGGAAGATCGTTACCGGAGAGGTGGAAGTAGCCGGGGACGAGAACATAGGGCGGACGCTCCGCCGCTCCGTGGCGATGCTTGTGGACGCCGAGGGCCGCGTGGTCGGGGAATTAAGAACCCTGCCGGAAATCACGAAATATAAAGAGACGCAGCGTATGCAGGAGGAGTTCCTTTCCCGCGTGACCCACGACCTGCAGTCGCCGCTCGCCTCGATAACCTCGGCGCTGGAGATGCTTACCGACGCGGCCACCAGCAAATTGGATCCCACGGAGAGCAAATTCCTGGATATCAGCATCAGGAACAGCCACCGCCTGAGCCAGATGATACGCGGCATACTGGATTTTTCCAAGCTCCAGGCCGGCAAAATGGACGTGCACCCGGCGCCCGCTCCGCTGGCGCCCATACTCTCCGAAGCCGTGGACGGGCTTACGCCATGGGCTAAAACAAAAGGGATAGCGCTTACTTTGCGGCCTGTACCCGGAGACCTGCGCGTGATGGCCGACCCGCCCCGCATCGTGCAGGTGCTAACCAACCTGATCTCCAACGCCATCAAAGCCACGCCCGAAGGCGGGACGGTGATCGTGGCGGCCGCTCCCGACCCCAGCCAGAACGGCAGCGTCCTCGTCGGGGTCAGGGACACCGGGCACGGGATCCCTAAAGAAGACTTGAACAAGCTCTTCCAGAAATTCGTGCAGCTCCCCTCGCGCCACTCGATGGAGGGGGTGGGGCTGGGACTGGCTATCGTAAGCGATTTCCTGAAACTCCACAACGGGAAGATCTGGGCCGCGAGCGAGGTGGGCAAGGGCTCCACCTTCTACTTCACCCTGCCCCTGGCGGAAAGAAAGCCGGAACCCATATAAATTATCACACAAAGACACGAAGGCACGAAGAAGAGTTATAAGCGATGGTGGGTTATGACACCAGTATAACTTTGTGGCTTTGTGCCTTTGTGTGAGAAAATCTTCTCCGCGACCTCTGCGCCTCTGCGGTGAACTTTGTAATTCCTGAGCATTAAACTACCCGCAGATGCTTTTGTCGAACTTTATTTCGGAGTTTTCTCCGACGTTAAGCTGGTCCTTGCGCCCGATCACAGTGGCGCTGGGACCCACGAGAGAGCCGCTCAGGTTCATGTTGACGATGAAGGCGTTCTCGTTGACTATCGAGTCCGAGATGATGGAGGAGTCTATATTGGCCCCGTCGCCTATCGAGGCGTACGGCCCCACTATGGAATTCTCCACCTTGGCCGTCGGAGAAATGTATACTGGCGGTATTATCAGCGAATTCTTGGCCCGGGGAGAGAATTTCTTCTTGTCCAGGATGTGGCGGTTGGTCTCGAGCAGGGTCTCGGGCTTGCCGCAGTCGTACCACCCGTCTATGGCCACCGGCTTTATCTTGTGCCCCTCTTTCACCATCAGGGCCATCGCGTCGGTGAACTGTATCTCGCCCTTGGTGGTCTGACCTGAATCCACCAGCCGCTCCAGGCTGTTGTAGAGCACGGAAGAATTGCGGAACGAGTAGATGCCGACTATGGCCAGGTTAGTCCTGGGCTTTTCAGGTTTCTCCACCATGGCGGAGATATAGCCGCCTCTGGTCTCTACCACGCCGAAGCGGCGGGGGTCCTTCACTTCCTTAACGGCGAGGCAGTCCTCCTTCGAGGTCATGAATTTGGAGAGGTCCGCGTCCAGTATGGTGTCGCCCAGCATCACCAGCACCGGCCCGGTGACGCAGCGGCGGGTGAGCCAGATGGCGTGGCCCAGGCCCTTCGGCTCGGGCTGCTCCACGTAGCTGACATTAAGCTGCCTGTAATTTTTAGCGACGTATTCCTTGATCTTGTCGCCGAGGTAGCCGGTGACCATGCAGATCTTCTTCACGCCGGCCGCGGAGAGCTCGTCCAGGATATGGCCTATTATGGGCTTGTCGCCGACCGTGAGCAGCACCTTGGGGTAGCTGTAAGTGTGCGGACGCAGCCGCGTCCCCGCCCCCGCCACCGGGACCACCGCCGTAAATTCGGTTTTTTTCATAAAGCGCCTCTCCCCTAGTCCACCGTCATCTGGCGGTAAACTTCCCCGAAGTCCGGGGCCTTTTTAAGGCCCGCTTTGGCGTATTTTTTAGAGTCCCAGAAATTGGGGCGCCCCAGCGCCGTCTTATAATCCGCCAGCGCCGCCTCCCGCTGCCCGGCCAGGTCTCTCGCCTGCGCCCGGCGCAGATAGCAATAAGTCACCCAGCCCTTTTCAGGGAAGCCCGTTTTCTCTATCCCGCCGGTCAGCCAGGCCGCCGCTTCCTCATAACGCTTCAGCCCCACCAGCGCGTCTCCGGCCGCGAGGTAGACCGAGCCCACCTGCTGCTCAAGCCCCTTCTGCGGCTTCAGCTGCCAGGCGCCCAGAAAAGCCTCGGATTCGCCCAGCACCCCCTGCCAGTCCTGCGCCTGCAGATGCGTCATTATCTCGCCGAGGCGGAAGAGCATATTTGACGGGTCCTGCGCGCGCAGGGCTTCGCACTCGGCGAACGCGGCCTTGAAATCCCGCTCGTGGCGCGAATATATCTCTATAAGGAAAAAGCGCGCTTCCAGTTTAAAAAATCGGCCCTTATCGCGGGCGACCTTGACATATTCCATCCCCCTCGCCCTGTCCCCGCCCGCAAAAAGATGGGCGGCGAAACCCAGCGCGCCGGGCAGCGTGGCCGCGTAGTAGTCAAAGATGCCGAGCCCGAGGTAGGCGTCGTATATCGCGGGGTTGGTTTCAACGCATTTTTTCAGGAACTTGCGCGCCTTCTTGCCGCGGCTGTAGGCCTTGAACCAGCTGCGCTGTACCGCGTACCAGCGGCCCTGCAGGCCGTAGGCGGTGCCCATGAAAAAATACGCCTGGTCCAGGTCGCGCTTCTGCTTTACCATCTTTTTGGAAAGCGCTATCACCTTGTCCGAGTTAGAAAGGAAGTCGGCCTCGACGTCTTTCAGAGCCGCCTCCATGTCGAAATTCTGCGAGTAGCGCCACCAGGAGAGGGCGGCCAGCGCGCAATAGCCGGCCGGGCTCTCCGGCGCCAGGACCGTTATTTCGCGGAAGGCGGCCTCGGCCTTGTCGAATTCCAGCCGGTACATCAGGGCGATACCGATATCATAGCGCTCGTCGGCGCCGGGGCTGAGGATAAAAGGCCTGGTGGAGGCCCGCAGGTCGACCAGCGCCGGCCCGAGCCCGGCGTCGTCCGCCGAGTAAGCGGCGGGCTCAAGCAGCGGTTGCGCCGCCGCCGGAGCGCAGAATGCCATTGAGAGGAGCAGAAAAATTTTCATTATTTATATATATGCTACTTAAACAAGCAGCGGCACGGCAAGCAGCCCCAGCACCGCAAAAGAGGCCAGCGCGAAATAATATTCCCCGCCGCGCCAGTAGCCGTAGACCAGCATCGCTACGCGCGCCGCCGGGGTGAGCAGGAGCGCCAGCACGCCGGCCCTGAGCAGCCCGCCGCCCAGCGGGGCCCCCGCCAGCGAAAACCCGAAACCCAGGAAAAGCAAAAAAAGGCTAAAGAACACCCCGCCCAGCAGCGTGCGCTGTATCAATTTCGCAAAAATTTTTTCTGAAAACATAAATTTATTAAAGACACAGAACAGACTTTCCGCATTCACCGCTGAGGCGCAGAGGTCGCTGAGAACGGAGTGAGCAGAGCGTAGAAATACGAATTAATATCTTCTCCTCTTAACTCTGCGACCTCTGCGCCTCAGCGGTGAAATTCTTCTCTTCTATATCGCCGCCATCAGCATCTTCACGGCTACCAGCATGGTAAGCGCCGAAAAAACCAGCTGCAGCTTCTCCGACCTGGCCCTGTACAGGACGTAGATGCCGAGGAAAGAGCCGATAAGCACGCCTACCACTATTACGGCGGTCAGCTCGAAAGGTATGAGCCCCCTGCGGAAATACACATAGGCGCTGGCCGCCGCTGAAACGCCGATTATAAAGTTGCTGGTCGCGGCCGCGGCCTTCATCGGCACGCCGCACAGCAGGCTCATCATGGGCACCTGCACTACGCCGCCGCCCATGCCCAGCAGCCCTGAAAGAGAGCCCACGAAAAACGAGATGAGGGAAGCCGGGGCCATGTTTTTCACCCGGTAATGCGTATGCTCGTCGGCCGCCGGGTCGAAAAAAGCGGAATCGAAAGCCGAGGGCTGAGGGGCGAGGGATGAGGGATGAAGAGCGGGAGCGGCGCTTTTTCCCAAAGAGCGCCTGCCCTTCAGGAACATCATGACTGAAACGGGGAAAAGCATGAGGGCGAACATGAGCTGCACCGCGCCCCCGGGGACCCGGCTGGCTATCAGCGCGCCGGCTATGGAGCCCAGGGCCGTAGTAACCTCCAGGGTTATTCCCAGCCTTATATTGGCCAGGCCCCTCTCGACGTTCACCGCGGCCACCGCGCTTGAAGTGGCCACTATGGCGACCAGCGAGGCCGCGACCGCCTGGTGTATGGGGATCTTCAGCGCCAGCACCAGGAAAGGGACCATGAAGACCCCGCCGCCCACGCCCAGCGCTGAGCCGAGGAGGCCGATGAGGACCCCGAAGAAAAGGAGGATCGAAAAATTAGCGGGACCAAGCTCCGGCATATTCTTATTTGTGCGCCTGCTCGATGTTCTGCAGGAAAATTTTCGCTTCGGCCTCGCCTATGTCAAAAGCCTTTTCGCATTTAGCCCCGTCGAACTCAAGCAGGTTAAGGCCCAGGTCCATTGGCGGCTTTATCAGGTAAACATCGGGCTCGGAATTTATGAACACGCGGGATTCGTAGATCTTCTGCGTGTGCATGGCCAGCATGCGGCGGACCTTGCGCTCGAAATAGCCGAAGGGCCCCCTGCCCGGGAAATCCATGTCCTCAGGGCGGGAGTTGCCTATAACTATCACGGTGCGGCACCCTTCGAAAATGCTCAGGTTTATGGTGGCAATGCCTATAACGCCGCCGTCAACCAGGTGGTGCTTGCGGCCGTGCTCCTCCACCTGCACCGGCGGAAAAACCATCGGTATGGCGCAGCTGGCCACCAGCGCGTCGGTAAAAGACAGGTTATGGCTCTGCGTAGAGCCGTCGAAGGTGACGATATACGGCAGCTTCAACTCCACAGCGTGGCTTATGACGTAAAATTTTATATTGCGCTGGAACTGCGGGCCGCTCTTCACCAGCCAGCCGTTGAGCAGGTCATAAAGCGGCTTGTTCGAGAAGAGCGTGAGCTTCGCGAGGCGGTTCTGGAAAAAGAAGTTCACCTTGTTGGCCAGGCTGCCTTCGTGCTGCTGGTAAAGCTCCAGCGGGATATTGAAATACCTCGGCTTCAGTGACAGGATCGACTCCGGCTTCATGTTGCGCCAGATCCGGCGCAGATCCCCGGTCTTGTTGTAGCAGTAGGCCGCGCCATTGAGCGAGCCTATGCTGAAACCGGCCACCGCGTCGAAATGCAGGCCCTGGCGCACCAGCTCCGCCAGCACCCCGGACTGCCAGGAGCCCAGCGCGCCGCCGCCGCAGAGAAAAAGACCTACCGGCCGCCTGAGCTTGAACATATCGCTTTTGATATCCTTTTTAAAATAATAGAATACCATTGTAGCACAATGCGCGCTGCTGGCGTGCCGGCGAGCGGACGTACCGGCATTCCGGAGCAGATTTTCCGCACACCGCAGCAGTGCCGGGAAACTCATACGCCGGCGCGCTCGTACATAAAGGACACCTATGTCTGACTACCTGGTAATAGCCGGCTTGACGGTAATAATGGGCCTCACGCTGGTCCTCCCGTTTTCAGTGAAGCGCGTAGAGGAGGAACTTGAGGCCTTCCTTTTCGTGATGGGGCTCGGCGCGGTCACCATCTCCGGGATCTGGAGCCTCCACCTGGTAAAAGAAGCCTTTAAAGAGCCCCTTGCCATCACGGCTGCCGTGGGCATTGTGGGCTGGATGTTCAGGGAAGTGCGCCACCACCTGCGAGGCTGGATGGACGCGCTCATTAAAAAGCTGGGCCTCGGCGGGGCGATTTTCGTGATAGTCTTATTTCTGGGCCTGGGCTCCAGCGTGTTCACCGCCATCGTAGCGGCTATAATGCTGGCCGAGGTGGTGACCCTGCTGAAGCTCAGCCGCGAATACGAGGTAAAGCTGACGGTTTACGCCTGCTACGCCATCGGCCTGGGCGCGGCGCTCACCCCGCTTGGGGAACCGCTTTCGACCATTGTAGTGGCCAAATTAAAAGGCCCGCCGCATTACGCTGATTTCTTTTACCTGATAAAACAGGTCGGGATGTGGATAGTCCCCGGGGTGCTGCTTTGCGCGGCCATGGCGTCCCGCGGCGCAAAAAAGGCCGACACAGGTGAACCCGGTCTCCGTGAAGACGCGCACGACACTAACAGGATTATCGCCACGCGCGCCGGCAAGGTATACATTTTCGTGATGGCCCTCATTTTCCTGGGCGCCGGGCTGTCGCCGCTGGCCGAGCGCTTCGTGGCGCAGATGCCCACTTGGGCGCTCTTCTGGGCGAACTCCGTGTCCGCCATCCTCGACAACGCCACGCTGGCCGCCGCCGAGATAGCGCCGGTCATGACCGACCGGCAGATAACTTTCATACTGATGGGGCTGCTTGTATCCGGCGGCATGCTTATCCCCGGCAATATCCCGAACATCGTCAGCTCGGCAAAGCTCGGAATAAAGTCCCGCGAATGGGCAAAAGCCGCCCTCCCCTTCGGCGGCGCGCTGATGCTGGCTTATTTTATAATTATGACGCTGCTGGTGAAGTAAGAAACGGCTGATTAAGGAGAGATCCTATGGAATGGAAATGGAAAACTATAATAGAGCCTTTCAAGATAAAGAGCGTCGAGCCGCTGGGCCTGACCACGCGCGAAGAAAGGCTGACCGCGCTGGAACAGGCGCACTATAACCTTTTCAACATAAGGGCGGAGAAGGTGCTGATAGACCTGCTGACCGACAGCGGCACAGGGGCTATGAGCGCGGCCCAGTGGGGCGGTATCATGGTGGGCGACGAGTCCTACGCCGGGGCGCGCAGCTACTACAATTTCGAGGCGGAGATAAAAGCGCTGACCGGCTTCGACGAGATAATCCCGGTGCACCAGGGCCGCGCCGCCGAAAAGATACTTTTCGGCGTAATAGGCGGGAAGGGCAGGTATATCATCTCCAACTCCCACTTCGACACCACGCGCGCCAACGTGGAGTTTTCAGGCGCCGAGGCCATGGACTTCCCGGCTAAGGAAGCCCTGGACTTCGACAAACCCGCTCCTTTCAAAGGCAACGCCGACGTGGCCGCGATGGAGAAGTTCATAAAGGAAAAAGGCGCGGCGAACATCCCGCTAGCCGTGATGACCGTCACCAACAACTCGCTGGGCGGCCAGCCGGTCTCGATGAAGAACCTCAAGGCCGTGCAGAACCTAGCCCGCAAATACGGCATACCGATGTTCCTCGACTGCGCGCGCTTCGCGGAGAACGCCTATTTCATAAAGCTGCGGGAGAAAGGCTACGCGCAGTGCCCGGTGCGCAAAATAGCGGAAGGGATGTTTGAGCTGGCCGACGGCGCCTGGATGAGCGCCAAGAAGGACGCGCTGGTCAACATGGGGGGCTTCCTCGCCATGAACAACAAAGAGTGGTCGGCCAGGGCGCGCCAGATGCTGATACTCACCGAGGGGTTCAGCACCTACGGCGGGCTGGCTGGCAGGGACCTCGAAGCGATAGCCATAGGCCTGCGCGAGGTTCTCGACGAGAATTACCTGCAGTACCGCATCCGCTCGGCGCAGTACCTGGGCGAGGGTCTGCTCGGGCACGGCGTGCCGATAATAAACCCCCCCGGCGGCCACGGGGTTTACGTCAACGCCAAAAAATTCCTGCCGCACATAAAACCGCGACAGTTCCCGGCCCAGGCGCTGGCCTGCGCGCTTTACCTTGAGGGCGGCATACGCGGGGTCGAGATAGGCACGCTGATGTTCGGCAAGCGGGACAAGGACGGCCATTTCCTCGGCGCCCCGATGGAGCTGGTGCGCCTGGCTATGCCGCGGCGGGTCTACACGCAGAGCCACATCGACTACGTGATAGAAGTTTTCGGGTGGCTGGCGAAGAACAAGAAAGGGATAAAGGGCCTGGACGTCGTAGAGGCGCCCGCGATACTCCCCCACTTCACCGCCAAGCTGCGCCCGAGCCGGGAACAAGGAGTAAGGATTAAGTACTAAGGATTAAGTTTTACCGCGCAGTTACTTACAACTTACTACTTAATCCTTACCACTTTCTTATATGTTCAAACAAGACAAGATCAGCGCTATACGGGCCGGGCTGGAGTCCATAGTCGGCAGGGAGAACGTCCGCACCGACGAGGCCGAGATACTCATGTATTCCTACGACGCCGGCATGGCCCGCGCCCGCCCCGACATAGTGATAAACTTCACCGCCGCGGAGCAGGTCGCCCCGGTGGTAAAATTGTTTTACGGGGCCGGCATTCCCTTCCTGCCCCGCCTGGCGGGGACCAACCTTTCCGGCGGCACCATCCCCCTCAGGGGCGGGGCCATACTCAACCTGTCCCGGCTTAAGAAGATACGGCAGATAGACACAGGCGCCCGCCTGGCCCTGGTGGAGCCCGGCGTGGTGAACCTTGAGCTGCAGAAGGCGCTGGAGCCTTTCGGTTTCTTTTACGCCCCCGACCCCTCCAGCCAGAAAGTCTCCACCATAGGCGGGAACGTCGGGGAGAACGCCGGCGGCCCGCTCTGCCTGAAATACGGCGTCACCTCCGACAATGTTGAAAAGCTGGAAGTGGTGACCCCGCAGGGCGAAGTGAGGACCTGGTCATACAAAGACCGGGGGCCGGACCTGATGAGCGTTATAGTCGGTTCGGAGGGCACGCTGGGGATAGTGACCAGCGCCTGGCTTAAGATACTGCCCATTCCGCCCCTCATCAAGACCGCCTCGGCGGCTTTTCCTTCGCTGGAAAGCGCCCTGGGCGCGGTGACCCGCATCATTGGCAGCGGCATACTGCCCCGCGCCCTGGAGGCGATGGATAAAGTATCGATGGACGCCGCCCGGCTCGGCAAAGCGGACCCTTTTCCCGGCGGCACCGAAGCCGTGCTGATAATAGAGCTGGACGGCTCAGAGGAGGCCGTCCTGGCGGCGGAGCTTGAGACCGTGCACAAGATCTGCGCGGATAACGCGTGTTCCGCTTTTAAAATGGCCGGTGACGAAGCCGAGCGGACGCTGCTGTGGGCCGCCCGCAAGGGCGCCTACCCGGCCATGGCCCGCCTTGCCCCCGACGTGCTGGTAGAGGACGGCGTGGTGCCGAGGCCCCGCCTGCCCGAGGCCCTGAGGGAAACCCGCGCGATAATTTCAAAGTACAAGCTCACGGCCGGCCTGCTTTTTCACGCCGGGGACGGGAACCTGCACCCCAACATACTTTTCGACCGCCGGGACATACAGGAAGTGAAGCGCGTAAGGAAAGCCGGCTATGAGATACTCAAGTCCTGCATACGGCTGGGCGGGACCATTTCCGGCGAGCACGGCATAGGCGTTGAAAAGAGGGTGGCGATGAACTGGCTCTACGGCCGCGAGGAGCTGGATTTTTTTCAAAGCATAAAGCGGGCCTTTGATCCGGCCGGCCTGGCGAACCCGGACAAGATACTGCCCGTGGCCACCGAGAAGGCCGCCGGCGCCCCTGGGTCGCAGGCTTTCGGAAGCCAGTTCGCCGGCCAGGAGAAGTCTTCCGTGTTTTCAGGCAGGGCCGCCCTGAGCCCGGCCGCGCGCGGCATTCTGGACGAGCTGCGCCTGCGCTCCGATGCCGGCGCCAGGACCGCGGTGACGGGCCTGGGCACCAGGCTGAAGGCGGAGAGAATAATGGAAGGCGCCAGGCCGCTGGGACTGGGAAGGCTTTCCGGCGGGGCCGAGATAGACAGGGAAAACCTGACCGCCAGGGTGGAAGCCGGTTTATCTTTTGAAGAGCTGGACGGGCAGCTAAGGGCGGCCGGGTTTTACCTGGACCTGCCCCCGCTGAAAGGCAGCGTAGGCGGATTGATCGCCTCAAAGGCCTGCCCGGAGATACGCGGCACCCTGCTGGGCCTGGAGGTGGCGCTGGCGGACGGCTCGCTGCTGGAGCTGGGCGGGAAAACCGTAAAGAACGTGGCCGGCTACGACGCGGTAAGGCTGTTTTGCGGCTCGCTGGGCGCCTACGGCGTAATAATAGCCGCCACTTTCAAACTCCGCGCCGGACCCGCCCCGCACTTTGGCCCGGGCACGGGAAAAAGTGCGGGGCTGGCCCCGGCCCGGGAGCCGCTTAAGGAGGCTCCGGACTGGGACGCCTTTGAGCCTGAAGCTATACACCGCAGGCTTAAAAAAGAATTTGACCCGCGTAACCTCCTCAACCCCTGGGTATATAGAGGGGAAGGTTTGAGGGATGAGTGATGAGGGATAAGGAAAACTCGGGGACCACTTCAATGAGCGACAACAACTTGACGGACAGCGAAGAGCAGGTTAAAACCACCTGGGAGCCGGACTACGACCAGTCCTCGCCGGGAGCGCGCCATTTCCACAACGAAGTGAACGAGCTCTACCCCCATGAGAGCGCCGACAGGCACCTGGGCGCCCTGCTTACCGACCTGGGAGAAAGGAATCTTTACGACGCGGCCGCGCAGTGCAACCGCTGCGGCTATTGCGAGACCTCCTGCCCCACCTACATGCTGACCGGCCGGGAAACCATATCCGCGCGCGGCCGCAACCAGTTCGTGCGGATGCTGGTGGAAGGGCAGGCGAGGGACCCGGTCGCGGCGACCGAGTCCCTGTCTACATGCTTATTGTGCGGCGCCTGCTCCAGCGCCTGCTACGCCAAAGTTCCGACTCCCGACATAGTGCTTGAGGGCAGGCGCGCCCTGACCGGCTACGGGGAGGGCTTCTTCGCCCGGGCCGCCGTAGGCACGCTGCTGAACGCGCCGCGGCTCTTCGCCTTCTGGCTGAAGTTGGCTTATCTCGCAAAGATGACCGGCCTTCCCCGGCTGGCGGCCCGCATGGGGCTTTACGACTTTATAGGCATGCCCGGGCTGGCGGAAGCGGAGAGCGCTATAGAGCACACGCCCCTGCGCTTCGCCTCCGAGATCCTGCGCAGGGACCAGGAGCTGAAGCCGCAGGGCAAAAGGCAGGCCAACTGGGCTTATTTCGCGGCGTGCGGTCCCAATTTTGTTTTCACGGAGATAGCCCTTGCCACCGTGCGGGTGCTTAAAAAGAACTGCGGCGACGGCGTCTTTACGGATAACCTCTGCTGCGGCCTGATGGCCCACAATTACGGCCGCCTCGGCGACGCCCGCGAGTTCGCCCGCCGCAACATAGCCCGCTACGAGGAACTTAAGGCCGGGCTGGGTGAATTCCCGGTCATAGCCGACTGCTCGTCGTGCGCGGCCTTCATGAAATCCTATGAGCAGCTTTTTACGGGGGACGAGGAATGGCGCCCCAGGGCCAGGGCTTTCGCGGCGGCGGTAAAAGACATACTGGAGTTCATCCCCCCGGAAAAAGCCGGGCGCGCCGCGCCCGCCGCGCTTGCGCAGGCCGGCCGCGTCACCTACCACGATTCCTGCCGCGCGGCCCACGGGCAGGGGCTGCGGGCCGAGCCCAGGGCGGTGCTGCGCAAGCTGGCCGGCGAGCAGTACCGCGAGCTGCCGGAAAGCGACTGGTGCTGCGGCGGGGCCGGGGCTTTCGCCTTCACCCAGCCGGAGATCTCCAGGGCTGTGCTGGACCGCAAGCTCAGGAACATAGCCTCGGTGCAGGCGGACACGGTGGTGGTCGGCGCCACCTCCTGCCTGGCGCAGATCAACGCCGGGCTAAGGGAAGCCTACCCCTCCGCCAGGGCGGTGCACTACAGCGTGTTCCTCGACGAAGTGACAAGGGAAGACGGGCAGCAATAGATCTGCCGCGAACTTGAGTATTTATTGACAGTCGTTTTACCGGGATAATGCTAGAATAATTCTATGACCAGGGTCGAAGAACTTGAAAACCGCCTGCGCCTCCTTGTGAATTTCGGCGGGGTCGTGTCCAAGGAAACCAACCTTAACAAGCTGCTTGAGCTGATCGCCGAGCAGGTTAAGGCCATTTTGGTCTGCGACCGCTGCAGCGTCTTCATCCTTGACCGCCAGACCAACGAGCTCTGGTCCAAGGTGGCGCTGGGGATGCAGCACACCGAGATACGCGTGCCTTTCGGCAAGGGCATAGTGGGGCACGTGGCCTCCACCGGGCTGACGCTCAACATCAATGACGCCTACCAGGACGACCGCTTCACCCACGACATCGACCGCCTCACTGGCTACCGTACCCGCAGCATACTGGCCATGCCGCTTAAGAACGTAAGCGGCCACATCATAGGCGTGTTCGAGGCCATGAACAAGAACGGCACGCCTTTTAATGTGGACGACGAGGGCATACTGCAGCTTATAAGCTCGCTGGCCGCCTCGGGCATCGAGAACGCGCAGCTTTACGAGAGCCTCTCCAAGTCCCAGCTGGAAACTATTTACCGCCTGGCCGTCACCGCCGAATACCGCGACCAGCAGGACACGGCCATACACCTGCGGCATATAAGCGAATACTCCGCGCTGATAGCGCAGGGCCTCGGCCTGCCGGAACGCGAGGTGGAGAACATCCGCTACGCGAGCCCGCTGCACGACATCGGCAAGGTGGGCATAGCCGACGCCATACTGCTGAAGCCGGGCAAGCTGACCGTGGAAGAATTCGAGGAGATGAAGAAGCACACCGTCTACGGGGCCAAGATACTCTGCAACGCGGAGAGCTCCCTGCTGCAGATCGCCTGCAAGGTGGCCGGCTCGCACCATGAGAAATTCGACGGCACGGGCTACCCTGCCCGCCTGAAGGCCGAGCAGATACCCATCTACGCGCGCATAGTTTCGGTGGCGGATGTATTTGACGCCCTGTGCGCGCAGCGCGTATACAAGCCAAAATGGGATCCCCAGAAGGCCCGCGAGTATATACTCGGGGAAACAGGCAAGGCCTTTGACCCCTTAGTTGTGGAGGCCTTCGAGAAGGTTTACGGCGAGATCCTCAAGATGCACGCCATAGGCGACGGCAAGAGCACCATCATCCCCGGCATAACCAAAGAGCTGCACCGCCATACTTATTAGGCACAGGCCGGCCGGAGCCCGCAAAAGAGCCTGAAACTTTCAGGCTCTTTTTGCATCTAATAGTTAGAAACATTAAAGGAGAACATTATGAGCGACATGGAAATAGTATTCCCGGGCGGAAAAAAGATCAGCGCGCTGTGGCACGGTTTTGAAATAAAGACGGACCAGCCCCGCACTTTGGCTGCTGGCTCAGCGGAAAAAGTGCGGGGCCAGCCGGCCGGCGGCGG
The DNA here is from genome assembly GCA_030651035.1 of Elusimicrobiota bacterium. Lineage (GTDB taxonomy): Bacteria > Elusimicrobiota > Elusimicrobia > Elusimicrobiales > UBA9959 > UBA9959. The sequence continues at coordinate 36,615 of JAUSCK010000127.1, forward strand.
CGGCGAAGGCTCGGCCCCCACACCTTTCGACCTTTTCCTGGCCTCGCTGGGGACCTGCGCCGGGATCTTCGCGCTGGGCTTCATACAGTCCAGGGGGCTGAGCGCCGAGGGATTAAAAATAAACGTTTCCTTTGAACAGGACGAGGCCACCCACCTCCTGAGCAAGGCGGCCATGAGGATAACCCTGCCCAAGGACTTCCCCCCCAAGTACAAAGACGCCGTCATAAAAGCCGCCGAGCAGTGCCTCGTAAAGCGCACCATGGACAACCCCCCCGCTTTCGAGATTACGGCGGTTTAAAAAGCCATTCACATGGATGAGCAGGATGGACAGGATAAAAGATCCTGTATATCCTGTCTATCCATGTTCGATTTTATATAAGCCGGGAAACGGTCCTATATCTTTATCTTGGCGATGGCGATGCCGACCAGGATGAATTCCACGGCGAGCACGCTGACGATCAATACGCCCCAGCCCAGCGGCACCTGGGTGATGAGCCACGCGAAGACCGAGAGGCCGAGCGTGACCAGCGAGGAGAGCCGGACTACCCGGCGCCGCGAAAAGCCTATCTTTTCCAGCCTCAGCGCGAAGTGGTCATTGCTGCCGAGGAATGGGGAATGCCCCCGCCTCATGCGCATCACCGAAACGAAGAGGGTGTCGTAAATGGGCACGGCCAGGATGAACAGCGGGGCGTAGACGCCCAGCGGGTTCACGTCGGTGTATTTCGTACCCATGGCCACCACCGCCAGCACGAAGCCGCAAAGCAGGCTGCCGGAATCGCCCATGAAGATCTTGTATTTATGGGAAACATTGTAAGGCAGGAAACCCAGCGCCGCGCCCGCCAGGGACGCCGAGGCGAAATTCACGTAGATGGATTCCGACGGGAAGGCTATAAGCAGGAAGCCGAAGGACGCCAGCGCGGCCTGCCCGGACGAAAGCCCGTCCATGATGTCGATGATATTAAAAGCGTTCGAGACCCCCACTATCCAGAGGACGCTCAGCGCGAAAGACAGGTACTCCGGCTGTATGAAGTGTATCCGTATGCCGTAGTAGGCGGTGAAGGCGGCCACCGCGAACTGCACGGCGAACTTGGTCTTGAAGCCGAGGCCGTGCGGCTTGCGCATGTCGTCGATAAATCCCAGGGCGAACATCACCGCGCCGCCGAGCAGCAGCACCCGCAGGTCGCGCAGTGTGCCGGTGGGGAAAGAGGTGTAGAAACGCATGAAGACCAGCGACGCCGCGAAGGCGAAAAAAACAGCCGCCCCCCCCAGCAGCGGCGTGGGGAGCTTGTGGGTCTTTATGTCGGTAGGCTTGTCCAGGTGACCGAACTTCAGCGCCAGCAGCCGCAGCAGCGGGGTAAAGCCCAGCGAAAGCAGGAGGGGCAGGAGGAAAGCCAGGAAGTAAAGCCTGAAATTTTCAAGCAGGTCATTCATACTTTTTTGTCGCGGGCTTTAGTCGCAGGCGGGAGCGGACAGGCGGGCGGCGGGATCATACTTCAAAATCCGCACGCCTGAGTGTCAGCCGGAGCTTAAGGATCTTAAGCACGCCTTTTATGGCGTCCTTGTAATTTATCTTCTTGCCCTCGTGCCTGGAGCGGGAGGCGTACGTCACTGAAAGTTCCTCGAACCTGAGCCCCAGGAAAGCCATCTTGCAGGACATCTCGGCCTCTATCTCGAAACCCGTGGAGACCAGGCGCATTTTTTTAAGGAGCGGGGCGCGGAAGGCCTTGTAGCAGGTATAGGAATCCGTCATTCCGGCGCCGAAAAAAAGGTTGACCAGGAAAGTGAGGAACAGGTTTCCCCAGAGATAGAGCATGTTATAGGTGTCGGCCCTGCCCTGGAGGAACCTTGAGCCGAACACCGCATCGGCCCTGCCCTCCTCTATGGGCTTTACGATGGAAGGGATGCAGTTCGGGTCGTATTCCAGGTCCGCGTCCTGGACTATCACGATATCGCCGGACGCGGCGTTGAAGCCGGTAAGAAGTGCGCCGCCCTTCCCGGTGTTTTCCTCGTGCTTTATGATCTTCAGGTCGAAGGGAAATTCTTTAGAGGAAATAGCCTTGTCCACCCATTCCCGGGTGCCGTCGCTGGAGCCGTCGTCCACCACTATAACTTCTTTTTCAAGAACCACGCCGGCAAGGGCTTTCAGCACGGCCGGCAGCGTCTTCATCTCGTTGTAAGATGGAATTATTATGGTGGTTCTCATCATCCATCATTATAACAAAAGTGTGGAAACAATGACCAAGCCCCGGCCCGCGCGCCGCCCTGGCTGGCGCAGATATGGTAAAATTTCCATCGTTATGAAGACTCCACGCCGCGGCGGAAAAGCCGCAAGATGAGGAAATGGCTTTTTCTCCTCCTGGTACTGCTCCCCGGCATCTATCTCCGGGTCTGCGGCCTTCAATGGGGCCTTCCCGTCGGTAAATTTTTTCATTCCACGATGTATCACCCCGATGAGTCCGGCACTATTGAGGACATAGCCGATATGAACCCGCGCAAGCTGGATTTCAGGGTCCGCCTTAACGCTTTTCGCGGTACTGCGCAAATCTACATGACTGCGGCCTGGCTGGGACTTGCGAAAGTTACCCATGCAGTAAAGATCGTTCCATCTTACGGTTATTACAAGGAGAACCCGGGGGAATTCACAAAGCTTTTCGTAGCCGCGCGGAGCCTCTCCGTCCTGTTCGGGATAGCCACCATACTGCTGCTTTTTTTCAGCGGCGGAATATTCTACGGGAGCCCCGGCACAGGCTTCCTGGCGGCATTTTTTCTGGCGATAGCCCCGCTGCACGCCGTGTGGTCGCACTATATAGGCACCGACGCGATACTAACCTTTGAAGTCTGCCTGCTTTTGATCCTGAGCCGGCGGGGCATGGAGACCGGCCGGTATTATATTCTGAGCGGCATACTCGCCGGCATCACCATAGCGACCAAATACAGCGCCCTGCCGGTCCTGATCATCCCTCTGACGGCCCGGCTGCTCGCGAAAAAAAGCCTTTTCGACAAGCCCACCCTTTTTTATTTCTGCGCGGTGGCCGCCGGGTTTGTCATAGGGAACCCGTACGTAGTGATCGATCCCGGCTGGCTCATCTCCACTCTACGAAAAACGATCGACATTACTGTAACGAACACGGCCAGGACCGGCGACGCTTTTGGGAGCGTTCCCGGGATTATCTATTACCTCACCACCGCCCCCAAATATAGCCTGGGCCTGCCGCTGGCCCTGCTTTCCGCCTCCGGGCTGCTCTATGCCGCGTTCAAGCGTGAAAAGACTGACCTGCTGCTGCTGCCGTTCATACTGCTGCTGCTGGTGGAACTGAGTTTGCCGCCCTGGCGGCTGGTAAGGTGGTTCATGCCTTTCGTGCCGCTGCTCTGCCTGCTGGCTGCCAGGTTCGTTCTCTTGTCGCGGAAGCGGTTTTTTTTAGCGGCGCTGGCGGCGGCGGTCTCGGCCTATACGCTGTTCTACACGGCCTCCTACGTGAGGACAATGGCCACGGAAGACGTAAGGGACGCCTCCTCCCGGTGGATAGAGGAGAACATAGCGGAAAACAGCAGGATAGCCGTTCCGCGGATGTTTTTCTGGAACCCGGCCATACTTACCTCACTTTACTGGTTCAATGAGACCGAGCCCTTCCGGAAGAACATAAAAAAATATAAGGTGCTGCAGACCCCTTCCGTGCAGGAGCTTTCAGCCGCGCACCCGGATTACGTGATAATCTCCGACTACGAGTATTACCCGGCTCTCAACCTGAAGGGCAAGTACCCGAACCCGCAAGCCTCCGAACTTTTTAATAAGCTTTCCGGAAGCGGGGATTATACGCTTATCAAAAAGTTCGAGAAATCCCCCTCATTATTCGGAATAAAGCCGATCGGCGGTTTTTACCCGCACGACTGGCGTTACCCATTCCCGACCCTCCTCGTATTCAAAGCGGAGAAGGACAAGCCGGCAAAAAAGCGCTGACAGGTTAGCCGGGCCTTCAACGTATCAAAACCGGAGTATTGAGAATTACGTGAGCTTTTGGGGTCTTTTTTTTGTAAAATTGGGACATGAAAAAGCGCGCTATATTGCCGGCTCCCTTTCCCTTATCTGCCGGCGATTCCGGCCCTGAGGCCCTGGGGATTCAATTTACCCTTACCGGTAAAAACAAATACGGAATAAAATTCTACACATGAACGTCCCTGAAAACGCCGCACGGTGCGATCACCAGAATCATAAGGAGGCCTACCGGTTCGGGGCGGCGGGCCTTCTCCGGTGCGAGGCGTGCGGGCTCGTCTTTGTCGATATGCCCCGGGAGACTCCCAGCCCCGACCTGGTTTATGAGAAGTATTACAGGAATGAAACCGCGGCCAGGTTTAATTTCGGGATCGAATATGTGATCAGGCTGTTCCGTTTCTTCCGGGCATTTAAAATGTTCACTGTCTGCCCCGGCGCCCGAACGATCATGGATATCGGCAGCGGGCGGGGGTTCATGCTGTACTATCTGAAAAAATATTACGGCTACACAAGGGCGGCGGGAATCCAGATCTCCAGAAATGCCGTCGAGTTTTCCAGGAACAGGCTGGGCCTGGAGATCTACGACAAGGACCTGCTGGAGCTTCCACTCGATAATGCGCGGTTTGAGGTGATAACGATGTGGCATGTTCTGGAGCACCTCACCGGCCCGGACAAATACATTGAAAAGATCTCCGGCCTGCTGGGGGAGCGCGGCAAGCTGATAATCGAAGTGCCGAATTTTAATTCATGGACGCGGGTGTTCACCCGCGGGCGCTGGCTCAGCCTTGACCTGAAACATCACCTGACCTTCTTTACGCCGGAATCGCTGACCCTGATGCTTGAAAGGCATGGCTTCGCGGTAGAGACCGTGCACACGTTCTCCCTGGAATATTCGGTCTTCACCTCGCTGCAAAGCATCGTAAGCTGGCTGACAAACAGCGACCATGACTTTTTCACATGGCTTCAGGGAGGCGATTTCACCCCCCGGATCATCTTTCATTCGCTGCTTTTTGTCGCATTATCGCCCCTCTGCTTTTTGATCAATGCGCTGCTTTATTTTTCAAAATACGGTGAAGTGATCTTTATTGTCGCCGGGAAAAAATGCGGCCAGCCCGTGTGATTTCCCTCACGGGCTTTTCAGCGCCCCGCTTACGGCTGAAGCGCCAGTGAAAAGCGGTACAGTCAAATGCACCCGGCTGGCCGCGAGACAGTTTTAAACGGAAGATTTTTCAATTTCAAGCGTCTTCCGGGCATCTAAATCAATCAATTAAAAATTATGTGAGTTTTCGGGGCCTTCTTTCTATGGCCTTGCGTGGCCATCTTTTAATATAATTTATCTGTTGATAATTACTGGAGGACAATCATGAAAGTACCAATGGTAGACATGCTGGCGGGATACCCCCCCATAAAAGATGAGATAGAGACCGCGGTTAAAAATGTTTTCAACAAGGCCAATTTCATACTCGGAGAGGAAGTCGCCAAGTTCGAAAAAGAATTCGCCGCCCATAACGGCACTAAATACGCGGTAGGCGTGGCCAACGGCACCGACGCGCTGCGCATGGCCTTCATAGCCAGCGGCATAAAGCCCGGCGACGAAATAATAACCTCCCCCTTCACCTTCATCGCCACCACCGAAACCATCAGCCAGGTCGGCGCGGTCCCCGTGTTCGCCGACATCGACCCGGTTACCTACAACCTGGACCCCGCGTCCGTCGAAAAGAAGATCACCGGCAAGACCCGCGCCATAGTCCCGGTGCACCTCTACGGCATGCCCTGCGACATGGACTCCCTCATGGCGCTGGCGAAGAAGCACAACCTCATCGTCATCGAGGACACGGCGCAGGCCTTCACCGGCAAGTACAAAATGGGCGGGAAAGACTGGAAGTACCTGGGCTCGATAGGCGACTGCGGAACCTACAGCTTCTTCCCGGCCAAGAACCTGGGCGCCTTCGGCGACGGCGGGGCCATCACCACCAGCGACGACAAGATCCTTGAGACGCTCAAGCAGCTGCGCAACCACGGCAGCAAGGTGCGCTACCATCACGAGATGGAAGGTTTCAACAGCCGCCTCGACACCGTGCAGGCCGCCATCCTCTCGGTGCGCCTCAAGCGCGTGGAGAAATGGACCGGGATGCGCAACGCCGTGGCCGCCAAGTACGCCGAGGCCCTGAAAGGCGTCTGCGTCACCCCGGTGGTCCCGGCCAACTGCGTGCACTCCTTCAACTACTACACCATACGCTTCGACTCGAAGGCCAAGCGCGACAACGCGCAGAAATACCTTACCGAGCAGGGCATCGCCAACCAGATCTACTACCCGATAGCGCTTCACCTGCAGCAGGCGTACGCGCACCTGGGCGGCAGGAAGGGCGACCTGCCCGTCTGCGACGCGGTGATGGACACCGTTTTCTCGCTGCCGATGTACCCGGAGCTGACCGACGGGCAGATAAAAACGGTGACCGACGCGGTGAAAGCCTCGCTCGCCGTGGGCGTCAGCAAGTAACGCATGATAACACTGGCCGAAAAAAGAATAACCGTGACCGGGGGCGCGGGTTTTCTGGGTTCGCGCGTGGTCGAGAAACTGCGCGCGGCCGGGGCCGGAGAAGTGTTCGTCCCCCGCAGCCGGGATTACGACCTGACCGACATGGCGGCCGTGCGCCGCCTGTACGCCGACGCGCGCCCCCAGGTGGTGATACACCTGGCGGCCGTGGTGGGCGGCATAGGCGCCAACCGGGTCAACCCCGGCAGATTCTTTTACGACAACCTGATGATGGGCGCCCAGCTTATGGAGGAGGGGCGCAAGGCCGGCGTCGAGAAGTTCGCCGCCATAGGAACCATCTGCGCCTACCCCAAGTTCACCCCGGTGCCTTTCAAAGAAGACGACCTCTGGAACGGCTACCCGGAGGAGACCAACGCCCCCTACGGCCTGGCAAAGAAAATGCTGCTGGTGCAGGCCCAGGCCTACCGGGCGCAGTACGGCTTCAACGCCGTTTACCTGCTGCCTGTGAACCTGTACGGCCCCGGCGACAATTTCGACCCGGAATCCTCGCAC
>JAUSCK010000129.1 GCA_030651035.1 Elusimicrobiota bacterium
AGTTCCTCGATAAGGACGAGGAGGCCGGCGCCCAGCGGGGCGAGCAGGTAGCGTATTTTTACCCCCGCGGCAAAACAGATGAACAGCGCCACCGCGAAAAGCAGTGCAGGCGTGCCGAGGTCCGGCTCGGCGGCTATCAGCCCAAGTATTATTATTGTCACGCCCAGGGGTTTCAGCAGCTCCCGCCAGTTCGCCTGTATGCGGCTGATGTTGCGGTCAAAAAAATCCGCCAGGTAAAGCACAAGGACCACTTTGGCGAATTCGCTGATCTGCAGTTTCATGAATCCCAGCGGTATCCAGCGGCGCACGTTGCCCACCGGCCGCATGAACAGCGTTATCACCAGCAGGACGACCGTCGCTATAACTACGGGCTTTATGTAAGAGCGAACTTTCTCCAGGTCTATTTTTGCCGCCGCGGCCATGAGGCCCAGGCCGAGCAGCATGTACAGCGCCTGCTTTTTGGTGTAGAAAAGCGAGTCCAGCCCGTTGTTAACTGCGAAAAGCGCGCTGGCCGAAAAAAGGGATACCAGCCCCAGCATCAGCAGTATGGTGACGATAAAGAAAACCGGGTAGTCGATGTATTTGAGGCTGCGGTTGTGTATTACGTTGTATAAGGGCTTCTGGCGTTTTGAGGCGAAATCCATAGTTATAACTTTTTCACGAAAGCTTTGAATTTGCGGCCGCGGTCTTCGAAGTCCCTGAACTGGTCGAAGGAGGCGCAGGCCGGCGAGAACAGCGCTATGTCGCCCGGCGCCGCCGTTTCGAGTATGGCGCGGCAGGCGCGCTCCATGGTGACGGAGGTTATTATGGGGCAGCTGCCGGCCAGCTCCTTCTCTATCTTCGGCGCGGCGGCGCCTATGGTCAGGACGGCCTTTACGCTTTTGCGGACCAGCGGCAGCAGCGGGGCGTAAGGGCTGCCCTTGTCCAGGCCGCCCAGTATAAGCCAGATGTTCTTTTTCCGGCCCAGCGCTTTCAGCGCCACCAGGGTAGAATCCACGTTGGTCGCCTTCGAGTCGTTTATGAAGAGTGTCCCGCGGGCTTTGCCGGCGGGCTCGAGGCGGTGCTCCACTCCCCGGAAAGAGGCGAAAACTTTTTTAATAACGGCGGGCTTTACGCCGCAGTGGAGGGCCATCAGCCCGGCGCACATGGCGTTCTCAAGATTATGGGCTCCGGGCAGGCCGGGCGGCTTCACGGTGAACGTTTCTTTCCCGGTTTTGAAGAGCAGCTTCCTCCCGGCGGCCCAGGCGGAGAGCTTCCCCCCCGCGCGCCTGGAGGAAAAGAATAGAACCTTCGACGGGCAGCCCTTGGCCAGGCGGCGGCAATAGTCGTCCTCGTAGTTAAAAACGCAGCAGGCTGACGGGCCCTGGAACTTAAAAACCTTTTCCTTGGCTTTCACGTAGGCCGCCATGCTGCCGTGGTGGTCCAGGTGGTCCGGCGTGATATTGAGCACGCAGGCCGCGTCCGGCTTGATATGCAGGCTGTCCTCCAGCTGGTAGCTGGAAACCTCCATGACCACGGCGTCGCGCGGGCGGGCTTTGGGGGCCGCTTCCGCCGCGGGGATGCCGACATTGCCGCAGACCAGTGCGCGAGCGCCGGGGCGCAGTGCCGCGTTCATGATCTCGCCCAGCAGCACCGTAGTGGTGGTCTTGCCGTTGGTGCCGGTCACGGCCAGCAGTTTCCCGGCGGCTGAGAAAGACAGCGCGATCTCGATCTCGCTGAAAAGCGGTATGTTCTTTTTTTTGAGGGCGGCTATGAGCGGGTGGGAGCCGGGCATGCCCGGGCTTTTTACCGCGAAGCCGCAGCTGAAAGCTTTTTTGCCGTGGCCGCCTGTTTCAACCTCGACGGAACGGGCAAGGCCTTTAAGCTTTTCCTTGATGTCGTAGGCCTTCTTTTCGTCGGTGAGCAGGACTTTGAAACCTTTGGCGGCCAGCAGGTTGGCGCAGGCGACGCCTGATTTCCCGGCCCCTATCACCAGCGCTTTTCTGCCTTTGAAATTTTCAGGAATGAACATAAATTCGGCATTCTTCAGCGGATCTTCAGCGACGACAGCGCTATCAGCGCCAGCATGATGCCGGCTATCCAGAACCGGACCGTGACCTTTGATTCCGCGATGCCTTTAAGTTCGAAGTGGTGGTGTATGGGCGCCATAAGGAAAAGCCGCCGCTTATTGCGCAGCTTGTAGGAGCCCATCTGCAGTATCACCGAAAGGGTTTCAAGCAGGAAGATACCGCCGGCCACCGGCAGCAGCAGCTCCTGTTTTACGGCTATGGCCGCGACGCCGATGGTTCCGCCCAGGAACAGGGAGCTGGTGTCGCCCATGAAGACCTCCGCCGGGTAGGCGTTGTACCAGAGGAAGCCCAGGCAGGACCCTATCATGGCGGACAGGAAAACCGCTATCTCGCCGGCGCCCTCGACGTAGATTATCTTGAGGTACGAGGCTATCTTCACGTTGCCGGCCGAGTAGGCCAGTATGGCGAAGGTGAGCGCGGTTATGACTATCGAGCCGGCCGCCAGCCCGTCCAGGCCGTCGGTGAGGTTGACGGCGTTGGAGGAGCCGATTATTACCAGCATCGCGAGGGCCGCGTAAAGGAAACCCAGGTTAATATAAAGCTCCTTGGTGTAAGGGATGGAAAGCGAGTTGGCGTACTGCGCGTTGGACGGGTTGGCGGCCAGGTAGCCCACCACGCACACGGCGGCGAAGATCTGAAGCGAGAACTTGAAGGCGGAAGAGGCCCCCTTCGGGTTTTTCTTGACCAGCTTGGTGTAGTCGTCCAGCCAGCCGGCGAAGGCCAGGACCGCGGTCGTGAACAGGAGCAGCAGTATAAAGCGGTTATCCATGCGGGCCCAGAGGCAGGTGGTGATCACCAGCGTCAGGAAGATCAGCAGCCCGCCCATCGTGGTGGTGCCCTGCTTGGCCAGGTGGGTCTGGGGGCCGTCGGTGCGCTGCACCTGGCCTATTTTATAGGAGCGCAGCTTGGCTATGAGCCACGGGCCGAACAGCAGGCTTAAAAGGAACGAGGTTATCACGGCCCCGCCGGCCCTGAAAGTGATGTACTGGAAAACATTGAGCGGGCTGAAGAAATCCCTGAAGTAATGCGCGTAGTAAAGCATCGTGTCCTTGTCTAAAAACTAAAAATCGGTTCGCCTGGTCCGGCTTTTCTTTATAGCCATATTTTATTACTTTTTAAGCGCCTTGTCCGTTTTCCCCATGCTCCTGATGAATAATAGTTCTTAACCTGAAAGTTGCAACGGCGGCTTTCAGGTTAATGGAACACCTTACCTGATCTGCATCGCGTCCATCGGACAGGTCCAGACGCACCCTCCCAGACGGTCACATTGCGTCTCATCCGTTACTTTGCACTTCTTTGTTTCCGGGTCCAGATACAATATCCTCTTCGGACACATAGTCACGCACTTGCCGCACCCGGTGCACAAGTTCTCATCAATAAGGACTGTGTTGTTCATTTTATCCTCCCTGCGCGGCGATCTGGAAATGCAGCTTTTCCGGATCGCCCTTTACTGTTTTACTCCCAGCACTTCCGCGATGGCTTTTTCCAGGCTTTCCTTCGGCACGACGCCCCGCACGAGCTGCGGCTGGCCTGACGCAGGAATTAAAAGCAGGGTCGGAATGCTTTGTATGCCGAACGCGGAGGAAAGCTGCTGCTCCTCCTCGGTGTTCACTTTGTATATGTCAAGCTTCCCGGCGTATTTCTCCGCCAGCTCGGCCAGCACGGGAGAGAGCATTTTGCACGGGCCGCACCAGTCGGCGTAAAAGTCCACTATGCAGGGCTTTGTTCCGGCGAATTTCCAGTCTTTGTTCTGCTCGAAGTCAAAAACCTTCGCTTTGAACGATGTCAGTGTAAGATTTTCCATAACTCCTCCTTAATGATCCCGTCTTAGCGCACTTGGCCGTTTCCCGCTCTACTATTTAGATGCGCCCGGAGGCTGAAAGGATTCACCTGGTCCTGGCAGGGCTCCGAAAAGCATCCGCGTTCTCACCTCAAATGAATCCTTTATCCGGTCCGCGCATCTAATTGGAAAGAAGCCAGGGAGGAAGTTAACTATGAACGGCAAAATAATTATTTTCAGTATCTTCTCTTTAATCCCTTTAACAGCCCGGGCCGCCCAGGTCACCCTTGAAGCGGCCGTGGAGAAAGGCCTTAAAGCCGACAATATATTAAAGGAAGAGGCGGCCCGCGTCAGCGGCGCGAAAGCGGGGTTAAGCCAGGCCCGGCTGGCCAGGCTGGGCGGTTTTAAATTGAAAGGGATGTACACCGACGGTACCGACCCGGTCTACGCATTCGCCGCGGCCATGAAGCAGGGTACTTTCAGCATGGCCTCCATGGCCGCGATAAACGATCCGGCCCCCGCGCGCAACTTCACGGCCGGCATAGAGGCCGGTGTGCCGCTCTTCACCGGATTCGCCGTCACGAACGCGGTTAAAATGGGCGAGCTGGGCACAGAAGCCGCGCAGAGCGGCTATGAGCGGGCCCGCGCCGGGATAACCTTCAAAATCACCTATCAGTGGCTCACCGTGCTGCTGCGCCGCCGTCTGGCTGAGCTGGCCTCCGACAGCGTAAAGGCCGCCGAAACCGAGCTGAAGACCGCCCGGATGCTTAAGGATAAGGGCATGGTGCCGGGCTCCGACTATTACGGCGCCGAAGCCATACTTTCCACGCTGCGCGGCTACAGCCTGAGCTGGGATAAAGCGCTGGAGCTTGAAAAAGAAAAGCTGGCCATAACGCTGGGCATGGACGCGGCCTCCGGCGTTGACGCGGCGGGCGGATTGAATGAAGCGGTCTACGCTGAAAAGACCAGGAGCGAGCTGGCCGCCGCGCCCCCGGGTGGAAGGCGCGACATAAAAGCGCTGGAGAAAATGGCCGCTGTCTCCAGGATCTCCGAAGCCATGCAGGAAAATTCCGTGCTGCCGGTCGTCGAGGCTTTCGGCTCCTGGGAAACAAATTCTGAAAGTCTTTCGAATTTTAGATCCAGCCGGCTGCTCGGCCTGCGCCTTACGGTGCCGCTGGGCGACCCCGCTTATTTCGCGAAAAGAGACGCGGCCAGGGCCGAAGCCTCAATGGCCTCCAGCCGCCTGGACGAAGCTCGCAAACAGGCTTCGATCGAAGTAGCCGAGGCGCTGAACAACTATAGCGCCGCCAAAGAAAGCCTGCCCGTGGCGAGGGAAACCCTGGAGAAAGCCAGGCAGTCGCTTGAGCTCTTCCGCCCCCTCTACCGCCAGGGCCGCCAGAGCGTGCTGGAAGTCCTCCGCGCACAGGCCTCCGTATTGCAGGCTGAAGCCGCCTATTACGAAACCCTGTACAAACTGAATCTCTACCACGCCCGGACCCTGCTGGCATCGGAAACGCTGGATGGCGCGGCGATAAAAGAAATGTCGGAGAAGCTGGTGAAGACAGCGAATTGATCAGCCGGAGGATACTATGAACAACGATATAGAACAAAAATACGGAATGGCCGGGCGCATGGCAGGGGCTTTTATAAGTTCCCGCCTTACGCCCATACTCATCATCACCTTCATCCTGCTGGGAGTCTTCTCCACCTTCAAACTCCCGCGCGAAGAAGAGCCCCAGATAAACGTTCCCATGTTCGACATCATGGTCCCGTTCTACGGCGCCGCCCCCGGAGAAATAGAAAAGCACCTGGTGGAAGTCGGCGAGCGCAAACTCTGGGAGATCCCCGGCGTAGAATACATCTACTCCATAGCCCGGCCCAACTTCGCGATGTTCACCGTCCGCTTCAAGGTCGGCACCTCCCCTGAAACCGCCGCCAGCCTTGTCTACACCAAGACGATGGACAACAGCGACCTGATGCCCCGGGGAGCAGGGGCGCCGATAATAAAGTTCCGCGCCATAGACGACGTCCCCGTCCTCGCCCTCACGCTCTGGGGCGAGGGCCGGAACGATTACGAACTGCGCCGCGCCGCCGCCCGCATACAGACCGAGATCAACGCGGTCTCTAATGTCTCCGAAACCCGCATCATAGGCGGCCACAAGCGCCAGTTTATCGTGCACTTCGACCCGCCGGCCCTCGCCCGCCACCGCCTCACCCCGCCCATGCTCGCCGGCATAATAAAGATGTCCAACGCCAGCCTGCCTTCCGGCCATTACAACCAGGGCGACACCAGGCTGCTGGCCGAAACCGACGCCTTCATACGCAGCGCCGAAGACCTGAAGAACATAATAGTCGGCGTCTTCGACGGCCATCCTGTCAAACTCTCCGAAGTAGCCGACATAAAGGACGGACCCGACGAAGAAGAGCGCTCCGTGACCATGCTGCAGGGCCCCTCCTCGGCCGTAAGTTCAGCAGCCGCCGCGCCCGCCGTAACCCTCTCGGTCGCCAAGCGCCGCGGAGCTAACGCCACCGAAGTCTCGCGGGCGGTGCTGGCCAAGGTGGAGGGCATGAAAGGCCGCGATATCCCGGATGGCATAAACATAACCGTCACCCGCAATTACGGCGAAACCGCCAAGGCCAAATCCGACGAGCTTATCTACCACATGCTGCTGGCCACTTTATCGGTGACCCTGCTCATCGCCCTTACCCTCGGCCTGCGCGAAGCAGCGGTGGTACTGGTTGCCATACCGGTCACGCTCGCCCTCACCATGCTGGTGTATTACCTCTATGGCTACACCCTTAACCGCATCACCCTGTTCGCGCTTATCTTCTCTATCGGCATTTTGGTCGACGACGCTATCGTAGTGGTGGAGAACATAAACCGCCATTGTATGCTGAACCGGAAGAATTCCCTGTTCAAAAATATACTCAACGCCGTGGACGAAGTAGGCAACCCGACCATCCTCGCCACCTGGACGGTCATCGCCTCCATACTGCCGATGGCTTTTGTCAGCGGCATGATGGGCCCCTACATGCGCCCGATACCGATAGGCGCTTCCGTCGCCATGCTGTTCTCCCTGGGAGTGGCCTTTGCCTTCACGCCCTGGCTTTACGCCAGGGTGGTGCAGCGCTGGCCGGTGAAGCATTGCGAGAATAATAAAGAGGGGATCCTGGACCGCCTGTACCGCGGCCTGATGAAAAAGCTCATATACCAGCCGGCCAACGGCAAGAAGTTCCTGCTTTTCACGGCGGGACTGCTGGCGGCCGTGCTGGCCATGGTCGGCTTCAGGCTGGTGATCTTCAAGACACTGCCCTTCGACAATAAGAACGAGTTCCAGGTCGTTATCAACATGCCTGAGAGTTCCTCGCTTGAGCGCACGCAGCGTGCCGCCGGCGAGATGGCGAAATACCTGGCCGCCGTTCCGGAGGTGCGCGACCTGCAGGTATACGCCGGGGCCTCCGCGCCGTATAACTTCAACGGGCTGGTGCGCCACTACTTCCTGCGGCAGGAGCCTTACCAGGCCGACATACAGGTGAACCTGTCGGACAAGGGCGCCCGGAAGCGGCAGAGCCACGAGATCGCCGTCGCAGTGCGCTCCCCCCTCAAGAAAATCGCCGACAGCTACGGCGCGAGGGTGCAGGTGGCGGAAGTCCCCCCCGGGCCGCCGGTGATGTCCACCATGCTGGTGGAGGTCTTCGACCCCAACCCGAAGAACCAGAAGGCGCTGGCGGAAGAAATAAAGAACATACTCAGGAACACCGAAGGGATAGTGGACGTGGATTCATATATCCCGGAAGACCAGCCCATAACCCGGCTGGTGGTAGACCGCCAAAAAGCGACGCTAAACGGCGTGGCGGCTTCCGATATAGTGCAGACGGCCGCTTTGTCGCTGTCCGGCTCGGACATAGACTCCGCGCACGTCGAGGACGAGAACGAGGCGGTGGACATACGCCTGCGGCTTTCTCCGGAAAAGCGCCGCCGGCTGGAGACGCTTAAAGAGATAAAGTTCTTCTCGCCCAACGGCACGGCCATACCGATGGCCAGCTTCGTGAAGGCGGAGAATGGCCTGGAGAGCCAGCCCGTTTACCATAAGAACCTGCAGCGCGTGATGTACGTGACGGCTGACATTGCCGGCGGATCAGAAAGCCCCGTCTACGCGGTGCTGGACCTGAAGGCGAAGATAGACGCGCTCTCCAGAGCGCGCGGAGCGAAGATAAACCAGTACTTCACGCGCCAGCCGGTCAGTTCCTCCGAGACGGCTATAAAATGGGACGGGGAATGGCATATCACCTATGAGGTGTTCCGGGACCTGGGCCTCGCTTTCGCGATGGTGCTGGTGCTTATCTATATCCTTGTGGTGGCCTGGTTCGAGGACTTCCTGACGCCGCTGATAATAATGGCGGCCATCCCGATGGCGCTGATAGGCATTATCCCGGCGCACTGGGGCATGAACGCCTTCTTCACAGCCACGTCGATGATAGGCTTCATAGCGTCGGCGGGGATAGTTGTGCGCAACTCCATCATACTGGTGGACTTCATAAACCTGAAGGTGCGCGAGGGAATGCCGCTTGCGGAGGCTGTTATAGAGGCGGGCGTGGTCCGGTTCCGGCCGATGCTGCTGACCGCGCTGGCGGTCATAGCGGGCGCGGGCGTGATCTTGTTCGACCCGATCTTCCAGGGGCTGGCGATCTCGCTGATAGCGGGGCAGATAGCGGCGACGCTGCTGTCGCGGGTGGCGGTGCCGGTGCTGTACTTCCTTACGTTCAGGGACAAGGAATACAAACTTAAGCGGGCGCGGCCGGAGCCGTCGGATGATACCGACGAGGCGCCGGGCGCGACCGGGGAGTAGGAGGAAATATGAAACTTAACGAAGCGTTGAGGCTGTTGGCGGGGGGTATGGTGCTGCTTAGCGTCGGGCTGGCGGTCTATTCCAACGATAATTTCCTGTGGCTCGCTATTTTTGTGGGCGCGAACCAGGTGCAGTCCGCTTTCACGAAGTGGTGCCCGGCCATCTGGTTCTTTAAAAAGCTCGGGATGAAGGAGTGCTGACGGGAAGTGGGAAATAAGCCGGCGCTCTGGTATCAGCGGAAATCCGCGAGTTGTTTTTTCAGTTGTCCCCGGGCGCGGTGCAGCCGGGTTTTCAAAGCCGCGAGAGATATTTTAAGGCGTCCGGCCGCCTCGGCATTGGACAGGCCCTCTATGTCGCAGAGCGTGATGGCGATGCGGTAATCGGGCGACAGGGAAGCCAGGGCCTTGCTCACCGCGAGGGAAAGCTCGTTCTTGAGCGCGTTTTCATTTACGCAGGAGCGGGAAGGGTGGCCTTTTTTATTTTCGGCCGGCATCTCCGAGAGCCTCTCGGCTTTGACCTTGCGGAACCGCTGCCAGCAGTTATTTGCGGCGATGCGGTAAAGCCACGTGCTGAACGCGGCATTAGCTTTGAACGAACTAATGTTCTTCAGCGCGGACAGGAAGGTTTCCTGCGCTACATCTTCGGCGGCTGAAGGCATTCTCGCGCATACGCTGGAAGCGATACTGTAAAGCCGGTCCTTATATTTCAGGACCAGCTCCTCAAAAGCCTTGTCATCGCCGGCCTGGGCGCGCGCTACCAGGAGACTTTCGTTATCCGTCTTGGGGCTCATTACGATATTATACACCTTCCGCGAAAGATACAATTATCACCGGCGTGTCCGCCCGCCGGCGCGGTATATGTGCGGGCCGCCTGGGCCGGGGCGCGGATTTGTTACAATATTTTGAAGCGGAAATCCCGCACCCCGCGGCGTCTGAACTATGAAATATATCCTCGCCATCGACCAGGGCACTACCGGGAGCAGGGCGGTAGTCTATGACCGGCGCGGCGAAAAAATAGCCTCCGCCTACGAGGAACTCCGCCAGTATTTCCCCCGCCCCGGCTGGGTGGAGCATGACCCGGAGGAGATCTGGGCAAGCGTTAATAACTGCGTACAGAAAGTCCTCAGGACCGTGCCGCCCGGCCTGATCGCCGCCATCGGGATCACCAACCAGCGCGAGACCGCCGTAGTCTGGGACAGGACTACCGGCAAGCCTATCCACAGGGCCATCGTCTGGCAGTGCAGGCGCACGGCCCGGCGCTGCGAAGAACTTGGCGCTGATAAACAAACAGCCGGTTATATCCGCCGCAAAACGGGCCTGCCGGTCGACGCTTATTTCTCCGCCACAAAAATAGAGTGGCTGCTTAAGCATGTCCCCGGCGCGGCGGTAAAAGCGGCAAGGGGCGAGCTCCTCTTCGGAACAACTGATACCTGGATCCTGTGGAAACTGACCGGCGGCAAAACGCACGCCACCGATTATACGAACGCTTCCCGCACCATGCTTTTCGACATTGGCGGGCTTAAGTGGGACGCGCGGCTCCTTGAAATATTCGGCGTGCCGCGCGCGATGCTTCCCGGGGTGCGGCGCTCCTCGGGCGAGTTCGGCAGGACGGCGGCCATAGGCCGGCTCGCGGCAGGGATCCCAATATGCGGGGTTGCCGGGGACCAGCAGGCGGCTTTATACGGGCAGGCCTGCTTTGAACCGGGGACGGTCAAGAACACCTACGGGACCGGCTGCTTTCTGCTGATGAACACCGGGAAAAAGCGGATCAGCTCGGCCGGCGGGCTCATCACCACCCTGGCCTGCGACGCCGGAGGCGGCCCGGCTTACGCCCTGGAAGGCGCGGTTTTTATAGCGGGCGCGGCCGTACAGTGGCTCAGGGACGGGCTTAAAATATTGGACCGGGCGCGGCAATCCCGGAAGATGGCGGCCAGTCTGAAGGATAATGAAGGTGTTTACCTTGTCCCGGCTTTCACGGGGCTTGGCGCCCCTTATTGGAAACCCCATGTGCGGGGCGCTCTCTTCGGCATAACAAGGGGGACAACGCGCGCTCATCTCGCGCGGGCCGCCCTGGAAGCGATGTGCTACCAGACGGAAGATGTAATGGCCGTTATGGAGCGTGATTCCGGCCTGCGCATCAAAGCGCTTAAAATAGACGGCGGGGCCTCGGCCAACGACCTGCTTTGCGCTTTCCAGGCGGATATCTCGGGCGTTATGGTGATCCGGCCGCGCGTGACGGAAACAACTTCTTTGGGCGCTGCGTATCTGGCGGGATTGGCCGCGGGGTACTGGAGAGATCCGGGTGAGATAAGTTCCTGCTGGGCCCTGGATAAAAAGTTCGCGCCTGGCATGCCGCGAAAAGTGGCCGCGCGGCTCTACGGCGGCTGGAAAGAAGCGGTAGCCTGCCTGCTCAATAAATGACAGTTTTCACAGCCCTTCCACTATGCGCTCGAATTTCATGGAGCGGGAGGCTTTTATAAGGAAGGAGCCTTTGCCGGCGGAGATAAGCGAGCGCGCCTCCGGCAGCCAGTCTTCCAGGGTTTCACCGTATTCCATGCTGCAGCCCCCGGCCCTGCAATATGCGGCGGCCGCGGCCTTCATTTCAGGTCCGGCAAGAAAAACTTTCTCAGCGCCCATATGGGCCAGGGCCGCGCCCAGGTCCGTGTGGTAGTGCGCCGAGAACTTCCCCAGCTCCTTCATGTCGCCCAGCATCAGGTAAAGCGGCTTCGGCCTGCCGGTCATCTCTTTGAGCGCGGAGGCCATGCTCTGCGGGTTGGCGTTGTAGGCGTCCAGCACTACCACCGCGCCCCCGAGCTTTATCTCCTGGAGGCGCATCGGCGGCGGCGTATAGTTTTCCAGGCCTTTGCGTATGCAGGCGAAGTCCAGCCCCGAAGCCAGCGCGGCCCCGGCCGCGGCCGCCGCGTTATAGTAGTTATGTCCCGCGGCGTGCGGCAGCTTCACTTCAAGGCGCCTGCCGTCGTAGTCTAGCTTCAGTTCCCCGCCTTCCAGGATGCGCAGGTCGGCTTCCGGGTTCCTGCCGAAGGTGAGCTTGGGGAATTTGCGGCCGTTCAGGCGGGAAAGGTACTGGTCGTCGTAATTGTAGACAAGGACCCCGCCGGGCGCCAGGCAGGCGGCCAGTTCCGTCTTGGTCTCGAAGATGGTTTCCATGTCGCCGAAATACTGCAGATGCGACGGGCCGATGTTGGTTATTATCCCGCAGGTGGGGCGGGCGACTTCGCCTATCTCCTTTATATCGCCGCGGCGCGCGGCGCCCAGCTCGAAAACCCCGAACCTGTGCGCCGGGGCCAGCTCCAGCAGCGAGAGCGGCAGGCCGAACTGGTTGTTGAGGTTGCCCTGGTTGGAGCAGGTTTCACCGGCGGCTGAATAAATACTCCTGAGCATTTCTTTGACGGTGCTCTTGCCGTTGGACCCGGTTATCGCGGTGAGCGGTATCTGGAAGCGCTGCCTGTGCCAGGCGGCCAGGTCCTGCAGGGCCTTAAGAGTATCCCTTACCGCGATCACGGCCGGCGGCAGGTCCTTCAGGGACGCGAGGGCGTCCTCCCGCACAAGCCAGCCGCTGACCCCCAGGGACACCGTCTGCGGCAGGAAGTCGTGCGCGTCGTGGGAAGCGCCTTTGAGGGCCCAAAAAAAATCCCCGGCTTTCAGCTTGCGCGTGTCGGTGATAAAAGCGCTGAAAGGCGTTTCCGGCTTCCCTTTAACCAGTTTCCCCTTAACCGCCTTCGCCAGCGTGCCAAGGTCAATTTTTAAATCCATAATATGGTTTCCCAACTTATCATCATGATCTTACATTTAAGCGTTTAAGCAACGTCCCGGTCTCATACAAACACTCTGGTTTTTAAAGTAACTGAATTCCGTTACTTTAAAATCTGGGTTATGCATTTGTTTCCATATTCCCATAAACTCCGCAAATGATTCAGGACAAGCTCTTTGGGCAAAAAGGCAGGGGCAAAAAGGCAGCATGAGCCTTTTTCCTTAATCCATATCCGTTTTCTCGCGCGCGGTCATTATTTCCGGCGGCGTGGATTGCACACTACGCTCCCGCAGACGTTGCCACAGGGCATCCTTTTCCAGAGTCTGCCGTGCCCTCTCGCGCTTTTGCTTCCACGTCAATCCGGCGTCCTCCCGGTCGATTTCTTCGCGCCGCATCCGCATGAACGCCACAGCGTCAAATGTTTTTTTCATTATCCAACACCTCCTTGGCGGTACGTATTTCAATGCAGGGGAGGGAAAAGTCTCCTGGCACCTTTTCCCCTATTCAAGCACTTAAACGACGTCCCTCTCGGCCCTTACAATAAAAACTTCCACAAAAACTTCCATTGCCGTTCCGGATTCTATCTGCTATACTATTGATATCAACTAAGGATTTGTTCATCTACCAATCGCGGTAGAAGGAGCTCAGGGACCGCTCGTAAGGGCGGTCGCTGCATATTAGGCCATCTTTTCGTATCTCCGTTGCAGATCGACCTTTTTCCAAGGCTGGACATAAAACGCCGTAATCCATAAAAAAACATGCTTTCTTCTTTGCAGAATTAAAGCATAATCAAAATTTTCAAGCCAAACATAGGTCCGCATTCCCTTGTCGGCCGGCCCTTCCTGATATTGCCAAACCTTTATTTCAGGAACCGGGTAATTTCGCAACATCGGTTCCGCCCACGGCAGACGCCTGGCCCTGTCAAAATCAATCAACCGGTCTCCGGTTTTTTTATCTTCCTTGGTTACGACATGCCAGAACCCTTCCTCTTTTCCCTGTCCATCCGGTTTAATAACGTTGTTGAAAATCACCTTAATTCCTTGATGATACACTTGCGACTTTTTAAAGTCCTTCTCAAAAACATCGTATAGGCGTGTTAATATTTCGTCCCACGCGCCATTGAGAGCAAGAATAGGCGGTAAAAACGTGGGCAGATTTCCCGTCATTGTATCTCCGACGGGGTGAAAATAAAAATATTAAATCTTTCAGTCCAGGGAGGGCTGCTTTTCCCCAGATTTTGACCGGCTTTATTGGAAATCAAATCCACAATGGCGCATTTCACAGCATTAGATTTTAAGCTTCGGTTATAATAAGCTATTGCCCCAATGAATAAATCAGACAGCTGAAGCAATTCCGATTCATGAGAATGAATATTCTGGATGTTTTTTATCATCTCATCAGAGGCATTCGCGACACTATTACACAGCACGGTTTTCAACTGAGTAAGCTTCTGGGCGCTTCTGGTGTCTTTTATATCCAAATAAATATTATACCGCCTTTCAGGTTTTATAATGTTCTTCAGCATGAAGTAATACATTTTGTAATAAAAGGAATCATGGCTCCCCTGATTAAAAAAATCATGATTTAATTTTGATTTATCATCAACCACAATACATCTGAAATTTAAAAAAGGCGTGGCAAAAAAATAGTTCACAAGTTCTATAAAATAATCTCGCCTTGAGTTGGAAACCCTAACCCATTTAAGTTCGCCATTGGCCTTGTTCCTGTTTTTTATATCCTTGATCTTCTCGGATACAGCGCTAACCTGGCTTTTAGGGCACCAAATACCCCCAATGACCATAACAGGCTGCTTGTCATGCTCAAGATGACAGCTTTCATCGCAATAAACATTGAATTCTTCCGGATTAATTTCAGTCATAATTTTATAGCTCTCCGAATAAAAACACCCTATTCCCTGACTTTAAACCGGTCGAACTCCCTTACATTTAAGCGTTTAAGCAACGTCCCGCCGCGGCATAGCGAAAACCTCCCTGTTTCCGTCTTCTCGTTATAATGGCGGCGTATCTTACTCCCTTCAAAAACAGCCGGAGATTTGTCCATATTGCCTCCATTTACAACCATTTTGGTGAAATTAACAAAATAGTATTTTAAGCCGGTTTAATATCTTTCGTATTAAGCGGCAATTCGGATTTATACTCAATGGTTTTGCTTTCGGAAACGCCATTGACGATTAAATTTTGCAGATCTTCCGGTTTAATGTCTTCCATTTTTTTTGTTAATCATATCTCAAAAGTGATAAGGCTCCTGCTGCCTTTTTGCCCATTGCGGGCACCGGTTTTATCTGCTATAATTAATACGCGACCAAGACAGCCGCAAGTGTGCGACTGGCGGGGTGAAAACCTCCTTGGCCGCTTTTCTTTTACGGCCATTTCCGTATACCATTTCCACTCAAACGTCCGGCAAAACGCCAAAGCCTTTTCTTGATAATCTGGTACTCCGGCAGATTGCCCGGCCCGGTAATTTCACGGTAAAAAACATTGGCGCACACATCAGCCATTTGTATCAGATTAGATGTGTGTGATTTGGCGAAAAACGTTCCCTCAACAATATGGCAGGGGTATAAATTTTCCGATCTGGCCTGTAGGAATGACTGGAAATGACGGAGATTATCATCACTGGTTTCCTTTACCGGATCCAAAACGACAATTCCAAACCTGTCTCTAGTCTGGTGTTGTAAAAAAGCGTTATAAGACTCAAGCAACAATTCAAGCGAGCGGACTTCCGGCTTCACAAGCCTTTCTTTTCGCGACGTGTCCACCTTCCCTTTGTTAATAGCTACGCCGATAAGCGTAATATCCGGATTTCCTCCGACAAGCTGAAGCAAATCCAGCAGGAATTGTTTTCTTCTGTTGCCGTCCCAGCCGGAAAACGCCCGTCTCCCGCGCCGGACATCGGAGGCTTTAATTTCCTGATCCCATAATAAGCCGCGTGTTCTTTTAAATTCCAGAAGTTTTTCATTCCAGGCGCGCCACTTCCAGCCGTGAATTATGAGCCCGACTCTGGCAAACGCTTTGCTTCCTCCCCATTTCCCCCAATTACCGTCTGGAGGATATCCCGGGTCTCCCGATTCATCAACAAACATCATGTGCATAAGTTCCTCCGGCTCCTCAAGGGAACGCTGGGTTTGTCTATAGGCATAAGCTTTGCGGCATCTCGGATCTCTACGAATTATCCTACATTTAAGCGTTTAAGCAACGTCCCGTATACCCCTCGTCCCGTATACCCCTTTTTTGCGTCCCCGGTATTAAGCGGCAATTCGGATTTATACTCAATGGTTTTGCTTTCGGAAACGCCATTGACGATTAAATTTTGCAGATCTTCCGGCTTAATGTCTTCAAGTTTTTTGTTAATCATAGCTCAAAATAGGGATAAGGTGCCTGCTTACCTTTTTGTCTAAAATTATTGAGTTATCGTGTAGCGTCCCGTATCCCGTCATTTAAAAGCTCCGGGCCAGCCGCCGTGTTGGGTTATTACTTTGTCTATCTCGGCCATGATTCTAATTGTTTCGGATATGGCTACAACTATTTTTTGATAGTGAGCGATGTCGTCTTTGGATAATTTTCGGCCTTTACGGTCTTTAAGCCACTTCTCGCAGACCTGGTATCCGCCTATGTGGAAGTTCCAGACGGGCTCCGGCACACCGCCGAAGCTTTCAGTCTGGGCCTTGTCAATCCAGACGGTTTCGTCGGAATATGTGACTTTCTCGACCTCGGGATTCTTGCCGCCGGTCCACTTGGTGATGTGCTTATCCAGCTTTGGCGATTCCATCAGGTGCAGGGCAACCAGTTCGCCGCCGAGTTTCGCCAGGGCACGGAACAAGTCTAGGCTAGAGGTCAACGGTATACGCGGAAAATCGGTTTTCAGAAAGATTGCGTAGCGGCTCCGGTAGAAGGGAGAATAAAGAATCGCGTAAACGAAGTTAAAGATGTCTAAGTCACTAATATTTTTGTTCTGCTCCCCTGGTTTCGAAGTGGGTGTTCCGAGCCCAAGGCGGTTTGCTATTTGAGCCACACACTCGGTCCGGAGATTGGTTGTCCGTTCACCTTCCCTCCGAGCATAAAGCTGGAGTTGACCAGAGGAATCGGCAAGACGCAGAGGGAAAAGGTAAGAACCGCGGGTTCTATCTGCAATTTTGGATTCGACGATCCACTTCGTCACGAAGGCCGAGGTAAACTCATGTTCGTCGAAGACTTTCGAGACAAGAAGCCCAACATTCGGAGAAAACATGTGCGTCATTAGGTCCCGCCGATCACGGTCAATCAAGTAAGAAGCGTAGCAGATGTATCGAAGATCGAACGGCCGATATAGCGTTTCCTTGACCAATTCTTCCACACTTGACTCCTTGCGCAAGTGTACGTGTGCCGACACTATCGACCAGTCGCAATTGCCCTTCACTCCGAACTTCTGCGATAGGTGGGCTTCATCGCCTCGATTGTTCCGGAAAGCCTCCATACGTGCGATGAGTTCATTTCGGTTAAGGTCGATCACAAACTCATCACGGTGGGTTTGATAGCCAACATTGCTCGTTTCAAACAGATGATTCAAGGGTAGGAACGTTCTGTACTCCGTCTCAATATCTTCTGGGGCGGCGGTAAAACTGAATAGGCTCGGACGAGGCTGAGATTTCTTCCAAGGAGTGGTATAAGGAGTGTTCATGGTAAGCCACAAGTATTTTTCCTCGCGAGAGCCAATCAATTCGTGTCCATACACCTCAACAACTGGAGACGCCGCATCAGATAGGCGGAGGAACAAGCTGATTCCAACGCCCTGCTGGATATCAAAGACATTCCGATCATCTTGCATGGCAGGGTCTCGATTCATGTCACCTCTGAGGTCAACAAAACGGACCCATTGGAAGTCATGGATGAGCGATCGACGCATCGCACGAAAAAGGCGAGCTGTTGCGTAGGAGTGGTTTGTGATCATCCCGATCTGCCCTACGCCTGCCCTACATAGCGTTAAATGTGCAAAGCAGAGAAACTTCACATAATCATCGTTCAGGGGTTTAAGATTCCGTTCATCTTCGAGATGCTCTTTGTAAATCCCGAGATGTGTATCCATGGGTGAATTCTTGTTGGCGGAGTTCACAGAGTAGGGTGGATTTCCAATAACAACTGTAAACCGCTGGTCTCGTTTAATCTTATTTACAGCCTGCGCCTCATGGCCCAAAGCCTCAAAAAGGCCGGCTGCACTATCCGATTCTAAATCTAATGCGGGTTCTAAGGAATTTGTCAGATACACCCTGGCCCTTTCGTCACTGTTAAATTTATACCCAGTCTCAAAAAGTTTAAGGCCTATTTTAAGGTGTGCTATAGCGTAAGGGGCCATTAACAACTCATACCCATAAAGACGTGGTAAAAGATGTTTGGGAACATACTCATTCCAAAGGATTTCAATTTTCGGCTGTGAATGGCCTTGGGCATCCCATTTCTCGATCATCGTTTTATAGATGAGATCAATCACTTCCACTAAAAATGTTCCGGTTCCGGTGGCCGGGTCCAAAATTTGGACAAAAGCCTGTTCCGGATTTGTGCCTTCCGGAATTTTTAAATCCGGATTTCGCTTTGCCATTTCCCCCCAGGTTGTTATGTCCGCCAGTCCATCCGGGAGTTTAAATTCTGTGCGCAAGAGCTCATCTACCGAACGCACAATATAAGACACAACCGGGCGCGGTGTATAAAAAACCCCGCGCTGCATTCGTTTTTTTGCGTCGTACTCTTTTAGAAACAGCTCGTAAAAATGTATTACAGGATCTTCCTCTGGATTTTTATCTCCGAAATCCCTGAGTACATCATCCATCTTTGCGTCATCCAACAATTCAACAACTTCACTTACCCCAAGTTCGTCAAAATCAATGTTCGGCCCGCCCTTCTTAGCGCGCCGGCCGCCGACCTGGAGAAAAGTCTCCATCAGTTCTTTTAGGAATGGATTTGTGACCGGCATCTGGGTTGCCAATGCATCTGCGGTGGCACCGTCGGGATTTGAAATCCGCGCGGAAAGGAGCCCGTAAGCGATAGTCTGGGCGTACATGTCGGCAAAACCAGCCGCATCCAGGTCGTGAACAAGGGCTTCTTTAAAAGCTTTCATCAACTTGGTAAGCGGGCCGGATTCGGTTTCAATTGCTAATGCGGATGTGATGCGGTCACGGATGGCGCGGGCCAAATGTGCGAGCTGTATGGAAAGATTTTCCGAGGTTTTAATTACCTCGCGGTGGCGCAGCACAAATGCGGAACGCCAGGTTTTACGCCATTCTTCGGCATTTGAGGAGTCCTTAGGCCAACCCAGGACATGCTTTAGTTGTTCTGAAACATGGTCCAAGTGCAGGGGAGTATCAAGGTTATCCCAGCCAAGGACTTTAAGCGTCGGCAGATCTTTTTTTACTGAATCCTGGGAGAAATGGGCAAAGGTTATATGGCGTTCGCTTCCTTCGCCGTAATTGGAAATAAAAAGCAGATCGTCGGTTTTCCAGGCGGCCCGTTCCGCGCTATTTGCAGAAGCGCGGTTTTTTAATGCGACCCGGCTTAATATACGCCTGAGCGCAACCACCGGAAGCCGCCCGGGAGCAAACTTGACAAAAAATATACCCCAGGGCTGATTTGTGGATAAAGGCCTTAAGCGTTTGATCTCTTCAATTTTAACCGCATTTTTAAAATCAATCCCAAGTTCCTCGGGAGTATAGTCAAAAGTGATTTCCTCGAAAGACTCGCCTTCAATCGGCCAACCCATTTCATCGCGAAGATATTTAACTAACGACGGGAATGTCCGGATTTCTTTAAGCTCTTCACGATGGTTTACAGGCATAGTTGGTTTTAGTTTATTTCCATCCAGCACTTCAACACGGGCTTTACGCCCATAGGCGCGTCAACCCGTTTCAGGTATGTATTGGTGATATGCTTCAAAACCTTGGCTTTAATTTCTTTCAGGCTTTCATGTGCCATTTTACAGACTCTGGGGGTTTCGGGTTTGGATTTTATTACCTCAATTATTTCCCCGGGGTCTTCAAGTATGGCATTGCGGGCGGAGTCGTAGTAATACCAGCGGGCAATTCCGGCTTCTTCCGTAAATTCGGCAAGCTCCTTATCCAGGGCCGGCAAAGCGTAACAGAAAAACACGCCTTTCCTCGCATGTTCCTTCCCGCTAAAAATCCCCCCAGGCAACCCTTTTGCCATTTTAGCGAGATCAGGGTTTTGGTGCGTCATCGCCTGATATTCCAGGTGCATGTCTTCTAAAAGAGTTTTTGAGCCCTCATATGCCTGATTAAATTCCCGCAACGCTTCATAATCATCGTCAGGGGTCAGCAGCTTTTTGCCTTCTATCCCTAGTGTTTTTGAAATCAACAGGGTTTTTTGGGAAACTTTGGCATATAACGAAAGTATTTCATTTAATTCTGCCGGCGGCAGGAAATTCCAGAAACGTATTTTTCCCCTGGAACTTTTGAGTTCCGGGTGGTCGTTGAGAATTCTTTCTTCCGTCGCAAGATTCATCCTGCGGTCCACGCGGCCGATACGCTGCATAATCCTGACAGGGTTCCAGTGGATGTCATAGTTGATCATCCGCGTGGCATCCTGGAGGTTTATGCCTTCGGAAAGAACATCCGTTGAAATTAAAACTTGAGTCTCTTTTAATCCTTTTTCTTTCAATTCACCGGACGATTTCCCGTTATAATACGGGGCGAAGCGCTCTAAAACCTCGGACCTCGCGTTTTTTGTAGAGCTGTCAACCTGGTTTACATCTTTAATTCCGGCGTCTTTTAATTCAGCCGCTACATAGCGGGCGGTGTCGGCAAATTCCGTAAAAATCAGCACTTTCTGATTTCCGCAATCCTTGGATTTTAATACTTGGACAAGTTTTTTTAGTTTATCGTCATGCTTGGGGTTGAACTTTTTCACCTCTTCAAGAAATTTAGCGATCTGGTCCAGGTCAAGATATGTTTCGTCTATTATCTCGTCAACCTTGTATTCATCCCTGTTCAATTGTTCAATAGACTCCAAAAGTTCTTCTGAGACAATATCCTCATCCTCCTCCTCGGAATCCCCCCATAACTCACGCTGGCGTTCCATTGCGTAGCCAAGTATCTCCCTGTTTATCTCCTTCCACCGGGAGAGCCGCTTTTTATCCGCATCCGTTTCGCTGTGCTTCTCCAGGAAGGCAAGCAGCTTGCGCAGTAAACGGTCGCAGGAAAGCTCGAACGCCCGGATGGAACTCTCAAAACGCTTAAGGAATTGGATACGGATAAGGCCGACAACCTGTTTCTGGCGGCCTTCCTCAAGAGGGTCTATTGTCTTATCACCGCCTTTGTAATAAGCCAGGGGATAGTAAATGGGCAGACTGAATAATGGTTTATCTTTTGAAAAAGCCCGCTCAAACATTTCCAGCAGATGCCCGTAGGTTTTATGGATAGAATAGTCCGCAACCTGGGGAGCTTCCCTGACCGGAAACACAGAGGCCTTGCCGGATTCGCGTTTCTGGCTTTCACGGGCATAAGCGCGGCTGCGCTGAACAACCAAATGCCGGAAGATGTCGTCCATTGAAAGCGTTTTCTGAGCTTCAATAATATTTTCGCTTAGAGCCGCGGTCTCGGACCCGAGGCGCTGGCGCAGTTGCCTTTCCATGTTGTTAAAATGGGCGGTAAGGTTATTTACTCCAAAAGTGCGCCCAAAGTAGGACTCATTGCGCCTGCTGAAAAGTTCGATCATATGCCTGACGTCGCTAAGGCGGTTGTTTAGCGGGGTGGCAGTCAACATGAAAAGGGTTTTAGGCTTTTTCGAGTTGTCCAACAAGTCGTACAGGCGGTAATAGCGGGACTTCTCCTCCCAATTAGCGGATTCGGTTTGAAGGCCCGTATTCCTGAAATGGTGGGCCTCGTCTATAATAACAACATCCGCCTGCTCGGCAATTCTTTTAAAACGTTCGGGGAATTCCCCCTCGCGGCCTAAATCAGTGTGGTTGAAAACGGCCAGGTTGCTGAAATCAGCGCTGCCGATGTGCGGCAGCCATTCGCGCAGATGCGGCTCCCAAACCGCCTCTCTTGCTGATTTCGGAGCAAAAAGCACCACCCGCTTGCCCTCTTGCAGGATCAAGCGCTCTATCAGCATCAGGCCGACAAAAGTCTTTCCGAGGCCGACACCGTCGCAGAGGAACGCCCCGCCATGCTGGCGGGCTATTTTCATTAATGCCCAATAGCCTTCTTTTTGGTAGCGGTCAAGCTTCGGGAACATTCTGGATTTTGATTCTTCCCATTCCGCCGCGGTCATCTCATGGCTGCGGAAAAATTCCTGAAGGGCTTTTACGTAAATTTCAAAAGGCGTATAGTCGCGGACATGGCGCTCAATGATTTTGATTATGTCCTCGTTGACGGGTATGGCGTCTTTCCAATGATATTCAAACCATTCCTGGAGCTGTGCCACTTCTCTGGAGCTCTGGACCTGGATGTTTAGTTCTATATTTTCAGTAAGGCCGGGGTAGGTAAAATTGCTGGAGCCGACAAGGGCCTGGGAGCCGATTACATCAAGTTTGGCATGTGTGATATAGGCTTTTGCGTGAAATTTGTCTTTGTTATAAATCCTGCATTCAATTTTCCCGCTTTTCAGCGCGTCAACTATTGCGGGGACGCCGGTGAGAAAAGGATTTCCTTCTTTGTCGTTCTCAATGCTTTTATCGAGCTTTTCCGCCGCCCTGGCGCGCAGCGCGTCAAGAATCGCCTGTTTTGTTCTCTGGGTGGTTTCATCGCCCATTAAAAGGCGTATTTTACCCAGTTGCTGCCATTTACCATCAAGGGCTAAAAGGGCGCCTATTTCAAAATAGCCGGTGGCTATGTCAAAACTTTTGGCGATTCCGGTCCACTCCTGAAGATACCGGAGGCAGCTCCAGCCGGATACGCTGTTGTCTACGATAAAAAGTTCGTGGCCTGATTTTTCCTGGGGCATAAAATGATTCCGCACAATCTCTAAACCCAATCATTATTCTATATCTTAACCAGTGTACTATCAATGTGAAAATACGACGCTGATGGTTCACAAATTGGCTTTTACCCAAATAGTTATACAGCCGCATTTTACCAATGACCGGCTTGCTTATATTTTACAAGCGAAAGTGCGGCTGTAGAAATAGTATAGCAGACCAGCGCGACAGCGTGGTGTCGCGTTGGAAAAGCAGATTTTCATCAAAATATGACTTTAAAGGGCGGTAAATCCCTGTATATCAAGAAACCCGCAGTCCCCTGAGCATTGTCTCTATGTCTCTGTAGCATTTATTAAATGATTCGGAATTTGTTCGTGCGGCAGTCATATTAAACAATCCCGTGAATGCAGGTTGATCTGTTGTTTCGGAATATCTTTGACCTTTCGGCATTCGGGCGCTAAGCCATTCTTTTGCGCCGCGGATATTCTCCGGATTTAAAGGTTGCTCCAATGTTGTCGGGAGTCCGCGTTGTCCGCGAAGCGACTCGGCAGCGGCCAAAAACCATGCTTCATATTCCATCTTTGCCAATACAACAAATATAGGGATGTCCCTGCGGGTTGCCTGGGCGCGCGTCCGCAGCTCAGGCCCGTTTCTTGCAGGACAACAATCTTTGAAATCACCATCAAGAAGTATAAAAATGCCGCCTTTTCCATTAAGCTTATAGGATGCCAGGGCCACTGCGCGTTCAATCTCGCCGGCCTTTAACAGGCGCGAAGCCGGGATACGTATAGGATAAAGTATTCGGGGGACAAAATCAGGAAAGATATCCAACGCAATCCTGCGGATTAAAATGGGTGTTGCGCTACATTCCCCATACCCTTCAACTATCGGGATAATTTTTGCTTCGCTCATATGTGTAATTTGCAAAAAGTTCCGGTTGAGTTGAAGCCGCGTATTCCGCGCAATCAGGTTCTAGCTGACTCATCCTAAGAAGTTCGCCCGGCGTGTATAGGCGTTCTTTTATCGCTTTTTTTCCGGCAAAATCCAAAGGACCTATTTTTGTCTCTCCATTTTCACTAATAACCGGCCAAATACATGATTCGGAAATATCCTTATCATCCAGCAAATCAGGGCTATGACTGGTAACTATAATTTGGGTTTTCTGGGAAGCAGACAGAAGCGCGTCCCGTAAAATTCCGGCTGCGCCCGGATGCAATGCCACCTCCGGTTCTTCAATGCCGACAAATGGAACTTTTTTTTGGCTGTTATTGGATGATTGGAATAAAGCTGTCAATACGCCAAGGGCTCTAAGCGTGCCGTCGGACATGTTTTCAGCCATAAACCGCCATGGGTCATTACTATTCCCGACATTTTGGCGAAACTCCAACGTCTCCTTTTTTCCGATATGTTTCACATCTACACTTTGAATACCAGGCACCACACATGAAAGGAAATTAATTACCCTGTCATGCGTTTCTTTGTCTTCCCGCTTCATCAGCTCCAGGACACTGGCAAGATTGCCGCCATCCCGCCGCAGGACTTCCCCTGCATCCGATGGTTGTAATTCCCTGATTTCATCAGGGTTGAGGCTGTAAAATCCCATATGTGATAACGCATTATACAAAGGTTTAAATTTAGGGACACCGGCAGCCACAACTAAAAGAAGCCGGTCGGTGTTTACCGGCAGATCAGTGCCAAGGTTATGCTCTTTAAGTGCCCCATCTTCAACTTTATAAAAACTGTCCGTGTCTAAGTTCTTACCGAAAATTCTGCATTCCTCGCGCTGCACCGCAAACCCTCCCTTCTCCATGGACTTTACGCGAAACGCGTACATCCCCTCAGTCCCATCCGCCAGTTGCCAATCCAATCTGATTCCAAAATGAGTCGGATGCCCGGCGGACCTTCGCCTTACTTCATTTATCCCGCCGCGGTCCCGTAAAGCATGCTCCAGTGAAGTGTTTAATGACTCCGTTACAAGGCGCAGGGCATCAAGAAAGTTGCTTTTTCCCGCACCATTTTGACCGACAAGAAACGTTAATGGCCCGGGTTTAACATTGCATTCCTTTATGCTTTTGTAATTATTGAGGGCTATTCGTTTTAGAAAGACTGGGGAAGCCATAATTATCTCCACATGGACAATGGGAACAGGGATAGTTTACTATTTTTAAGGAGCCTGATAAGTTCTAGCAGCCCTCATGTTATTCTTTATCAGGCGGCTACCAGCCCTTCCGCTTTATCGCCGCCGCGGCGGTCTCCGTATCGCTGAAGTGTATAGTGCGGCGCTTAAGTATCTGGTAGTTTTCGTGGCCCTTGCCGGCGATCAATACTATGTCGCCTTTCCCGGCCTGGGTTATAGCTTTCACTATGGCGGCCCTGCGGTTCGGGATAACCTCGTAATTAGTGAATTTCCCGGCTATGCCCTTTTCTATATCGGAGAAGATCTGCGCCGGGTCCTCGGAGCGGGGATTGTCGCTAGTGACTATGGCCAGGTCGCTCAGGCCGCAGGAGACAGCCCCCATGGGCGCGCGCTTGGTGCGGTCCCTGTCGCCGCCGCAGCCGAACACCGTTATTATGCGGCTGTGCGGCATCAGCTTGAGGTTTGAAAGCACGTTCTCGAGCGCGGCGTCGGTGTGGGCGTAATCGACGAACACGGTGAAATCCTGGCCAAGGTCCACGCGCTCCAGGCGGCCCGGAACATTGGCCAGGGCCTGTACCCCGTCCAGGGCGGCGCGCAGGCTTATCCCCCCCGCCACGGCGGCGGCGATGGCCGCCAGCGCGTTGTAGATGTTGTGCCTGCCCAGCAGGTTCAGCTTAACAGGAAAAGTTTCCCCGCCCGTCTTGAGCATGAACCGGGTCATGGTCCCGAGCACTTCCACGCCGCCGGCCCTGAAGTCCGCGGATTTATCTATGCCGAAAGTCACAGTCTTTATCTTTCCCTTCAGGCGCTTGATCAGCCAGGGGGCGCGCTCGTCGTCGGCGTTTATCACGGCGCACTTGCCGCTTTTTTTCGAGCGCTCCAGCAGGTCGAAAAGGCGGGCCTTCGCCAGGAAATAGCTTTCGCGGTCCTTGTGGAAATCCAGGTGGTCGCGCTGCAGGTTGGTGAAGACCGCGCAGTCAAAATCCACGTCCTCCACGCGGCCCAGGGCCAGCGCGTGGGAGGAAACCTCCAGCACGACGGTAAGGGCGTCGGCCGAAACCATTGTGGAAAGCAGCCCCTGCAGCGTGTGGGCCAGCGGCGTGGTGTTGGAAGCCGGGGCCAGCACGCGGCCGTCCACCCGGTAATCTATGGTGCCTACGACCCCGGGCCTGGAGCCGGCCAGCCTCAGCACGCTCTCGAGGAGGTAGGCGGTGGTGGTCTTGCCCTTGGTGCCGGTTATCCCGTAAACCTTCAGCCTGGAAGAGGGATGGCCGGAAAAATTCGCGGCTGTTCTTGAAAGCGCCAGCTGCAGGCCGGCGGTGTTAAGGCAGACCGCGGCCGGGTAGGCGGCGCGCAGTTCCGCCGGCGCTTCCGCGCCGGCTATCACGGCGGAGGCTCCCTTTTCAAGCGCCTGGCGCATGAAATTCGCGCCGTCCGTCTTCTCCCCCGGCAGCGCGAAGAACAGCGCGCCCGGGCCGGCCTGGCGGGAGTCGTTGATGATGGCGGTGATGTCCGGGTCGGGCCCCGCGTGCTTTATCCCCGAATTCGCCAGTATGCGTGACAGTTTCACGTCAGTTCTTCTCCAGTACTATCCAGTTTTCCGAGAATTGGGCCAGTGACTCCTTGAAGGCCTTGTATTTGGGATAGTCGGAAGGCTCCACCCAGGTTTTCTCCGTTTTGAGGTCCTCGGTGAAGGTCAGCAGTCCGGGCGAGGCTTTGAACCCGGCTTTATAGCTCTGCCCGGCCAGTTCCGTTTCCAGCTGCTTGGGAGCGTAGTAAAGCCGGTAGCCCTCCGGCAGTTTTATTTCCAGGGTCCGGGTATTGCGGCTGCGCGAATACCAGAAAAGCGGCAGTTCCCTTTCGGTCTGGGCCGCGCCGGCGGCGGAATACTCCAGGCCCGGCACTTTGAAGATCATGAAGCGGCCGGCTTTCATGGCGTAGCCGGGAGCCTCCATCGAGAGGGAGAATTCCAGGTCCTTTGACAGGTCGTCCAGGTTGTTCAGTATGTAGCCTTTCAGCCTGGCCAGCGGGTGTATGGAGTGGACGTATTTCTCCATGTCGCGGTCCAGGTCTTCTTTCTTGTAGGCCTTGTAGCCGCGCATGCCGGCCTGGACGCCGCCGGTCATGCGGCTGCTGTAGGAGCCGGTGAGGACGCCGTCCTTGTCCAGCGCGTACCGGGCGTCCGTGATATCCGCTTCCTGGTCGGCTGAATGGTCCGGGTTGTCGAAGAGCGGCTCGCCCTCGCCGAGGACCTTGAAGGCTTTCGCGCCCTGCAGCACCGCGTTCAGCTCGAAGTAGCGCCGGGTGTCGCCGTACGGGGCCAGGACAAGTTTTTCACCGCTGGCCTCAAGAAGGCATTCCGCGTAATCGAACTGGCGTATATTGGGCAGGTTCCCGGCGAAAGGCGCGTATTTGCTGCGCGCGTAGGCGAATTCGGGTTTGAGGCCGGCCGACTCCAGCAGCGCGTAAAGCAGGAAAGGCTTATCGAGCGCGTTCCCGGCCTTGTTGTTGAAGGTCTCGTCGGCGGGCTTCGGCAGGTAGGAGTAGTCGTCCAGCGGTACCGGCTGGTACTTTATTTCTTTCGCGATCCAGTTGTAGAGGGCTTCGGCTTTTTCCAGGTCGGACTTCTTCCCGGCGGTCAGCTCTTCCGCCTTTGCGCTCATGGCCGGCGTTACGACAAGGCGCTCCTTGAGCAGCGGCGCCAGCGCCGCGCGCAGGTCGCCCCACGTCCCGTCGAGCGAAAGCATCACCTGGGGGGTATAGCGCAGGAAAGGAGGGCTTTCGGGCTCGCTCCGGTAGGAGGGCAGGTCCGAGGCTTCCCAGGCGTAGACCGTCCTGCCGTTTTTGACGGTTTTGGAGAACACCGTCCCTTTGGGCAGGTTGAATTCGAAGTAGGACAGCTTAAGGGAGTCCGGCAGGGTCACGATAAGGCGCGCGGTCTTCACCGGCTCGTAATAGCGGAAAGCTATGTCGGCGAAGAAGGGGTAGGTGGAGGTGTACACGGTGGCGTAATGAGACCGGTAGCCCAGCACCGAGGCCGTCTGCACGTTGGGGATGGCGTACTTGACCAGCTTGAGCCTGTCGTAGGAGGGATAGGACAGGTTCGGGGAGCCTTCCATCACCGAGACGTCGGTAAGGTAGCTCACCGTGGAGTCGGTAACGGAGTAGGCGTAATCTATTACCGCCGTCTGCAGCCCCGGCAGGAAATTATGCGACAGGTAGGCCGCCGGGCTTTTTCCCCTCTCGCGCAGTATGCAGCGTATCCCGCGCCGGGTCAGAGTCCAGCTCCTGTCGGCGTTTATCTCTATCGCCGTTTCGTTCAGCCAGGTGAGGTAGCCGTCGTTGGGATAATTTTTGGGGTCGGGCGGGACGGCCAGCAGGCGCGCTGTCTCGGCGTCTTGAAGCGGTTCCCCCGCTCCGGACCTGTATTCCTTCACGAACTGTATCTTCATCACTTCCTGCCGGGGAAAGGACTGCTCCTTCCCGGCGGCCGTTATCCTGACGGCGGCGGCGTCCATGGCGGTCACGGCGCCGTTTATCTCGTCGCCCTTGTTCAGGTAAAGCAGGTCCGCCCTGGCGGGGGCGGCGGCAAGCAGCAGGGTCAGGCAGAGTGAAAGTCCGTTCATGTTAATTCTCCTTTGCCGACAGGTCACGCAGGAAGATCTGGTTCTTGGTGTAGCTGGCCGCTTTTTCTATGAAGTCCTTGTATTGCGCGTAATCCTGCGCCGGGATGACCCGCTCAGGCCTCTCCCAGGACACCGTGCAGGTTATGGCGGCCTTCCCGGTCTTGGCGCATTCGGACCTGAAGGAGGAGTATTTATTGGAGATGTCTATCTTCTCCGGCAGCGAGACCACTTCGTAGTTTTCCGGGATGGCCAGTTCGTAGCGCTGGTACCTGCCCATGGAAGCGTCGTATTCTATGGGATAGCGCCGCTTGTCCAGAGAGATCTCGCTTATCCTGAACTGCTCTATCTCGAAGTCGGGCAGCTTTATTATCAGGATATTTCCCGCCCGCTGCGGGTAGTCGGCCACCGAATATTTCAGCCCCAGCGAGAAAGGCTCCTCTATCTTTTCGGCGTTGTTCACCTCGTAGGAGATAAGCTCGGCCGAAGGCGCCGCGTTCTTGGCGAAGCCCTGGAAGTTCTGCTTCTGCTCTTCCTTCTTTATGGAGCGGTAGTAGTTGCGCAGGGCGCCCTCGCGCGAGCCGCTGTAGCGCATTGTCTCGGTCAGCTCGGCGGCGCCGGACGTGGAGAGCCGCATGGTATAGTCGTAGAAACTGCCGTTGTCCTTAGGCTCCGGCACCGGGACGTAGTCTATCTTCTTGGCGAAGATGTTCATCACGTACACCCCGTAGTCGAAGCTGGCTATTTCCGGGTAGCGGTAGTCGTAGTTGGTCGAGTCCAGGAAGACGTGCCTGCCGCCGATCTCCGCCGCGGTTATGGCGTGGTCGAAGTAGATCTGCGGGACGCTGTAATCTATCTCGTGCATGTTGTTCGTGTTGATCAGCACCGTCGAGGATTCTATGCCGGCGGCGCTCAGCATGGCGGTAAGCAGCAGCGCCTTGTCTATGCAACAGCCGTAGCGGCGCTTCCAGGTAAGGTTCGCGTCGTAGCCGCCCCAGCCCGAGGCCATCCCCACCTTTACGGCGATATAGCGTATTTCCTTCTGCACGTAATGGTAGATCCTGGCGGCTTTTTCCTCTTCGGTCTTGCTGTCCTTTACCAGGTCGAGGGTGAATTTTGCGAGTTCCGGCGAGGCCTTGGAGCGCTCCTTATGCAGCTGCAGCAACCAGTCGAAGACCGGCTCCCAGTCCTGAAGGATAGAGCCGCGTACGAAAGGCGCGTAGTCCTCGTAGGAGGGCATGGAGGGCTCCCCTACTATAGGCGCCACGTCCTCCAGGGCCCACGCGTAGGTCTTCTTTCCGCCGGCCGTCGAAATTGCCGGCTTGCCGTCCCCCAGGCCGGCGAAGTTCTTCACGGAGTAATAGAACGGGATGTTTTCCGGCACGGTAACGGTGATCTCGGACCTGGCTACCGGACCCTCGCTGTCCTGGAAGCCCCAGCTCGGGAAGAAAAAATCCTTGCGGAAGGGGTTATAGGTCTCGGTCTCGGTCTCATAGTCCACTATGGAACCGACCTGCACGTTGGGCATGACATACTGCGTGCAGACGCTGCCGCTGACAAAAAAATCCCCCCCCTCCGATTGGGGCTTGGAGGTTTTAATCTTTGACGGATCCAGCGTGTAGATCTTCCCGTCCGGCCCGTAGACGCTGGCTTTCAGTATTTTTATGCGCTCCCGGCCTTCCTCGGCGCAGGCTATTACCTGCCCCCAGGACTGCTTGACGGATTCTTTGAGTATCTGCCTGACCTGGTGATTGCGGCTGACGGTCGTCCCGTCCGGGTTCAAGAGCTGGGTGCCGGAGTCCAGCAGGACCAGGCCGTTGACTCCCGGGTATTTGCGCGCCAGCTCCGCCGCCTTGGCGAAGGCCGCTTTGGCCGCGCTTATGTCCCCGGGCGAGGCCGTTGCCGCAGCTTGCTCTTTTGCGGAGGCGGCCGCCCTGGTGAATCGTATTTCGGAGATATCGCGGCGCTTCAGCGTTTTGCCGCCCTCGAGCGAGGCGGCTTCGCCGTCCAGGGAGAGGACTTTCCCCTCAAGCTCGCTTCCGGAGCGGAGCAGTACGGTTTCGCCGCGGCAGGGTCCGGCGAGGAACAGGGAAAGTGAGAGGAAAATAGCGGTTTTCATTCGGCCTCCAGCCAATGCTCTGCGGCGGGCCTATGAAAACGGGCGCGCCCCGCCTTGCTTACTAAGGCGGTACAATGAAATGTTAGTAAATTTTGAGGCGGGTTTTTGCGCCGGGGGCTGAGGGTCGCCGGATCGTGTCGGTTATTTTGTAATGAGCTCTAATCGGAAACGGGGCGGCCGGGCTGCTGGTCTTTTATTTTACGCGGCAGCGGCGCGTCCGGCTTCAGGCCTTTAAGGTTGATTATCTTGCCGGCAATTTCCTTGAAGGCCGGGGCGGCCGTTTCTCCGCCGTAGGTCATGCCCTTCGGGTTGTCCAGGACCACCAGGATGGTGTACTGCGGCTCCGGCACCGGGAAGAAGCCGGCGAAGGAGGCCACGTTCCTGCCGGTCAGGTATTTGCCGGTGAGAGGATCTATCTTCTTCGAAGTGCCGGTCTTGCCAGCTACAGAATAGCCGGGGACGGCCGCGTTCTTGCCGGTGCCCTTTTCCACGACGGCCCGCAGTATGGCCTTGACGCGCGCGGAAATATCCGGGGCGACGACCTGCCTGATCACGGCGGGCTCGTTCCTGAAGACTTCCTCCCCCTCGAATTCCGTTATCTTTTCCACCAGCCGCGGCTCGTAGAGCCTGCCGCCGTTGGCCAGCGCGGAGTAGGCGTTTATCACCTGCAGCGGCGTGGCGGCAATGCCGTGGCCGTAGGAGCCCACGGCCAGGTCTATCTGCTTGAAGCGCTCCAGCGGCCGCAGGATGCCGGCCGACTCGCCGTGAAAGCCCAGGCCCGACTTGGCGCCGAAGCCGAAAGCCTTGGTATAGAGATAAAAGTCCTTCACGCCGAGCTTGAGCCCGATCTTAGCCGTGCCTATGTTGGAGGAGCGCTCAATCACCCCGGAAAGCGTCAGGGTCTTTTCAGGCTCGTGGTCGTGAAGGGTGACCTTGCTGTTGAAGGCCCAGGCGCCGTTCTCGCAGAAGAAGGTGTCGTGCTCGCTGACCGTGCCTTTTTCAAGCGCGGCCGCCAGCGTTACGGCTTTAAAGGTGGAGCCCGGCTCGTAGACCCATTCTACCGGCTCGATCCTTTCCACGTCCATCGGCCAGGCGGCCATGGCCAGTATGCGGCCGCTCCGCGGGTCCTGCACAAGCGCCATGCCCAGGTCCGCCCGGTTCTTTTCAACCGCCCTGCGCAAGGCCTCCTGCGTAAAATACTGTATGTTCTTGTCTATGGTAAGGTGCAGGTCCCTCGGGCGGCCCTCGTTCTCCCTGGCCTGGAAGATTATGCGGCCGGCGGCGTCGCGCACCACTTCGCGCCTGCTCACGCGGCCGCTGAGCACCTTGTCGTAAAGAAGCTCTATCCCGGTGAGGCCGCGCTCGGCGCGGGTCACTCCTATTATGCTGCGGGCCAGGTCGCCGGAAGGGTAATAGCGGCTCTGCACCGGTTCCAGGGTCACGCCCTTCAGCTTGAGGGCGCTGACGGCCTCGCAGGTCTGCCTGTCCAGGCCTCTTTTTAACGGGACAAAGTTCTTTGCCCTCCGGAATTTCTCCCGGAACGAGGGCGGCAGCGAAAGTGTGCGGGTAAGGTCGGTGAGGGCCCGGGCGGGCTCGTCCAGGTCTTTCTTGAAAAGCCCCGCGTCCCAGGCCACTATCGATTCGGCCAGCAGCTCGCCGCCGGCGCCGAAGACGCGGCCGCGGGGCCCTATCTCGGAGACGGTCCGGCTGAATTCCTTAGAGGCGGTCGCGGAAAGATTTTCGTGCCGGAAAGTCTGCAGCCAGAACAGCCTG
Organism: Elusimicrobiota bacterium; assembly: GCA_030651035.1. Lineage (GTDB taxonomy): Bacteria > Elusimicrobiota > Elusimicrobia > Elusimicrobiales > UBA9959 > UBA9959. Next base: position 32,044 of record JAUSCK010000129.1, read on the forward strand.
CCGGAGATCAGCAAGGCCGGAAGCACGGCTATACCGGCGCAGATCCGTATTCTTTTTTTTAAGGTTTGAGCTATCATGGGCCCGCGCGATGCCGGCGAAGCCGGATTCCCCGTAGACGGGGATCCTGTCGAACAGGACTCTGAGATTTGCCGTTGCCGTCATTTGCGCTCCTTCCGGAGGCGGCAGCCCTAAGATGACTTATTGAAATTGAAAAGCCTGGCCAGCCAGCCCCGGCTCGCTTTGTCCCCGCCGTTGCCGGGGGGCCCGTCCAGTATCACTACTGCGCCGGGCTCAGGATAAACCATGCCGAGCTTCGCGGCTTCGGCCTCCAGCTTTTCCGGCGACAGGGAAGCCCGTATCTCTTTGTTCAGGTAGGTGTTGGCGCTCTCCAGGTCTTTGATCTCCCGCCGCAGCTTTTCGATGGTGTAGCCCAGTTTAAGGGCCTGCACGTTCTGCCACGCGAACAAAAAGCCCACCGCGCAGATCCCGCCGAGCGCCGCCAATCTCAGGTTCCTGGTCTTTTTAAGCATTTTAATTATCTTTCCCGGTCGAACGCCGACAAGCTGGTAAAGTAAAAGGCGGAGCCGCCGATCAACTTTATCAGCCGGCTGTTATTCCATGCTGAAAAGTTCTATCCGCTTTATGCCGTGCTTCTCCCATAGGTAGAAGATCTTGGTGGGACACAGGGAAGCTTTAATTCCGTTGATCTTGGCCCGGACAGCCCTGCCGTGTATCAGCTTATTGAACTTCGCTCCGACTTTAAGAATGTTTTCAGGATACATTATGCCTCCTCCGTGTTTACCCCGCTACTTTGACCGGCTTCCGGGAAAAGTGCGGGGCTACAGTTTCTCTATCACCCTAAGCTTCGCGCTGCGCGCCCTCTTGTTGGAGGCAACTTCCTCCTCCGAGGGCTTTACCGGCTTCCTTGTCACCAGCTCCCAGCCGCCCATGTTGGCCATCATGCGGAACGTCTCTTTGACTATGCGGTCCTCCAGGGAGTGGAAGGTTATTATCCCCATCCGCGCCCCCGGCTTCAGCAGCGGCATCACTTTCTGTATGCCGCGCGTAAGATTGTCAAATTCGTAGTTGACCGCTACCCGCAGCGCCAGGAAGGTCTTGGTGGCCGGGTGGATCTTCTCCCCCCGGGCAGGCGCCACGCGCTCGATAAGGGCGCTGAGCTCGGCGGTTGTTTCCAGCGGCTTGGCGCGGCGGGAATCCAGCACCGCGCGGGTGATGCGGCGGGAATGCCGCTCGCCGCAGATGCGGATAAGGTGCTCTATCTGCTCGTACGGCCACTGGTTGATGATGGTGTAGGCCGTAAGCGGGTTGTCGGGGTTTATGCGCATGTCCAGCGGCCCGTCATGCTTCAGGCTGAAGCCGCGGGACGGCTTGTCCAGGTGCAGCGAGGAGATGCCGAGGTCGAACAGCACGCCCGAAAGCGAGCGGATGCCCTCGCGGGCCACTATCTCGTCGATATTCGCAAAATTGCCCTGGGCTACTTTAACCCTGGCCCCGAACGGCTCCAGGTTCCTGGCGGCCACGCCGGCCATTTCCGGGTCCCAGTCTATGCCCAGCACGCCGGCTTCGGGCGGCAGGGCGTTGAGCAGGCGCGCGGTATGCCCGCCCATTCCTAGCGTGGCGTCTACGTAAGTCCCCTTCTTCTCGGTTATCAGCAGATTCACGACCTCTTCGGCCAGCACCGCCACGTGCGTGTACTCGGTCATAGGTCGACTATCTTGCTGAACTTTTCGAACGAGGGTTCCATTACGTCTTTTTTGTACTTTTTCCAAGCCTGCGCATCCCATATTTCAGCCTTATTCCCCACGCCGTTTATCAGGATGTCCTTCTTGAGAGAAGCATACACTTTCTGATTTTGCGGCACTAAGATCCTGCCCTGCTCGTCCACGCGGGCTTCCGACGCGTTGCTGAAGAAGAAGCGCTTGAAGGCCCGCTCCTCCTCCTTGTTCTCGGACTTGAAGATCGCCATGTTGTTGGCCAGGAGCTCTTCCCACTTCGACGGCAGAAAAATATAGAGGCAGCGGTCGAGGCCGATGCTCAGCATGAAATAGTTCTTGTCTTCCTTGCGGAGCTCGTCGCGGAAGCGGGACGGGACGAAGACGCGGCCTTTCGCGTCCATCACGTAAGAATATTCGCCGTAAAGTGAGCTCATGACTTTAATCAACCCTTCTCTTTGTGTGTCTACAGTTTACAACATTATTAACCACAAAAAAACATTATTCACCACTTCTCCCCACTGGAATGAAAGTATACAGCATGCCCCCCGCCTTGTCAATACCCGGTGTAAAAAGCGCTTGTTATAGCGGTATATTTTGCCGTAAATGTGAGAGTGAACACGAAGGAAAAGCGGTTGATATCTGTCAAGCCCTATATATATGCTCAGGAATTTCAAAGCTCACCGCAGAGGCGCGGAGGTCGCAGAGAACAGAGTGAGAAGAGGGTTGAAATACGAATTAATATTTTCTCTTCCGAAC
>JAUSCK010000202.1 GCA_030651035.1 Elusimicrobiota bacterium
GGGCCCGGGCCCGTACTTCCGGAAGCTGACGCCGCTGTCTTTGCTGCGGGCCAGCCCCAGCGAGATATTAAAAGGTACGGATTCCGGCCTGGACCACCCGCCGTAGTACGCCAGCAGGTCTTCGCCGTCTTTAATTACAGAGACCGGGTAAGTTCCGAACTCGTCGAACGCCCCCAGTTCACCCAAAGAAAGGACAGGCCGGCTTGAGATATTTAGAACCTTAAACAGGTCTTTCCGGTCAAGATCAACGAAGGCGCAATAGCTGACAAATTGTTTATTCGCGTCCGGAGCCGGGCGGCAGCAGAAGAACACCCTTACAAAGCCATCGAAAACCATAACATTCGGGGCCTGCGCGAAATCGACCATCCAGTCCGGGCGTTCCGGATGAAGTTTCGGGTCGAAGACCAATCCCAGTTTTTTCCAGCTGAAAGCCATAGGGTTTCTTTGTTCAGGACCGGGCCGACGCTTTTATAAGCCTGACGGCTTCGACCAATAATTTATTCTCTTCGTTAAAGATGCGCCCCCCCAGCTGCCAGGGCGTCTCGCTGTAGTCCACGGCCAGCGATTTCTGCAGAATTATCTCCCCGCCATCGAGCGCGTCGGTCACATAATGGACCGTGCAGCCGGCTTCTTCCTCGTGCGCCCGCATCACGGCTTCCTGCACCTTCACTCCGTACATGCCTTTCCCGCCGTATTTGGGGAGCAGCGCCGGGTGCGTATTAATAATTTTCCTCGGCCATTTGTCGCAGATGGATTTGGGGATGACCGGCATGAAGCCCGCCAGCACTATCAGGTCCGTATCGGCGGGGATAGCTTTATCAAGGTCCGCGGCGAGCCGGGCCTTCTCACCGGCGGGAGTCAGAAGGAGGTACGGGATCCCGCTGTTGACCGCGCGGTCTATCGCGCCGCATTTCCTGTCAGCGATTAATAACACTATCTCCATATCCAGGGCTTCCCTGGAATCTATCAGCGCCTGAAAATTCCCGCCGCCCCCGGACGCGCAGACCACGATCTTGAATTTATTCGGCATGCTGATCTTATACCTGTGAATACTGCCCCAGCATTTTAGTTATTCCCTCTTTTGAATTGAACATCATCACATCGATTATCGACAGCCAGGGTACGAAGTCGTTGTTGTACTGCGCATACGGGCATTCGGCTGACTTTATAAAACTCAAATCGATACCTTCCGCCTTAAAGCCCTCCCGGCTGTAAAGCTGAAGCCCGCCGATAGGGTTCAGATAGGCGTCCGCCTTCCTTGCTTTGCAGATGGCGACCACTTTTCCCTCCGCCTTCAGGGAGTGGTCGATCGGCGCTGTTGAAGAAACTATCAACGGAGTCCGTATCCCCAGGTATTCCTTCACGACAACCAGCGAATTTAATATGAATTTAAACAGGTTCGTTTCCCCGGAATTAAGGCATTTTTCGATTACCGGGTAAACCGCGCCGAAGAGCGGGGCCTTCCTGTAGGAGCCGGCGATCCTGTTCAGCATTTTCTTTTTTTCAAGGGGCCAGGTTCCGGCCAGATACCTGTCCCTGATGTGCAGGAAGTCAGAGTCCTTTTTAAGGGGAAGGGTGATATAAGAATCTTTCCCGTTGACCAGCACCCTGTTCCTGTTGATCCAGCCTTTTTTAGTGAATTCGATGTTATCGTAGACCACGAACTCGTCAACCGCGTTCATCAGCTGGAAATACCCGATATACGGGAAGAAGTACGGCTGCATGATGCCCAGTTTCATTTAGCGAAGTCCCGGATGATCTTCGCGACAAGATCCACCACGGCGCCCGGCAGCCCCGGATAAATAGGCAGGCAGATCACCTGTTTGGTTATCCGCTCCGCCACCGGCATCCTGCCCGGTTGGGCGGACTCGAGCCCCTTATAGGTCGGGAATTGGCTTATAAGAGGATAAAAATAGCGCCTGCCGAAAATATTGTGCTTTTTCAGCTCTTCATAAAGAGCGTCGCGGGTTTTCCCGTATCCGGGCTCAGCTACCAGGATCGGGAAATAGGGATAGCAATACTCGACCTTCGGCATCACTTTAAGACAGCTTATTCCGGCGATCCCCTCCAAACCTTTCCGGTACCTTTCGGAAATGCGTTTCCGCTTCGCTATCGCGCCGTCTATGTATTTCAGCTGCAGCCGGCCCATCGCCGCCTGCACCTCGTTCATCTTGGCGTTGATCCCGGGAAGCACGACTACGGTCTCATCCAGGAAACCGAAATTTTTCAGATTATCTATGTGTTTCTTGGTAGCCGCGTCGTGGCAGACAATCGCCCCCCCCTCGAAAGTGTTGAACACCTTGGTGGCGTGAAAGCTCATAACGGAAAGGTCGCCGAAGTTCAATACCGGTACCCCGCCGATCTTAACACCGAAGGTGTGGCAGGCGTCATAAATGACTTTCAACCCGTAGGTGTCGGCTATTTTTTTAATGCGCTTAACGTCGCAAGGCGTGCCGTACACATGCACGGGAAGTATCGCCGTCGTATGCGGAGTGATCGCCTCTTCTATCTTCTCGGGGTCGAGATTGCAGGTAACAGGGTCAATATCCACAAAAACCGGTTTTATATTATTCCACCACAGGGAATGGGAGGAAGCGACAAAGCTGTAAGGGGTCGTGATTACTTCCCCCGTGATCCGCAGGGCCTGCAGCGCGGTAACAAGCGCCAAAGTCCCGTTCGAGAAAAGAGAAATATACTTAACGCCGAGATATTCGCACAGAGCCTTTTCCAGGGCCTGGTGGTGTTTCCCGTTATTCGTAAGCCACTCGCTCTTCCAGATATCCTTCAGGTACACCTGGAACTCCGCCAACGGCGGCAGGAGGGGCCTGGTAACTAAGATCGGCTCGCTTTTTTTGATCCGCATTATATTTATAGTCCCGTTGTTATTTTTAGCTATCCGCCAAGGGCACCCTAGGTTGCCTTAAGGTTATCAGTCGGAGACTGCCGCCAGCCCCAAATATACTGGGGGGCATCTGCACCGCAGTTAAAAATTAAATCCAATACTGTTACGTTATGGGTGAAAGGCTTAAAAACCTGCTTATATTCCGGATATTCGTATTTAATGTACTCAAGCCCAATTTTTTTGACAACAAATTTCTCGGCGGAAATATAACTTTTTGCAGCAGGCCCGGAAAGATAACAATCCCCTTTGACTTTTTCAATAAGGTCTATTAGCCTATCATCTGCAGTTCCGCTTAATTCGATATCTGATGATAAGACAAACTCTTTTTTCAGCCCAAGGACATTGCAAATCAACTTAGTTGAAAAGATGTCGAATTCCGAGAGCCATTTCCACTTTTTTCTAAGATACAACTCTTCTAACAACCACTCGTACTCCTTATAATGTTCAGCCCTGCCGTAATTTGTTTTCAAAGCGTTATAATGCTTTTTTTGCCATTCCGGTGTTTCGCTGATTATCACATCCTTTATTAATGGCCGGGATTGGGAATTTACAGGGACAGTAATCCATATCGGTCCAGTCGGAGTCTGGATCATATTCCTGTTGCGCCAGTCCCGTTTTGTATACTGGACGTCATTATAAAAAACAAAGACATCCACTTGGGAAATCATATCAAAGACGCCTTTCCAAGGAATATAGTTCGGTTGCAATATCGCGATTTTCCGCATAGTTTAAGTATTCTTACGTGCAACCAATAATACGCTTCCACCACAGCAAAAGTTAACTTTACTGAAAAATCTACTTTCAGCATCCAGGAGTTTACCTAATAGTAAATTTATCACGGTATTTACCTTAAAACGATTCATAAAATCTTCCGCCAAGACTTCGCCCCGATCCCGGTGCGAAAGACTCCGCAGTAACAAAAGCGGAACTATTGAGGCAAAAAAATACCTTGCTTTGAGCACCGAGAGCCCGGCCTTTTCAAATATACTACGGAACCGGGAAACAGTATAACGTCTCCTATGGGAAGCTACTGCGTCCTCCCGGTTCCAAAGCCACATGTGCGCCGGAACTGTAGCTAGAACCAATCCGCCGGGCTTAAGCATGCGGAGTATGTTTTCTACAGCGCCCGCCTCGTCATCCAGATGTTCAAAAACATCAAACATTCCCACCGCCTCGAAATGTTCACGAAACGGAGACCGCATCATGTCGAACTGGTAGAGATTCTTTATTCCGTACGCACCGGCGAAAGCCAAGGCACTTGCATGCACGTCACCGGCCGCGACATCGCTATATCCCGATTTTGCCAAGACTCTTGCTATGTTACCGGTTGAGGAGCCTATTTCAATTATCTTTGCCTTCTTCGCCACGAGCTCCTCAAAAATAGATGTGATATACTCCGCCCTGGCCCGCATCCAGAAATGTTTTTCCTCTACCCTCGCCAGTTCCTCATAGATTCCAGGATTCATCCCTCCGTGAGAACCGGACACTTCCGGATGGAACATTATAACCCCGTCCCGGATCACGACAGGCGCGGCGCAGCGGCCACAGATAAGCCCGCCTTGCGGCTCAGGAGTCAGTTCAGCAGAACATCCCGGGCATAAGATCATGGATATCTGCCGGGCTCTAATGCGGGAACGACCTTGTCAACCACATAGGCTGGGCGCTTGCGCGTCTCGTCCAGTATTCGCCACAGATACTCGCCTATGATGCCGAGCATCAATAGAGCCATGCCTCCAAAAAGGGATATCAACGCGACTATGGTGGTCCACCCTTCATATTTATTACCCAGGAGCAGCTTGCTTCCAACTGCGAAAAGCGTGTACAAAAAACCTAAAAGAGCGGCCACAAAGCCTAAAGCAGACATAGCCCGTATCGGCAGGTAAGAAAAAGCCACGAAGGTATCAATGACAAGCTTGACTTTTTTAATCAGAGTCCACTGCGAGACCCCTTCGATACGCTTCTTCCTGGTGTATTTGATCACCGAATTCGAATAGCCGAGGGAGAACATCAGCATGAAGATGTGGCTGTTCTTCTCGGCTATTTTGCCGACGTGTTCTATCACCTGCCGGTCCGCGAGGCAGAAATCAAACCCTCCCAGCGGATAGCCAGGAACGGCAAATTTATTTATCAACCGCCAGTAAGAGTTAGAGATGAAAGATTGCCTTATACTTTCCTCCCGCCCCTCCCGCTCAGCGATCACAAGCTTTGTCCCGGTCTCCCAGCGTTTTACCATCTCAATTAAAAGCTCCGGGGAGTCCTGCAGATCCGCAGAAATAAGCCCCACGCAATCCCCTGTCACATAATGAAGGCCCGCCTGTAAAGCGGG
>JAUSCK010000203.1 GCA_030651035.1 Elusimicrobiota bacterium
TTCGGAAGAGAAAATATTAATTCGTATTTCAACCCTCTTCTCACTCTGTTCTCTGCGACCTCCGCGCCTCTGCGGTGAACTTTGAAATTCCTGAGCATTGAATTAGCATAATTTTAATATCATTCTGAAACTCTAACGCTGTGCCGACAGTTTACCTAAAGCCTCTATGATAGCGCTTTTCACGCTGTCCGACTCCTCCCTCCTCAGCGCGGCCTGCAGGGCGGCCGCGGAACCCGCGACCCCGCGGCTTCCCAGCGCCTGCGCGGCCTGCTGCCGCACCTCCGGGTCCTCGTGGGTCAACGCGCCCGCCAGGACATCAAGCGAACGGCTGTCCTTCTGCCGCGCCAGCCCGTGCACGGCGGCCAGTTTCCACCCGGCTTTGCCGGAAGACAGCAGGGCGGTAAAGTGTTCAATAACCATCGGGTTATCCAGTCCGGCCAGGTATTCCGCGGCGGCGCGGGATTCCTCCGGGCTGTCGCTGTACAGCAGGTCCAGCTGCTGCTTAAACATGTTCCCCGCTTCTTTCCCGCGCTCCTGCGCCCTCTGCGCGGCAGCCGGCTCCGGCGCGGCGGCAGCGCGGCCCGCGCCGAATTTACACGCCAGGCCGAACTTATGAACGTTCCCGAAATCGTAAGAAGTGCCGTAAGAATAATCAAGCCGTATTTCCCTGCCGCCGCGCGCGGGCAGGGTGAAACCCAGGCCAAAACTCACGCCGTTCGAAAGGTCGCCGAAGGAACTGTAGCCGGCCCTCAGCGCCAAAGCGCCGTAAAGCGTGTTCTCTATTCCGGCGGCCAGGTAGCGGGGCCCGTCTTCCGGGAAATTAAGATCAAGGGAGACCAGCGCGCCGGCGGCGCCGCCGGGAGTCGCTATGCCGTATGAAACGCCGGTTTTAAAATTCAAAGGCGGCTTGGCCCCTTCCCGGATGAACTCCAGCCGGCTGGCGGCCAGGTTCTCGACGCCGAGCCCGAACCTGAGGTTTTTAACTCCCGGCAGCAGCAGCAGGCCCGCGTCAAGCCCGTAACCGGTGGCTTTACCGGTATCCAGCTTCTCCGAAATATATTTCACCGCCGCGCCATACCGCACGGAAGGCAGCAGGTCGGAAGCGGTTTCCAGGCGGCCGCCGTAGCCGAAATAAACGGCCATGTCATAGGCGGACACAGAGCCGGTCCTGTTGTCGGCGCTGTCGTAGGAGTCGAACGCCTTTACGCCGAGGTAATTGGCGCCGATGCCGAAAGTCCCGCTGGCGGCGGGATAGGCCGCGGCCAGCCATTGCTGGGAAACGCCGGGAAGATAATTATTATAAGCGTAGGCAAACTCAGGAGCCTCCAGCAGGCCGAGGCCGGCCGGGTTGTAAAAAACCGCGTCGGCGTTATCGGCGACCGCCGTAAAAGCCCCGCCCAGCGAGGTTTCACGCGCTCCGACGGGTATTTTAAGGAAATTGGCGGCGGTAGTGCCCGGGCCGGAGGCAAAAGCGATCGCCGGCGCGGTTAAGCACAGCAGGAAAAAACCTGTAAAATGGGCGCGTAAAAAACCGGCCGTCATATGTTCACAATTCCCGAAAAGCCATATTTCCGATAACCGCACTTATAAGTATTAAAGCATACCCCCGTGTCGATTTTGTTTCAAGGGTATAAAATGTAAAAGAAAAGGCCCGGGAACTCCCCGGGCCTCTGCCAGTACTTACGGCCTCCTAGTAAGACAGCTGGTAGGCTATGCCGAAGCTGTTGCCGGTATAGTTATAGGGCATATACTTTTCGAACTTGTTGTTCGAGTTCGCCACTATAAGCGAGGTGAACAGGCGCACCATGGCCACCTCGTTTATGCGCTTGCGGATGGAGCCGGTAAGCGTGGTCATGTTATTGACCTGTTTCTCGGTGGTGAAGTTGTTGTTCGCGTCGCGGGCGGTGCGCTTGTCATAGGCGCGCCGCGTCAGGTTTATGGCGCCGCCAACGGCCCATTTGCTGGTGATGTTCAGGTCCAGCGGCATGCTGAGGGTCAGCTCGTTGAAGTCGTAATACTTCCCGCCGAACTGGGGGCTGGTGTCGCCCAGGAACTTGTACAGCATGAAGTTCTGGTTGGACTTGTGCATGGTATAGGAGACCATAGGGGCCAGCTCGAAGATCCACAGGCTCTGCTGGAAGCCAAAATCCACGGCCGTGTCGCTGTCCTTCTGCTTGACGGTGCTGTTGACACCGGTATTAGCCACCACCTTCTGGTTCTTGTAGTTCTGCACGGTATAGGTCAGCCCGGCGAAGAACTTGTTCCAGCTGGGCCGCAGGCTGAACTGGCCCATGGTCTGGTCCTGCAGGCCGCCGTTGACGCTCGCGGTATTGTTCATGTTCCTGAATTCGGTCAGCAGGTCGGTATAGTTGGGGAACTTCACGTTCCTGAACAGGTACTGCGCGGTGACATAGCCGTTCTTTTCCTCGTCGAAGGTGTAGTCGCCGGCCAGCTGGCCGCCGGTGGAGTTCATGTTATAGAGCCCGTTCTGCCAGGCCTCGTTGGCGCCGGTGCGGCGGAATTCCCGGTTCAGCGAAACGCCCGGGCGCAGCCGGATGCGGTCCGTGACGGAGCGGCGGTACTCTATATTGAAGCCGTGGGACATGGACCTGTCGGTGAACTGCTTCGAGTCCTGCGGCGCGAAGCCGGGCCCGCCGTAGTTAAAGTTGTACAGGCCGAAGAGGTGGTCCGCCTGCGTCGCTTTGGCCAGCAGGCCCACCTGCGTGTTTATATTGCCGCCGCTGAAGATATTGCCTTCAGAGGGCAGGAAAGCCGCCTCGGTCATGCTCATGTCGAAGAAAGGCGTGAAGATCTTTGAATCCTCCGCCACGGCCGCGCACAGCCTGGCGGCCATGCCCGCCGCTATAAACGCGCTTAAGATTATTTTTTTCATTCAGTTACCTCTGTTTAATTCGTGCCATTCGCGCCTTGTTCGCGCGATTCGCAGTTAAAAGTTAACGTGGAAATTCCACACCGGGTGGAACACCAGCACGCCCTCGGGGAAAATATTGAGGCCCAGCTCAAAGAACTTCCCGTACCAGCTGATCTTGCTCGAGAACGTCTGCGTCTTCAGGCCGTAGTTAAGCTGTATGCTCCACAGCTTGCCCACGCCCTTCGGGGTTTCGATGCCGGCTATAAAGAAGTCGTCCTTGAAGCCGGTGTCGAAACTGTTGACCGTAGTCCCCAGCATTTCCGGCTGCTCGCCGGCTTTGAACTTCAGCCTGGCGTCGAGCTGGCTGTGCTTGTAGCCCCAGAAGGTGCGCACGCGCGGGCTCAGCGAGGTGCTCATTATGGCGCCCATATAGTAGCCGCCGAACTTGGCGCTGTCTATGGTCTTGGAGTCCTTGGTGGCCATCTTGGCCGCCAGCATGTCCCAGTAGCCGCCTATCAGGTCCAGCTGCGGCACGCCGGGAGCTATGCGGCCCTCGCCGTGCAGGCGGACCTTCCCGGACACGTTGGTGTAGGTCATCGGGATGAGGGTGGGGAACAGGCCCGTCTGTATGCTGAAGCGCTTGCCCGGCGGCAGCGGGGTGGTTCCTTCCAGGTCCTGCTGGAAGTCGTAGAAGAAGCCTGCAGGGTTGGCCATGATTTCGCCGGCTATCTGCATCCCTTTGGATTCCCAGTCCACTGCCGCGAAAGCGGCGCCTTTTATCAAAAAAAGCGCTAAAAAGGTTATTATCAGCCTTTTCATTGTTTATCCCTTAATTTAATCGCCGAGCTTAGTGATAGCGGGCAGCATGCGCTGTACCGCGGCCACCATCAAGTCAGGTATGAAGACCAGGTCGATGTTGGTACCGGAAGCGTAGCGGGTGCTGGTGAACTTATCCGCAGTAGAGATGTCGCTTCTTATATTCGCGGAGGTCCAGCTGGTATCGTCAGCGCCGCCCGCGACATCGGTTTTTATATAGGACATCATCTCAATACCGCTGTTCTTCAAGATGGAGAACGGGTCCTTGCTGGAATTAGTGAAGTCGGAGGCCTGCTGTATCTGTCCGCCGTTGTTTATCACATAATTCTCGCTGGCGCGCCAGAAGTAGGCGTTGGTATCTTTATTTCCGATGCGGTAAGCGTCCGCCTGGTACTCCCACAGCCGCGGGTCCCCGCTTTTGTTCCAGGAGCTTGTCCAGCTGGCCGGCGCGCTGCCCGGGGCGCTCATTTGTTTTCCCCAGTACATATCGGTAGTTCCGCCGGTTTTAACACCTGCTCCGTTGTAAGTACCCATAGCTGTTCCGCCGGAATAAGTAAGCCTGCCGCCGGTAGTGGACTGTCCTGAGCCGTCCAGAGTATCGCGTATATCAAGCCTTGCGAGGGCATTAAGCATTTGCTGCGCCTTGCCGGGCGTACCGTCATCCGCCAGCATGCCGGTAATTATGGTGTGCATGTCATTATCCCCGGTTGCTGTCGCTCCGGGCGCTACCACCTTGATGTTGTCAACAAGCTCGTCGCGCACGGCGTCGTAGCGGTATCCCTCCGCTATCACGAAGATCTCGTCGGCGTAGGTGCGGTTAGCCATTATAAAGCTGGCGTAAACCGGGTTTATGGTGTTGCTGTTAAAGAACGAGGGCCACTCATCTATACGCGAGGGAAGAGCCTTGTCGAAATTCATGCTCATCTGCATAAAGTCCAGCCGGTTCGGGAGCGACCCGCCGTTATAGGCAAATTCCCTGCCGGCAAAGTCAGCGTAATTCGGCCGCTTCACCAGGTTGAAGAACTGTATGGTGTTGTTGTCCGGGCGCACCATGCGCTGGTCCACGCGCACCACGTTGCCGTGCACGTCGCTCATTGTGCGGCCGGCCTCCAGGTCCGATTCCTTAACGACGTTGAGGAAGCTTTTTACGGAGTTCTCGGCGTTATTGGTGGCCCTGGCAAAGTCCTTGACCTGCGCCCTGTCGTTCTCCTTCTGCTGCAGTTCTTTCTGGCGCTCGTCGGCCTTCAGGCCGGGGTTCCAGTTCTCAAGGGCTTCCCGCTCCAGTTTGGCGGTCAGCAGTACGGGCTTGACGGCCTTGCCGCTTTCCGCCGAGTTGATGCCCTGCCCCTGCGGTATGTTGAATTCCGCGCTGCCCTTCTGCGGGGGAACCGTGAATTTAAGCTTCACCTCGCCAAAGAGCACCTGCAGGTCCATCTTCCCTTCTTCGGTGGAGCCCATCGTAAATTCGGTACCGCGCACCGCGCAGACAGCCGCCGGGGAGCGGACCTCGAATCTTTCCTTCCGCATAAGATGCGGCACGCGCACCTTTATCCGGCCGAACACCAGCATCAGGCGCGAAGACAGCGTCTGGCGCTGCTCTATCTCCAGGCTGGAGTTCTCTTTAAGCCACACCTTGGTCTTATTTGGCATCAATATAACGGCGCCCCCGTTCGCCCCGGTGCGGACAGCCCCGCCTTCGCCTATTTCAGTCTTTTCTTTGGCGGAAGCCCACTTGCCCTCGCGGGCAGCCCGGACATCCACGGCGCCGCTCATAGAGATAATTTTAGCCTCCTCGGCCAGAATTACACCGGGCAGCATCATAAAAAGCAATATTAAAATAATTTTTATCCTCATATGCAGAGTTTAGTAGAAAATCGTTCTTGTGTCAACAACGCTATTTTGGGATAATTGAATCAGCCGGCTGCGCTTTTTCCCTATGAAAAAGCCCCGGGTGTAACCCAGGTCAAGTTTGATTACGGTTACTTTGGCGGGCGGCGGCACCCGCCCTCCGCCGGCGCACACGGCGGGCGATCCGCCGGCGGGACCGGTCCGGGCTTTTAAGTCACGGGAGATATATTATGAAGAAGGTAACTTTAGTTATATTCGCGCTGGCCCTTGCCGGCTGCGCCGCCGGCGCCAGGAAGTCCGAACCAGCCGGAGCCTGCCCCGCACTTTTTCCAAGCGGGCCAAAGTGCGAGGCCTGCCCGCCCTGCCCTGCCTGCCCGTCGGTCGCGGTTGCCACCAAGCCCGCGGAAGCCGTTCCGATGTTCCTGGCAACCCCCGAAAACCTCCCTGTTTTAGAGGACGGCGACGACCTGAAGCCGCTGATGAAAGCGGCCCTGCTTAACCGCGCTTATTTCCAGGGCCTTAAAGGCGGCGCGCCGGCTTACACCTTAGGTTCCCGAAAAATAACGCCCAGGGAGCTTTCCGAATCCACCGAGGAATTCATAAAGATACTGGAATCCTCGCCCACCGCGCGGGACCTTGACCGACGGCTGAAGGAAAAGTTCGACATTTTCCAGATGGCCGGGCGCGATTCCACCGGCACGGTGGTTTTCAGCTCCTATTACGAGCCCACGCTCGAAGCCAGCCTTAAGCCGACGGCCGAATACAAATACCCCATCTACGCCAAGCCGGACGACCTTATCACGATAAACCTGGAGGATTTCAACGAGAAATTCAGGGGCGAAAAACTGACCGGCCAGCTGAAGAGCGGCGCGCTGATCCCTTACATCGACCGCGAGCAGATAGACTTTGAAGGCGCGCTGGAGGGCAGGGGCCTGGAGCTGGCCTGGTTCAGGGACCGGGCCGATATCATGGACCTGCACATAGAGGGCTCAGGGCGCCTGGCGCTGCCGGACGGCAGCGTGATAAAGGCCAATTTCGCCTCTACGAACAGCCTCAAATTCAAGGGCTGGCTGAGCGCGCTGGTGGAAGCCGGCGCCATGCCGCGTGAGGGCATCAGCCATGAAAAAGGCAAGCAGTACCTGCTTGACCACCCGAAGGAAGAAAGGGCGATAATGAGCGCCAACCGCCGCTATACCTTCTTCAAGCTGGAGCGGCCCGCCGACCCGGAAGTGGGCCCTACCGGAACCTATGGCCTGCCGCTCACCGGCTGGCGCTCCATTGCCATAGACAATAACCTGGTGCCCATGGGAACCATAGCCTACATGCGCACTACCATGCCCGACGTCGATGCGGAAGGGACCCTTCTCGGGCGCAAGCTGGACAGCCGCTTCGTTTTCTGCCAGGACACCGGCGGCGCCATAAAAAGCCCGGGCCGGGTGGACTTCTTCGCCGGCAACGGCAAAAAAGCCCGCACCTTCGCCTTCAAACTCTGGGACCAGGGCACCCTGCACCTGCTGGTACTTAAAGAGAATTAATTGTAAGCAGATCTTATAATTCACCGCTGAGGCGCAGAGGTCGCGGAGTTAAGAATCGAGAGAGAGCTTTTTCTTATATATTTACTCCCACTCCTCCCCCCTCTGCGACCTCTGCGCCTCTGCGGTGATATGCAGTAGTTTTTTTCAGTTCTGTCAGAACAAGGAATTATGAAACACAATTATTTTTTTATTTTATACTCTGCATTCATCTTCTCTAACCCGTTAACCCCGCGCGCGGCAGCGCTTACCCTGACCGGTCTCGACGTGCTTGAGCGCGACGGGTTCAGGCAGCTGGAAGGGAAACGCGTCGGCCTGATAACGAACCACACTTCCGTGGACCAGAACGGCGTCAACGCCGTGGACGCCTTCCATAAGGCGGGCAATTTCAAGCTGGCGGCCATCTTCTCGCCGGAGCACGGCTTCCGCGGCACCGAGGAAGGCGGGGTATACATAGCCAGCTCCACGGACCCGGTCACCGGTGCGCCGGTCTACAGCCTTTACGGCAAGAACAAGCAGCGCCCGGCGCCTGAAATGCTGAAGGACCTGGACGTCCTGGTCTTCGACATACAGGATATAGGCGCGCGGTTTTACACCTACCTCACCACCATGGGCTACGCCATGGAAGAGGCCGCGAAAGCCGGCCTGCCCTTCATGGTGCTGGACCGCCCGAACCCGGTAGGCGGCCTGGTAGAGGGCCCGGTGCTTGAGCCCGGCATAAGTTTTTTCACCGCTTATTTCCCGGTGCCGGCGCGCCACGGCTTCACCGCCGGAGAGATGGCCCTTTTCCATAAAGCGAACCTGAGCCTCAGCCTGGACCTCACGGTTATTAAAATGGAAAACTGGACGCGGGATATGTTCTTCGACCAGACCGGCTTGGTCTGGACCAACCCCTCGCCCAATATCAGGAACGTGAACGCTGAAGTCCTTTACCCGGGGCTGGGCTGCTTCGAGGCCTCGAACGTTTCGGTGGGCCGCGGCACCGACAGGCCATTCCTCTGGTTCGGCGCGCCGTGGATGAAAGCGGAGAAAATAGCTAAAAAGCTTTCGAAGGCCGGGCTTAAAGGCGTAAAGTTCTCCCCCCTGAAACTGACCCCCGCAAATGACATGTACGCGGGCAAGACCTGCGAAGGGATAAGCCTGGTGGTCACGGACAAATCCGCCGTGAAGGCGCTGGATATTTTCACTCACGCCGCCTACCTGCTTAAGAAATACAACGGCGCGGATTTCAGGCTGAAACCCGGGGAGATACGCAAGATGACCGGCTCCTCCGACCTTTACAACATGCTGGAGGCGGGCGCGAAGCCGGCCGGCATATTGGCGGCTTTCGATAAAAACAACGCGGATTTTAAAGCCCGGGCGGACAAATTCCTGCTTTACAAATAAGAACGAATGTGTTAAATTTATAGATATGGGGAATAAAATTCTTGTAGTTGACGATGACCCTGAAATTTCAAGCCTTGTGCAGTACACGCTTGAGTCGCTGGGCCACGAGGTAAAAACCTGCGACAACGGCCGCGAGGTTATGGACGTGCTGCGCTCCTATAAGCCGCAGCTGCTTGTGCTGGACGTGATGCTGCCCGGCATTGACGGCTACTCGCTGGCCACTCAGATCTCCGAAGACCCGGAGCTGAACACGCTGCCCATAGTGGTCCTTTCGGCGCTCGAACCCTCCCGCACCATGTTCCAGCGCTTCTCGCAGGTCGCGGCCTTCCTCACCAAACCCTTCAACACCGACGACCTGATGGAAGCCGTAAAAAGCGCCCTGGCCAAAAAACAATAACGTAAATATTCGGTAAATACGTGTGTCATTCCCGCAATTCGTAGGCGGGAATCCATAAAGACTGATTGGATTCCTGCCAAAAGATCGCAGGAATGACAGAATGGGACGATGGGTTCACCGAATGTTTACAAAATAACTAACGCCTGGGCATAACAAAAGGGAAGCACAAAGCTTCCTTTTTTTATTTTATTGGCTTTATGGTTTCAAAACCGGGAGCGAGCCAGCCGGGGGGTTTATTGTGGGGGCAGGCTTCCTGGCAGAGGTCGCAGCCGTAGGCGAAGCCGCCGGTTTTGGCGGCCAGTTCAGCCGGTATTTTTTCCTTGGACTGGGTCGTCCAGTATGACAGACAGCGGCCCGCGTCCAGCGCCCCGCCGTTCAAAGCCCCGGTCGGACAGGCCGCTTCGCACAGACGGCACTCGCCGCAGGACCCGGCGGCGGGCTTGTCCGGCTCCAGCCCGATATCAAGCGCTATCCCGCCTATAAAAAAGTAGCTACCCAGTTCCCCGGACATTACAAGGGTATTCCTGCCCCTGAAGCCTATCCCGGCAAGCCGCGCCAGCTCTTTCTCCAGCACGGGAGAAGTATCGCAGAAAATGACCCCTTCAACCCCCGGCAGCTCCTGCTTGATCCCGGTCAGCATCGCTGAAAGCTTTTCTTTAACCGCCAGGTGGTAGTCGCGGCTTAAAGCGTAGCGGGAAATTTTAGCGCCCGGCAGGGAAAGCAGCTCCGGCTGGGTTATCCTGCGGCCCGAACCCGCCAGGAAGGCGGCCGGGTCCCCGGCGGCCTTCAGGGCGGCGGCATGATCCATCGCCGGCTCCCAGTACCTGAAAGCGCAGACCAGCGCCGAGGCTGCATCGACGTTCCAGTTTTTAAGGCTATGTCTTTTGAGGCCGCTTCTTCTAAGGTAGGATAAGCCCTGCGGATAAGCGGAAACCGCCAGCGAAAACCGCTTAAATTCTTCCAGCTCTCCGGCGGCCGCGATCCCTGCCGCCGACGCCCCGCAGGCCAGCGCTATTTCTTTAACCCGAATCCTGCTGTTGAAAGTGGTTTCCATTGACAAACAAGGCGGACAGAAATATGCAGGATTCCCCGCAGTAGCGGGTTGCGGACCCAGCGCTATGCGCGCCCGGTCCGCAAGGGTGTATTCCGCGCTCCTGCGCCCGAGCTATGCGAGGGGAAAGTTTCAACTGAAACTTTCCGGTTAACTCTGTTTTCAGCGCTGCGCATGTTTCTCTTTTTATTTCTACGATCTGGCCTGGCTGCCGTATTCCCAGGCGGAGTAGCGCAGCCAAAAAATTTTAAGGAATTCTGTCAGGAACTCTTCCCTGGAAACCTCGGCGCCTTTTACGGCTTTAACGCTGACTCCGGTCTCGATCTTTACGGTGTTATTCAGGTTCACCCCCACGCCCAGCAGCAGCCAGCTGGCGGCGCTGCTTATGGATGAGGATTCAGTAAGAATACCGGAGATCTTAAGCCACTTGCGGCGGCGCGGATGCCAGGCGTAAACGTCGTTGGGCTTCTTTATGCGGGTCTTTATGCCGTAAAGACCGGTCAGGGTCTCGGCCACGACCTCGCCGCTCAGCACGCTCAGGTCGGGCAGGAATTTAAGCCCGGCCTCCGGCTTAAGCAGCAGCGTCATGTACAGGCCGCCCTTGCCGGACTCCCAGTCGCGGCCCGGCTGGCCCCTGCCGGCAGTCTGGGTTTCGGCCAGCACCAGGGTTTTTTCAGCCGTGCCTTCCAGGGCCAGCGCCCGGGCCACCGCCTGGGTGGAATCAACCTGGTCCAGGCAGACTATCTTGCTTATGCCGGGCAGGCTGTCAATGTTTAAAGCAGCGCAATCACATTTTTTCATTTTGACCTCACTTCGAAAGAAATATCCAGAGGCTTCGCCCCGCTGGTAATGGACCCGACGGAGATGCGGTCCGGCCCCAGCTTGGAATAGCGCGCGGCCTTCGCCAGGTCCACGCCGCCGGAGATCTCTATCTCCGGCTTTTTGCCTTTATGCGCCCTTATAAGCGCAATGGCCTTCTTCATCGCCGCAAAATCCATATTATCCAGCATCATGACTTCGGCGCCCAGCGGCAAAAAGGCTTTTACTTCCGCCAGGCTTTGCGCCTCTATCTCTATCTTCAGCCCGGGTCTCTCGCGGCGGATCACAGCTATCCTTTCCGCCAGCCTCGCGGGGCTGCCGCCCGCGAACGCCACATGGTTATCCTTTATCATCACCATGTCATAAAGCCCCATGCGGTGGTTGCGGGCCCCGCCGCAGGCCACTGCATATTTCTCGACGGCCCGCAGGCCCGGCAGGGTCTTACGGGTATCGTAAATTTTAGTGCGCGGGTTCTTAATAACGGATGAAAAAAGCGCGGCCCTGGTAGCCACGCCGCTCATATGCTGCAGGAAATTCAAAGCCGTCCGCTCCGCGGTAAGTATGGAAGCAGGCCCCTCTATCTTCATGAGGACAGCGCCCTTCTTAATGCGCGCGCCCTCTTTAACTGTTATCTTTACCCGCGAACCCTTCGCGGCCAGTTCAAAAACCCTTTTAGCCACCCCAAGCCCGCAAACAATGCCGTTATCCTTGGCCCGCATCTCGCCGTAAAACCTGGTCCCCAAAGGCACAAAGAACCGGGTAGTAACGTCCCCGGCTCCAATATCCTCTTTCAGCGCCGCCTTAATAACAAAATCAAATTCCTTCACCCCCCAATTTTACCATTTACCTGCCACCAGCTGGCCTATAAAAATAGCTCTTTAACTGCCTCGGGTCCGGCCAAATATTCCCTTATATCGGCCAGGGCCCGCTCCAGCGCTTCTTCGGAACTG
>JAUSCK010000204.1 GCA_030651035.1 Elusimicrobiota bacterium
GGGCGAACAGCCCGAGAAAAGAAACCGCGCGGGTCGCCGGGCTGGAGGGGGCGTGCTCCCTCTTCATTTTCTCTATTTGTTCCGCTATAGCCGTGGAAGCCTGCGGTTGGGCGGGAACGCTCGAGGTTTTCACTTCGGGGACGCCGGCTGCTTTATTCGAGGCGGCGAATACCTGCATGCCCGCATAACCGACAAAGGCGCTAAAAATAAAAAAGATCCAGATCTTGACCAGTCGGGAAGTAGCGGGAAAATGTCTCATTAAGCCTCCATAGCCGCGGATGTAAAATTATACCAATACTTGAGTACGCGGACTACACATACGATGCAGCCGCGGACGCCATCAAAGGGGAGGTCCGGCGGTCAAAGAGACGCCGGAATTTGTTTATTGGAGCTTCCAGATCTTCACTGAATTGTCCTTGGAGCCGGAAGCCAGCAGCTTGCCGTCCGGCGAGAAAGCCAGAGTCTCGACGCTGGCGTCGTGGTCCAATAGTTCTTTGACCGGCTTTTTCTGGGGCCCCTTCAGGTTCCAGAGCCTGATGGCGCCGTCCATCCCGCCGCTGGCGACGCGCTTGCCGTCCGGGGAGATCGCCACGGCCCTGGCCCCGCCGGCGTGCGCCGCGAAAGAGCTGACCAGGACGCCGTCGGACAGGCGCCAGATCTTCACATCCCCGTCGAGCCCGGCCGAGGCGGCATGAAAACCGTCGGTGGATACAGCCACCGCGCGGACGGCTTCCGTATGCGCCTTTATGGTCCTTGTAATTTTCCCGTTGTTCGTGTTCCAGACCGTGATCGTGCCGTTGCCGTTGCCGGAAACCACGTTCCCATTGGGCAGCAGCGCTATGGAGTTGGCGCTTCCCACCTTGGCTTTCATAACGCGGTGCAGGTCACCTTCGGGGAAAGTCCAGACAACGACGCAGTCGATGCCCCCGGCCAGCAGGAACCCCCCGTCCGGTGAGAAGGCGACGCTGTAAAGGCCCTGGCTCTGTCCCTGCAGGCTCTTAAAATTTTTCCCGCCGGGCACCTTCCAGATCTCGACGGTCCCGCTGTCACCCGAGGCCAGGTAGTCCCCTTCCGGAGAAAAAGCCAGGCCCCAGACAGCGTCGTCGTGCCCGACCAGCATTTTTTTCAGCCTGCCGGGGCTGACGGTCCACAAAGCCACGTTGGCGTCCAGGCCCGCCGAGGCCAGCAATTTCCCGTCGGGCGAGAAAGCCACGGCCTCCACGGCCGCGCTATGGCCCAAAAGAGTAACGGGCGCCTGCGCGCCGGCGTCAGCCGCCGCAAAAAACAGTATAAAGACGAAGTATCCCATGTTTCCCCCTTATCCGCCGGCATCCCGGCACTGAAAACGGAATTTCACCCGGCACAACCGCTTTACCAGGAAGCGCGGCGGCTCAGGGCTTTGCCAGTGCCGTACCAAGGGCTATGCCCATCAGACGGCAAAAATATCCTAGAATTGCCTTATGGGCCTTAAGCTCCTGATAAACTCCCTGTTCCGCGGCGGCGCCGAAAAGCAGTTCGCCGCGCTGGCGCAGCTGCTCCCCCACGACGCGATGCTGCTCCTTGAGGACGAGATCGCCCAGCCGGCGGACGTCTCTAAAATACAGATCCTTTCGGGCCACAGCTCTTCCACCAGCTCCCTGGTTAAAACCGCCTCCATCCCGCTCTACGCCCGCCGCCTGGCCGCCGCCGTGCGGCCCGGGGACACGGTGCTGTCTTTCATGGAGCGCGCCAACATAGTGAACGTGCTGGCGGCAAAGCGCAGCGGGCACCGGGCCGTGCTCTGCGAGCGCACCAGCCCCTCGGGCGAATTTTCCGGCTTGCGCGGCGCCCTGATGCGCCCGCTCATCAGGCGCTACTATCCGAAGGCGGCCCTGGTGGTGGCCAATTCAGCAGGCGTAAAAAAAGACCTGTCCGACAACTTCGCCGTGCCGCCGGAGAAGATCCGGGTGATACACAACTGCTGCGACGCCCCCGGCATAGGGGCGCTGGCGGCCCTCCCCCTTCCGCCCGGGTGGGCCCCGGTCTTTGAAAGGCCGGTCATCGCAGCGGGCGGCAGGCTGACCGCCGCCAAGGGCCACTGGCATCTGCTGAGAATTTTCAAAGAGCTGAAAAAAAACCTGCCCGGCGCGGCGCTTGTCCTGATCGGAGAGGGCGAGCTCCGGGGCTACCTGACCGGACTGGCGGCCGGGCTCGGCCTTAAAACTTTTCCGGGCCCCGGCGCCCCGCCGCCGGAAGCCGACGTGTATTTCACGGGCTTCCGCGAAAACCCTTATCAGTTCATCGCGAAGGCCCGCCTCTTCGCTTTCACCTCGCTCTGGGAAGGCTTCCCTAACGCCCTGCTGGAGGCCATGGCCTGCGGAACCCCCGTGGCGTCCTCCGACTGCGCCTCCGGGCCGAGAGAAATACTTTCGCCCGGCACCGCCTTAACGGACCGCGCGCTGACGCCGGACCATGCCCCCTACGGCCTGCTCATGCCTGTTCTCTCCGGGGCCAGGCTTCCCGCCGGCGAGCCGCTCGAGGCGGAGGAGCTGGCCTGGGTTGAAAAACTTTCAGAAATGCTCGCCGCCCCGGCCGCCCTGAGAAGCTACTCCTCCGCCGGCCTCAAAAGGGCGGCGGACTTTGACCTTCCGAAAACCGCCGCGCTCTGGCTGGAGCTGCTTAACGGCGGAAATCAGTGACCTGCTTCCGAATACCGGATTTAAATCCCCCGTCACCACATAAAATAGGCATCGCTGGCCTTCTTCTTTTTCTTTTTCTGCGCGGCCTTATCAGGTTCGACAAGCATGGACGCGGGCTTCACCCTGTTATAGCCGCGGACCGGCGGCAGCTGCGGGTGCTCCGGCACTTCCTCGGGGCGTATCTCGCCGAACCGCAGGGCCACCGTAACCCGGTGCGCGTCGCCCAGCTCGCCATACGGCGCGAAAGCGTAATCCACCCTCAGGTCCCTGTTGGTAAGCCCCACTCCGGCGGTAAAGCCGGGGCCGGCATAGCGGCTGCGGCCGGTCTTGTAGCCGGCCCGCAGATAGAAATACTCCTTGGGCCCGGCCCGCACGCGCCCTTCGGCGCCAAGCGCGGTGGCCGACGCCGAGCGCCCGGCCTTTACGCTCTCGGCCGTGACCATGTAATTTTCAAGGAAGTTCAGGGAAACGCCGCCCCTGAGGATAAGCGGCAGGTCGAAGCTGCGCGAGCCGAATTTAAGCCTGCCGCCGAAATTTGACGCCGAGAGGCCGAGCCGCCAGCCGCCGGCGACCTTCAAAAGCCCGGCGTCGCCGGCCCAGGCCAGGGCCTTCCCGCCCGCGGCCTGCTGCGACAGGGCCTTGACCGCCGCCCCGCCGTAATAATTAAGCCCGAAGTCGGCCGAGAGGCCCGCGGAAACAGCCGCCTCCATCGAGGAGAACGCGCCGATCTTATACCCGATGGAGTTATATCTGTTCATGCTGCCGCTGAAAAGCGCGTTAACCCCCCCGAAAGCGGTAAGGCGGGGGCCGACGGGGTGAACGTAAGCCAGGGTTTCGTTGCGCAGTCCCTCCAGCCACTCGTTGTGCGACAGCAGTATTTCTTTTTTTTCTACCAGGGCCGTCCCCGCCGGATTATAAAAGACACTGAGGGCGTCGTCGCCTGCGGCGCAGTACGCGCCCGAGAGGGCGGCGCTGCGCGCCCCGGCGTCTAGTTTAAGAAAAGGCAAAGCCTCGGACCCCGCCCCCGCGCGGGCGGGCGGAGCGCTGAGCAAAAGCAAAAGAAACGCGGCGGCTATGTTCATATCACCAGACTATGAAGAACTTTCCAGTCCCCTTTCCGTGGTTGGAGGTTTTCGCCAGGTATATATAAAGCCCGCTGGCGGCCCTTGAGCCGCCCTGCCGGAGCCCGTCCCACGACAGGGGTTCCGTCAGGTCTCCGTATATTCCCCCGCGCACCAGTGAGCGGACCAGCTCCCCCGCCTCGTTGTAGATGTACACCCGCGTATCGACGGCATCGGGCGGGATCCCGCCGAACTTGAGAGAGGCGGCCGAGCGGAAATCGCAGGGGTTGGGGTAGGCCTTGAGCAAGCCCATCCCGGAGTCGGAGGAGCCGGAGGACCTGACCGAGTAGACGGAGAAATGTTCGACGTCTATGGACAAGGTATTTGTCGCGGGATTCCGCGAGACCCCCGGCATGCGGGTCCAGTTGCCGGCTGCAGTGTCCAGGTAGTAGATCCACGCGGTGGATTCCTTAAGCAGGTCCATGTCGATCCTGCCGTCGCTGTCAGCGTCGGGATAGGACATGGTTATGGTAAGCGGGGCTAAAAAAGAGGTAACCGGGATCCCGGCCGCGTTCCTGGCGGAAAATTCCCGCGCCAGGTCGATGGAGCGGATCTTTATCGACTCCGGAGAGACGCCGTCGGCCCCTTCCACCGTGATAGAGGGCACCGTAGAGATCTGCACAAAGAGGTTACCCGCATAGGCCCCGGCGGGCAGGGTTACGGCGTTCCCGTCGCTGTTCGAGACGGTGCCGCCCGAGGCCCCTGAAACGGAAGTATCCACCACGAAGGTGCCGCCGGAGGTTATGGAGGCGCCGGCGTTGCCGACAAGGTCGGACGCGCTGAAATGGAAAGTGGCCGTATTGGTCGAGTGATAGGACTCTATATAGCTGGAAACCGTCCAGGTCGAACCGGTCAGGAAGGTGAGGGGAAGCGCAACCGAAGCCCCGTTCGAGGCGGTAAAAGAGAGCTGCGGGGTTCCGGCTAAGGCGTTAGCTTCGGTCACGATGAGCTTTACGTTAAAAGCCCCGGTTTTAACCGGGATAGGCGAGGTTATCAGCACCCTGGCCGTGGGGCTGGTAGTATCCACCCTCAGCCCGTCGGAAGCGGTGGCCGACGAGAAGCCGTTGGAATTTCTGGCCTTAACGGCGATGTAATAGACTACGCCCTCGGCCAGCGCCAGGGCGGATTTGGTTATATAGGTGTTCAGGCCGGCGGTAGTCCAGCCCAGCTTTTCTATCCCGCCGGGGGTAGTCCCTATGGCGTACTGGTACTCCAATATCCCGCCCGAAGTCGGGGCCCCCCAGTTGGCGGACAGGGTGTTCAGCGAGGAAACATAATCGATATCCGTCCCGGTGCCGTCATAAACATACGGCACGTCGGTCGGAAAACTCGCGTCAACCTGCTGCCCGTTGGACCAGCGGGCGACCGACTCTACGCCTACGCCGTTGACGGCCTTAACTCCGAAGTAATATATTACGCCGCCGGTAAGGCCCAGGCCGGCCCTGGTTACGGACTGGGACAGCCCGTTGTCCGTCCAGGCCGCGACATCGACGGCGCCGGCCGAGGTGCCTATGGCGTAACGATATCCCAGGATCCCGGTTTCAGGGTCGCTGGAGGCTGTCCAGTTGGCGGAGAGCTGCGTCAGCGAGCCCGTAGTGGCTATGTCGGCTCCGAGGCCGTCGTTCACCGTGGCCACGGTCAGCGGCGCCGTAACATCGGTGGTGCCGAGATAAAAAGACATGGTATTTGCGGAAGCTGAAATGCCGCTGAGCGGCAGCTTAAGATTGGCGCTTGTATAACTTTTGCTGTTAGGAGAAGTTGTGTCGGTAAAAGAGTTGACATAGTCACCGCTGAAATAATCGGCGTTGTCGCCATCCACGCCGGGAGCTGCCTGCAAATGCTGCGTGCCGCTGGCCTCCTCCAGGTCCACCAGGTAGTGGGCGGCGTTATCATTGTCGGGCATGGACTCATCGATGTGCCAGATAAGAATGCCGCGGGAAAAGCCCGGCAGGTAGGTGTCAAAGCCGTAAGGCTGCCTGTTTTCAATGAGGAAATACTCATCCGCGGGGAAGGCGGCGTCGCGCAGCAGGTACAAGGCCCCTGAATTATCCTCTATCCTCGGCAGGGACTTGGTTCCCACCGTGGTCAGCTGTGTCGGCGTAGCCCAGCCGAGGTAGCTTTTGCACCACGCGCTCATATGCGCGGGAGAAACACCGTCGCCGTCGGGGCCGTTCCAGGAGCCGTTGCCCATAAGGCAGAAGGCGCCCACGCCGGTGGACGCGTCGGTGGTGTCGTAAAGGTCAGGCAGGCCGAGGAAGTGCCCGGTTTCATGGC
This sequence comes from Elusimicrobiota bacterium, assembly GCA_030651035.1. Taxonomy (GTDB): domain Bacteria; phylum Elusimicrobiota; class Elusimicrobia; order Elusimicrobiales; family UBA9959; genus UBA9959. The sequence goes on from JAUSCK010000204.1 coordinate 6,074, forward strand.
AGATAACGCCTATGCGCGCTATACCCCAGCTCGAGGGGGTGCTGTCCCAGCCCCGCACCGCGGATTCGGTATGGTACATCTGCATCGTTACGCCGTCTTTGGCGACGGGAGAGGCCAGTCCCCACTGGTGGGACCAGATATAATCGGTGTTGTTGCCCCCCCACTCCTCGGCCCTGCCGGAATGTATTATGGTCAGCCCGTCAACCTGACCGTCGCCGTTGCCGTCGACGGTGCTGAAGTCGAACCCGGCGGCGTCAAGCGCGTTTATAGCGTCTATAACCATCTGCCTGGGGCGGACGTCGTACCCGTCGCCGTCGTTCGCTCCGTAATAAGCGGCGGTATTCGGCAGCGTTACCCAGTTGGAAACGGTCGACTGCACGGTAAGCTGGTTGTAGGAAACCTGCCTGAAATAATCCTTGACGGACCCCAGGGCCCCGTCGTAAATATAGCCGATGTCATTGAACAGGCTGTTAAACTGGGACAGTGGATACGATTCGCCCTGGTCCGAAAACCTGGCAAGGATGACCAGGTTTCTCATGGTTCCGCTAAGTATAGGCGTCCTTGAGGGGGCGGAAAACGGCTTAATTCCCGTGACGGTGCGCGCACCCGAAACCTGGTATGCCGGCGAGGGATTGGCGGCCGCCTGCCGCTTGCGGGCAAGCGAGGCCTTTTCAGCGTCGACCAGCCGCTTCGGCAATTTCAGCAGTTCCGGGTCGGCGGCGCCGACTTTATGTATCCCGGCTTTCAGCGTGCCGCCAATGCCTTTTTCGGCGTAAACCCAGTTCCTGGTGGCTTTCTCCTTTAAAACGGTGTAGCCCTTCGCGTCCTCATGCCACTTGTGGAACTCGTCGCCCCTGAGCGAAAGTTTTATTTTTTTGCCGTCCGGCTGGAAGGTTTCGAACAAGGCCGGGTTAGCGGGCACGCACCAGGTGACCGCGGGAAAAGCGGAAAAGACGGCGATAAGCAGTAAAAAACATTTCGCCAGGCCCGGCGGCAGAGTATGGAATGCCTGTCTTTTCATAGCTTTTGCGGACTTATTTTTTCCTGCGGCCCGCCCCGGGGCTGCTGTCAGCGGCGGCTGCGGGCGACTCGATCACCAGCTCCGAAACCGCCGACCATTCCCCCGTAGCCGCGCCGTCGGAACCCATCACCCTCATATAATAGGGGGTATCGCGCTTTACAGGGAGACCGGAAAGCCTGTAGGTGCAGGTGTCGGTAAAAACGTCCAGCAGCGGGACTTCAAAATCAGCCTTCTCGGAAAGCTGCAGGCGGTAATACTTGAAAGCGACCGGCGAGGCCCAGGAAAGCGGCTTGCCCTTGACCCTGTTTTTATCCGGCAGCGGCGGCGCGCCGAGTTTTGCGCCGGGCCGGGAGGGCCTGGAGACGGCGAAAGAATAAGCGTCGGAAAAAGCCCCGTCCCGCTCTTCGCCGGTGTTAAGAGTGAGGATGCCGGCCACGCGCCAGTAATAGATCCCGTCCTTCCAGAAGGCGGGTACCAGGCGGTAATTGTTCTGCGCGAGGACGGTCTCCAGTGCGATGACCCTGAAGGTATCGTCGGGGCTTATCTGCAGCCTGTAGGCGGAGGCCTTCATCACCGCGTTCCAGGTAAGCTTCAGCGCGTCGCCCTTGCGCCCGGCCTGCTGCACCTTTGTGCTGACTATCAGCGGGGCCTCGGGCGGGTCGTCGACGAAGCGCTTGTTCCAGGCGTTCACGGCGAATATGGCGCTCTCGCCGTAGCGGGCGAAGGAGCTCCAGTCGTCCACCCTGTCGCGGTAAACCAGCGCGCCGTATTGCTCCTTCAGCTGCTTGTCGAGCTCCCGGGGGATATAGCCCACAAAAACGCTGGGCGGATGGGACTGCAGGAGCTTGGCGCCGTTCTTCGCCAGGAAGTCCTGGAATTTCCTGTCAAAGACCGTCTGCTCCGAAGGCACGACCAGCAGCGCGTTGGCCGGCGACTCGTCCGCCGCCCGCGCAGGCGGGCAGAAAACGGCCGAGGCCAGAACCGCTGCCGCGCAGAGATTGAGCAGTTTCGTTGACATGTATGTATCCGTAATGGTCAGCCGCCTTTATAGTATAAACGTGAAATATGACAGATTTGTTTCATTGTTTTGGTAAAATTGAACAATGGAAGACAAGCGCCTGGCGGTCAGCGAAGGGTCCGAAGCACTATCTGATGAACAGTGCGTCGAACCGGAGCTTGTCAGCCCCGGCGGCGGCGGCTTCAGGCCCAGCGGCGGGGAACCCCGGGAACGCCCCGCGCCTGAAAAACCGGGCCTGCTGACCCGCCTCAAAATGCTGCTGGCCGGCGGCCTGGCCCTTCTGGCCATAGCCCTCTTCACCATCGGCGCGCTGCTCACCTCCACAATAATAGGCGCCATAATCGGCATCCCTCTTATGCTGGCCGGCGCCCTGCTCTTCGTCCTGCTTTTCAAGCTCCTCGCCTCCGGCTCCCCCTCCCCCATCATCTTCCGCCGTTTTTAATATCTTTTCAATTCGCTCACCAACTTCAGAATAAAGACCGCGAGATGCCCAGTCGGGGGCCTACCGCAGGGGCCAGATCGCAAAACCGGCGTCGCGCACACCGTGCGCGCGCCTGCCTGCCTCAGGCTCGGCGCTTACGCAAGCCTCGCCTTCCGGCGGCTTTTGCTAACCTGGCCCCTGCGGTCTCCCCCTCCGTCAGCAACGAGCTTTCAGGGTGGCGAGGGTA
>JAUSCK010000207.1 GCA_030651035.1 Elusimicrobiota bacterium
CCGTATGCGCCCCGTTTTGCTGTTTGATACGTGATATTTTGTAATTTTACAAAAGACGTGACTGGCCAGTATTGTATGCCGCACGCCCTTCATGGCTGGAGTTACCATTGTTACATTGACTTTTTAAAACCATTATCCTAAGATAAGGGCTGATGGCTTTTGTTTTTTAAATTGGTTCTTTCGGGGGAAGTAAACGGCTTTTTAAGGAGTTTCTATGAAACTGATAATTATTTCAGCGGCCCTGCTGTTTTCCTGCCGCTACTGCGACGCCGCCTATATTAACTCGCTGCGCGGCAAGGTGGACCTGAGGAAAACCGGCGCGTCTGGCTGGACCCGGCTTGCCGGGGGAGAGAAGACCCGCCTGAATTCCGGCGACGAACTGCGCACCGCCAGGGCCTCCACGGTGGAGGTCACCATGGACGACGGCTCAAGGGTGAAACTGGCGCCGCTTTCGGCCTTCAGGATGTCGGTGGAGAACAAGGATTCGGTTTCCATCGGCCTGTTCGCCGGCCGGGTGCGCTCCTGGGTAAAGAAATTATCGAAGAAATTCGAAGTCCGCACCCCGTCGGCCGTCTGCGCGGTGCGCGGCACGGACTTCATGGTAGGAGTCGACGCCGACGGCAACAGCCGCGTGGAGGTTTACGAGGGCAGCGTGCTTGCCGGCGACTCCCAGGGCAATTCCGGGCTGGTGCGCGAGGGCCAGTTCACCGATATCCCCGGCGACGGCAAAATGAAGGACCCGGGCTCGAATCCCAACGACCCCAGCGATATGAACTCGGCGATAGGCAGCCCGTCCGAGATAGCCAGGGCCGAGATCTACGGCGAGATCTCAAAAGAGGACGTGCTGGCCAGGGCGCAGGAAGAGATGCAGTCGGCCGAGTACCAGAACCGCAAGGTGGCCATAGACGCCTTCGGCAACCGGGTGCGCATGGAGGAATATACCATCAGGCCGCGCGCCGACCAGTTCAAGTACGTGGTGCTGAACACCCGCGAAAACCGCTTCGACTTCGGCAAGATCCTGTTCACCTTTAACACGGCTCTTCCCGCCGACCTCTCCCGGGCCACCGCTAACATGATCTCTTCTCCCGGCTCCGAGGCGCCGCAGTGGCAGCTGACCTCGATGAACAGCGTGATGAGCAATACAATAGACAAGGTCACCGAGGACGCCACCAGCGGCAGAATGGTTTCCAACGGCAGCCTTGCCGACCCAGCCTGGAACCTGGTTTTCGGGAATTACTCCTTTTACGCGGCGGGGCCCGCGCAGGCCGCCGAAAGCGGCGGGCTGGGCAGGTGGATATGGACCAAGACGGATTACAACGTGGCCACCGGCGTGACGGCCTCTGTGGCCTACCTGGGGCAGCCTACGGCGCCGGTGCTGGACGCATCCAACCCCTCCGGCGACGACGTTTATCACAGCTTCACAAAGAACACCTTTGCCGACGCCGCCGCCGGCAACGGCCTGACCTGGATAGCCGCGCAGGACTTCGTGCTGTTCGACGACGGGAAGATCCTTTCGACAGGAGACTTCGGCGCCGGCCTGGGCGCGGGGGAAACCGTGGACCAGGTAACCGACCGCCTTAACTTCCAGCGCGTTTACACCAGCTCGCTTTTCGGCGGGCGCACCATAGACGTGATGTATTCGGCCAAGCTGCTTAAGGAAGCCGGCCTGCTGCGGTTTTAAGGGCAGGGAATGAGAGTAAAATCACACAAAGGCACGAAGACACGAAGTAATAGTAGAAACTGAAATCAAAAAAATACTGTTTTAACTTTATGGCTTAGCGGCTTTGTGTGAGAAATCTTTTGGAGGAATAATGCGGTTTAATAAAAAAATAAAGTTTCTGGTGACTTTCGCCGTAGCGCTGCACTTTACCCTGACCGCCCTGCCCGCGCTTTACGCCGGAATGAAAATAATACCGGTGGCCGATATCTCGCTGCTGGGCGGCAAGTATTACCTGGACTCGGACGCGGCCTCCTTCCAGGGCCGGCTCGACGCCTTCTTCTCGCCCGCTATCAAGCTGTCCGAGAACAACGACCTGATACCCGTGTATTCAGGCAACTATTCCGGCACCCAGGATGTGCAGGAGCTGGCCGGCGGCGGCGTGCTTACCCGCAAGCGCCAGACGCATACGTTTTCACTGAAATATATCTATACCAGGGAATTCGACAAGTACAAGACCCGCATTTCCTATTCAAAGGCAAGCATACAGGAAACCAAGGACGAAAAATGGGGCGACGGCCTGTTTGACTATAACACCCTTTCCTTCGGTTTTGAGCAGGAGCAGGAGCGCCCGCACGGCACCTTTACAGAATCCTACGACTTTTACCAGGTTGCGTATCCCAATTACAGCACGCTGCTGTCGCAGTCGCAGTCCGTCTTTAACGATACGACCACCTTTAACGAGCTTTCCACCAACGCCGGCGAGAACCCCATGGACAATACCAGCCACCGCCTGGGTTTTGTCTACGCCTGGTTCCCGGAGCCGCTTAACATGAAGGCCGGCTACGACTTCACCTACCGACTTTACGGCGACCAGGCCGTGGCGGCCAGGCCGGTCACGGGCCAATCCCCTTTTAAAAAAGACACTCGCGCGGACATGATGCAGAATTTCAGCCTTAAGGCCAACCGCTCCCTTAAGCCGCTTTACCTGAGCGCCGGCGCGCGCTTTGGCTGGCTCAATTCCAACCAGGGGTCCTACGATTCCACCCGCAGCAAGTATATGGAAGACTATTATAGTTATATAGATTTTTCCTTAAGCCCGGCCATGACCCTGGCTTTGAAGAACGGCGTGCAATTCAGTTTCGGCCTGGACTGGCGGCGGGTTTATTACCTCGGGCGCCTCAAGCAGGACGCCGCGGGAAATTACGGCGGTTCCGAGATCACCCAGAACTTCTGGCTTACCTCTATTTCCGCCCGCTACCCGGTGTTCAACCGGTTCTTCGCGCGCGCGGCCTACAATTACCAGATCGCGACCTCCAATATGCGTTACGAGGACAGCTACAGGTATAACTACAGGGCCAACACTTACCTGATGGGCCTGGAGTGGGAGTTTTGAGGAAAGGATGAAGGATGAGGGAGCAGAGTTAAGAATTTTAATATATAGCTTACGGCTATCGGCGCGGATGTTTTTTAGGAGAACTTATGTTTAATATTAAAAAAACCATTTTAAATCTGGCGGTGCTGGCCGCGCTCTGCGCGCCCGGCGCGAACGCGCAGACGCCCCCGTTCGGGCAGCAGTCTTCCCTGCTGGCTAACGGCTCCACAGTTTACCTGACGAACACCGGGACCTGGCAGAACGACGAATGGAACATGGAGAGCAGCATCGCCAAAGACGGGGCCGGAAATATCTACGTTGCCGGCACTTTTAAACCGGGCGGCGACTACACCCGGCTGTTCATAAAAAAGATCAACCCGCTCACCGGCGCCGAGGTCTGGGCCAGCACCATCACCAATCCCAATGCAGGCAATGATTATGCCCGCGGCGTGGCTATAACAGGCGCCGGGGCTCTTTACGTGCTGGGCATGATGCAGGATATTGATTTTAATAAAATAGCGGTGATAAGAATTGACAAGGACAATGGTAACACGGTAGGGATCAGCACTTACGGCGTACTCAACAGCAACAATAACGCCTACGACATAGTGGCTGACGCGCTCGGGGCCTATGTGGCCGGCGCCATCAATAATAAAATAGCGGTGATAAAATTTCCGGCGAACGGGAATCCCGCTATGGCGGTTACTTTTGACGCCGGCTCTTACAGCGCGGCCTACGGTATAGCCTTCTCATCCGTATCTATTACGCCCTCGAGGCAGCTTGTTGTGGCCGGCACGATTAATCTGGGAGATGATTACGACAATGAGATCTGGCTGGGCAAATTCGAGAAATCCGACCTTTCCCATGTCTGGGCCAGCACCTATATCCCCGCCGCGAACCATCAGCAGCAGGGGCGCGATGAGGCGCATGCCGTTACAACAGACAGGGCGGGCAATATTTACGCCGCCGGGTTCTACCAGAGCCAGGACAGCGGACAGGACATCTGGCTGGGCAAATACGACCCGTCCGGTAACCTGATCTACGCAAGGACCAAGAACGGCCCCTCCAACGGCTATGACAAAGGTTTCGGACTGACGCTGGACGCCCTGGGGAATGTCTATATTACAGGCAAACTTGAAGCCTACACGCTTAACCAGGACTCCAACCTCTGGCTGGGCAAGTATTCTCCTTCAGGTACCCTGGGTTCCGAGGTTGCCGCGCACAGGGGTGCGGAACTAGGCTTCGACGTGGAGGTCAGCAGCTGGCTGGTGTCCGTCGGCGGCGGCTTCCAGAACGAGTACGGGCTTCTGACGGTTTCCCATGACCAGTTCGGCGCGCCGCAGCAGCTGTTCGCCGGCCCTGGCCGGTTTACAGGTTCGGTTAGTGTTTCCTGGGTTTTTGAAACTGCCGAGACTTTTGCCTATAAAGTGCAGTATTCCACCTACAACGGCGGCTGGAACATGGCCGCAGCGCAGGTCAGCGAGGTGAACATAGCGGCTAACTCCGGTGATACGCGGGAACACGCTATCATGGGCCTGCCTACCATCGTAACCAACACCAACACCGGCCCTAACACCGGCCCCAACACCGGCGCCAACTCCGTAGCCGGCCCGGTTTATTATTTCAGGGTCTGGACCAGCTCCGGCACCGGCGACAACTGGACGCAGCTTACGAACACCGCTAACAGCGCCCCCTATGCGCCTTTCAATAACTGGATTAAGAACGACCGCGGCCAGGACAGCTTTTTTGTGTTCAATAACGCGCGCGTTCGCGCCGCCGGCATGGCCAGGGACGGGGCGGGAAACACCTTTATCGCTTATTCCGCGGGTCAGGGCGACATGATGCAGGGTATGGCCCTCTCCAAAATCAACCGGAACGGCGAGCTGGAATGGACCAGCTTCCACAACTCCACTTCGACCAACGGGCGCTTTAACGCCAACGGCATGGTCATAGACGCCAGCAGCAATATCTATGTGGCCGGCAGCGCGTTCCTTGAAGGCCTCCCGACAGGCGACGACGCCTGGCTGGCCAAGTTCAACAGCGCCGGCGTGCTGCTGTGGGAAAATATTTTCGACAACCCTTTCCCGGCCAGCCGCGACCAGTTTAGCAGCCTGGCTTTAAACAGCGGCATCGTGTATGCCGCGGGTTCGTTGGATGCGGGCGGCGGCCAAGACATGCTGATAGCCAGGTACACTGCCGCCGGAGCGCCGCTTTCCTCCGCCACTTATAATTATAATGCGGCGGGACAAGAGAGCTATCCTACTGAAATCCGCGGCCTGGCCGTTGACGGTTCTAATATATACGCCGGCGGCTACATAAGCCGCTATAACGGCGAGGGCCCTAAGGGTCCGGCTTTTGACCGTGACGCGGTAGTGGTGAAACTGGATACTTCGCTGGTCTTTATCAGCAGCCACGTCTTTTTCAACGGTATCCCTGCCGAAACCGTGGAAACCTTTGACAGCATAACAGGACTGGCTTATAGCGGAGGCTTCCTTTACGCCGCCGGCATAAAATCCAATGGGCCCCTGCCCCAGTTCTGGGCGGCTAAGCTTAACCCGGCAAACTGGGCCGGCGTAGCCGCTCCCTCCTGGGAGAGTACGTATTACGCTGACGACCTGCCCGCGGGAGCTTTCGCAGTTAAGATCAGTTCTCCCGGCGTTTATTTTGCCGGCTTCGAGACGCGGATGAATCCTCCGGACGGGAACAGGAACATCCTGCTGCGCAAATATAACATGACAACCGGGGCTGTCGCCTGGACCAAATCCGTGGACGGGAATTACCAGAACGAAGGCGCCATGGCTTTTGGCGTTGAAGACGGCGCGGACGGCTACTTCTATCTGAACAGCCTGTTCAATATCTGGGGGATGGGCGGGGACGGCCAGCCCGGCGTGGCCCGTATAGCCGAGCCTATGACCGGCATTGCCGCCATGACCGGCCCCAAACCCTGCTCGGTGCAGCTTGCCTGGGTGGCCGACACGGACCTTCCGCAGGGAACCACCTTTTACGTGCAGTATGCCACTTATAGCTTGGCTGCTTTTGACCCTGATACCGCCGCGCAGTATTCTTACTTCACTGATTACACCAACTTCAACGGTTCATATATCAGCCGCCTCGTTCCCGGCCTTGAGGCCGGCAATAAAGCGCCCTTGCCGGGGCAAAGCAATATGGACTCGCCCCCGTACTATTTTACGCTGGGCTACAAGAAGCCGGCCGACGGCGCGGTAACGCCGATAGCCGGCTCCACCAACGCCGTCGCCAACACTCCCGGAACCTGGGACCGCATGGACCGCTATCCCAACGGGAACCTGCATGTTATAAATAACGTTCACGGAGAGAGGTTCCCCCTTATCAGGGACGCCGCGGGGAATATTTATACTGCGGGTTCTTTCAGCGCCTGGGGCGGGAATTCCAACACGGCCTATGTGCGCAAGTCCGGCCAGGACGGCCGGCAGATCTGGACCAGGTATTATTCGGACGAGTACAATTACTCCAGCCCTGTCATAAACTCCCTGGCGCTGGACGCAGCGGGGAACCTGTACGCCGCCGGGACGAAGGGCTCCGATATGGAATCCGGCGCCGGTGGTGTTAACGGCACGGTAGGTATGCCCGGCGGGCCGGAATCCGTGACTAAGAAGGATATTCTCCTTATAAAATACAACAGCTCCGGGCGCATGCTCTGGCAGCGCTCTTACGACATGGCCGGCGGCAACGATCAGGGCTACGGCCTGGCGCTCGGCCCTGCAAATATTATGTTCCTTGCCGGTAAGTTCCGCGGCGCCGGCGAAATGGACCAGGCTTTTCTGATGGCTTTGTCGACGAGCGGCGTGGTCATTTCTTCAGTCTCTTTTTCCAGCGCGGGCGAAACCTATTTTAACGCCCTGGCTTATGACAGCGCGAACACCAGGCTGTTCGCCGCCGGGAAAAACAACAACAACGGCTTTGTAAAAGTCTTTAATGCCTCCCTGGCCGACCTGTCCCTTAATATCACTGTAAATAAGGGCGAGGGCGAGGACGAGCTCTACGCCGTAAAGGTGGATACCGCCAGCGCGGTCGTTTACCTGGCCGGCGCTGTTGACGCCGGGGGCAGCCAGGACGCCTATATAGCTAAATACGACGAGACCGGCCTCACCGCGGTCGACCCCTCTACCGCCTCTCTCTGGGAGCAGTCGTATAATTCCGCCGACGAAAATAACGATGAGGCCTACGGCCTGGCGTTGGACGGCCTGGGCGGCGTCTACCTCTCCGGCAGCGAGTTCAGGTACGACCTGAACCAGGGGAAAAATATATTCATGCGGAAGTACAGCGCCGCCGAAGGCGACCTTATCTGGTCCCAGGTTCTTAACAGCGCCGGGAATAACGAGGATACTGCGGGCGGCATAGCCGCCGACGCGGCCGGCAGCGTATTCGCGGCTGTGGACGCTGCCCAGATGGGCGGGGCTGCGGGCGGGTATACAGCGCCCGGCACTTATAATCCCGGTAACACGGCCAATACAGCCAACACCATTAACGGCGCGGGTTACTTCAAGTACACCCAGTCCAGCATGATAACAACTAATCCCAGGCTGACCGTGAGGGTT
>JAUSCK010000214.1 GCA_030651035.1 Elusimicrobiota bacterium
GGCAGGCGGCCCAGGAGCCGGCTTTCTTTTTGACCTTGTCGATTTTCTCCCGCAGGGCGGCCCGGTCCGCCTCTTTTTCCGCCTTCGCTACCAGCAGCGGCCGCAGCGGTGACCTGGGCGCGAGGGCGCCGTAATAATGGACCAGGTTCTTCTTGGGCGGCGGCATCAGCAGCGTCCAGCGCCGCAGGAATTCGACAGGCGTCATTGCCAGCATTTCCGACTTCCCCGCCTTCGGCTCGGTGCGGTAGAGCACCGTGTTGGCCTGCTCCGAATAAACCAGCCGCTTCTGCGAAAGCGCGGGCCGCGAGCAATACCCGAGCAGGCGCTCCAGCCCTTCCCTGTCCCAGTCCTTGATCAGCACCTCTTCGTGTATCGAGAACCCGGAGTTCTTCCAGGAAAGCAAATTCCCGGCTGCTTCCTGACTTAGGCCGCAGGCCCTGCGGACGCGCCTGATGAATCTTTTGCGGACAGCCGTTACAATAGCGGCCAGCTGCTGGTCAGTCGGGCAGGGGACCGGTGTGAAGACCAGTTCGCTGCGGCCCAGCACATTCATTTTCAAATTAAAGACCCCGTCTGAAACCACGGCATGCACATGGATATGCAGATTTAATGCCCCGCCAAACCGTTGAATGAAATGAAGCTGGGCCGGCGTCCCGGCAGTGTTTTGGCAAAGAAAGCGGTTTATTTCAATAGCGAATATTCTGGAAAGCTCGCCCGCCAGCGCCTGATTGTGGTTCAGGAAATAGCGCAGCCGTTTGGGCACCACCAATACCCATTGACGATATGGCACAAAGGCCAGCAGCCGCTCCAGGGCCTGGCCGGTAATAATGGCAGAGCGTTTTGCATCGCAATTTGGACAACCCCGGCGCTTGCAGGAGAGGGCCACGAAGATATCGTCCCCACATCCGGGGCAGCGGAAGCGCACCGCGCCATAGCGCATTACGCCGCATTCAATGAATTTCTCGAGGGTGGATATTACTGCGGGCCGGGGGCGGGGGGGCCGCGGATCGGGCGGGTTTTTCAGCCAGTGCTCGAATTCCTGCAGGTTATTGAGGACTATCCGGGACAGCGGGCTGCCGGGCGCGCGGGCGTGGTACACGGGTGTTTCATGGCCGCTATGGCAATGCCCGGGCGCAGCCGGTTTAAGAGCCTGTATTGTTTTAACAGACAGCCTTTCTTCAGCGTGCATGCCGCCCCCTGGGAATTGCGCTCGCGTAAGACTGTGATAATTCTACAGCCGCACTTTCGTAAGTATTCGGTGAGCCCGTCATTGCGGATTGTCATTCCTGCGGTCTGTTGGCAGGAATCCAATCAATCTTTGTGGATTCCCGCCTACAAATTGCGGAAATGACAGAAAGTGCGGCTATAGAAATAATATAGCAGGTCATCCCGACAGCGTCTTGTCGGGTTGGAAAATGTTATTTTGCTGAAAAGGCGGCAAGGTTGGGTTTGAATCCGGAAAAGCTGCCCCCGAAGGGGGCCTAATTTAGCGCGGTTATCATGCCCGACTATCTGTTTTCTTCCGGTTCCGGAGGAGCTCCTCCAGGATCTTTTGCGCGGCTGCGATCTCCTCCACGGTCCGGGGCAGCCCGGCGTAGCGCTCCAGGTAATGCTCTTCGGCGAGGCGGGCGAGGCCGGAAAGGTCCGGGCGCCGGAGGGACACCCAGGCCGCGTATTCGCGCGGTGTCCAGTGCGGCTCGCGCCGGAGGCCCGCGCTCTCCAGCGCGGCCTGTGCCCGGGAGAAAATATCCTGCGCGGCCGGGAGCGCCCGGCGGCGCGGCCAGGCCAGAACCGCGGCCCGGAGGACAAATGCCGCCGCGCCTGCCGCCGCCAGCCACGCCAGCAGCCGCGCGAGGTTCCACCTTGAAAGGGCGAGGCCCAGCCGGTGAAAGGTGTTGCGCTGCGCGTAAGTGTCATAGCCGATGACATGGCGGTACCAGCGCACATTGCCGGCCTCGATCCAGCGCGCCAACCGGCCCGACAGGCTCCTCCCCAGGGCGGACTCCGTAGCCGCGGAAGGAGTGGGCTCCAGGCGGACCCACCCGAGGCCGCGGATATAGGCCTCCAGCCAGGCGTGAGCCTGGCCCTGGCGCACGTCATAAAAGCCGCCGTACTCGTTGAACTCCGTAGCCAGAAACCCGGTCACGAGCCGCGTCGGGATCCCGGCGTGGCGGAGAAGCACCGCCGCCGCGGAGGCGAAATACTCGCAATTCCCCTGGCGCGTTTTAAACAGGAAATCAGCCAGACCGCCTCCTTGCTCATTTGAGAAAA
>JAUSCK010000225.1 GCA_030651035.1 Elusimicrobiota bacterium
GACCCGGCGCGGCTGGCCGCGCGCAAAGTGGCGGAGCACCGCTTCCACCCGCCGCTGGACATAGTGGACGGCGCCGCGCGCATAGTGGACCCCATCATCTCCGGCTTCAATACCGGCGAGCATGTCTGGGGCAAATTCCTGAAGGATTACCAGCCGACCGATTGGTAGCGGAATCATGCCGGGCACGGCCGGAGCGGCCGCCGAAACGGCCAGGCACATAGGGGGCGCCTCAGGAAACGGAAAAAATCATACGCTAAAGCTTGGGCCTGAGAAGCAACCGGACAGAAAACTCGCTTAAGGAGTTAAAGCTTTAAGACAGAAATCCTTCTGGGCCCGCCGGACGAAGACTGCCAGTTGGATCCGCGGGTTGATTACGAAGCCATCGGCCGTCTGATGAGCATAGCTCCTGATACGGCGCTGGCATAGCCTTGAACCCGCCCCGGCCGACGATTGAGCCAAACAATCCCTCCCTTTCTTGAATACGCCCTGCAACTGCCGGGTGCACAGGTTTTTTTAATTTAAAGAGATACACTTTTTTTTGTTATTATTACGAAATAGCAGGAAGGGGAATCTTTCCCGAAAAATTTTTAAGCAGCAGAAAAAGAGAAATTAAGGAAGAACTTACAAAAACAGGTCTTATACGGACTACAATAGCACCTAATTTTCACTGCCTTATTGAACGCACGATAAAGACCACGATCGCTTACATTTCCCAACTTCATATCCCAGATCACATCCTTCATCGCGCCCTGCAGTTGAACCTGCAAATGATCCACAATCAAATCCATCTTTATTTTGCCATAAAACCTCCTTGTTTACCCACCCAAAGAATTATCCAATGCAAGATGAGCATGAGAAAAAGCCTGTTTCCAATGCAAAGTGAGCATGAGAAAAAACCCGTTTCCAACGCAAGATGAGCATGAAACCGGTTTTGGCTTGCAAAAGAGGTGTTTCCCGTCCATAATCTATAACCATGACCACACAAATGGACGATTCAGGGATAACAACAGTCAGCCAGATAAAAAAACTCTTAACCGCCTCGGATGGGCTTAAACTTAAAAGTGCTTCCCGCGACGAGAAATACCACTGGCTGGAAACTGTTCTCAAACGTTTCATGTTCTTTGACCATAAGCGCGACGAGAGAGGTTTGCTACGCAAATACATGAAGTCTATGACCGGGATTTCAGAGTCGCAGTTAACCAGGCTTATAGAGAAGCAACTGCTTACCGGCGAGATAAAGGCATCCTGGAGCCGGCGCAACAAGTTTTCGGTAATCTACACGAAAGAGGACGTAGAGCTCTTGGCGGAAACAGATAATCTTCATGAGCGACTGGCAGGTCCGGCGACGAAGAATATTCTTGGGCGCGAGTTTAAATTTGGCGATATTCGCTATAAACGTCTTAGCGGTATATCCGTTTCGCACATATACAACCTGCGGGAAACCACCGCATACAGATTTAAAGCGCTGACCATATCAAGGACAAAATCGGTGCAGGTCGCTATAGGAAAAAGAGGCAAGCCAAACCCGGACGGCAAGCCGGGGTATTTGCGGGTGGATACAGTGCACCAGGGCGACCTCGACGGCGTAAAGGGCGTTTACCATATAAATATGGTCGATGAGGTTACCCAGTGGCAGATCGTTGCTTGCGTGGAGGCGATAAGCGAGGCCTGGCTGGAAGACGTGCTGGAGGCAGCCATATTGATGTTCCCGTTTCTTATCCGAGGGTTTCATTCGGATAACGGCGGGGAATTTATAAACAAGCAGGTAGCCGGGATGCTGGGCGGGCTTCTGATAAAGCAGAGCAAATCCCGGTCAGGGCGGTGCAACGACAATGCGCTGGTGGAAGGCAAGAACGGGAGCGTCATCCGCAAACACATGGGACACTGGCACATAGCGCGGCGGCACGCCGACGGGATACATCGATTTTACATGGAATATTTCAACATCTATCTCAACTACCACAGACCGTGCGGATTCGCGACGATCAGCGTCGATGAGAAAGGTAAGCGGCACAGGACCTATGAAACGTACCAGACGCCATATCAGGCGTTTAGAGCGCTAGAGAAACCCGAGCAGTATCTGCGGGAAGGCGTGACCCTTGAAGGATTGGAAAAGACGGCAACAGCGCATAGTGCCAACGGGTTCGCAAAGCTGATGCAGGATGCGAAGACTAAACTGTTTAGAGAGGTGCTGCCGAAAGGCGCACAAACATTCAGAAATGGAGGCTTGGTTAAAAAGTTTACGACGGAGCACCGACGAGAGATCTCATGCTCATCTTACGATTAGAAAATGCTC
>JAUSCK010000236.1 GCA_030651035.1 Elusimicrobiota bacterium
CTCCAGTAAGGGCAGTAAGCCATCGGGCCCAGCTGAAAATCGGCGGCCTCACCCAGCTTATTTCCGAAAATATCGGTAAGCTCCGGCGAGATCTTGAAATTATAAAGCGTGTCCGGCTTGAACATCCCCTGCGGCAGCGAAAGGTAGGACGTGCGCTTATTATCGTCCTGGTAGCCATCATCGTTGGCGGCCCCGGGCGTAAGCGGCGGCATGGCGGTGAACGGGCTTACCAACATCCGCTTGTAAAGCTCCGAATATTTCACCGGGTTGGAGAAGCCAAGGCTGAAGGAGTCCGGGAGGCAGGCGTCCTTCGGGAATTCTTTTAAACGGAAGGTGTACCAGGACTCGAAATTAATGACGCGCTCCTCCGTCAGGCCAAGGCTGCCCTCCGCGGCCGTCAGGCCGGCGCCGAACCTGAGGGCATAGGCGTGGTCCGGCTTAAGCTTGGCGGCGGGCCGCACGGCGAGAACCGTGCCGGTGGAGATATTCTGCCAGGGGTGCGGCCAGATCTTTTTAATTTCCTCCTCCTTAGCCAGGCGCACGCCTATAAGAACTTCTTTAACGCCGCCGTCCGGGGCTGTTTCCTCAAGCTTTATCATGTCCCTGGCCCTGGAGGACGACATCGGCATGGTGAAGGCGGCGTAAAGCACCGTGTCCAGCGGCAGCCAGCGCTGGTCATTGTGCGGGGCGCTTTCCTTGAGAGCGGGGCGCGTGGTCTCAAAAAACCATTCAGCGTCCTCTTCCAGGGTCTGGCCGACGGCCGAGAAACCTTTTTTTATGCGGCCGACGTAGAGGACGGCCGTCTTGAGCGGCGCGGCGGGCTCGAATGAAACGGTCTGCGTCCCCTGCCAGCGGCAGCGGCCTTCCACCGGCTTAATATCCTTAAAGTTTTCAAGCGCCGCGGAAGAGAAATCCCTGTAGTTTTCCGCCGTCAGGGCGTCTTTTATTTCAAAGACCTCCAGCGGGCAGGCCTCGCCCATTTTCTCGGCGGAACTCAGGGCGGCCATGGGCCGGCTGAAGGTGGCGGCTATCGCGCGCGCGGCATTCATGTCGGCTATCGGCCCGTAAGGCGTTTTTGAGACCACTTGCACCTGGGCGGCAGCTGAAACTGACAGCGCTGCACAAAGGTAAAACCCGGAAAATATGTTTTTTTTCATTAGCCCCTCTCTTCTGGATAAACCCATTATATAATTTAGGGGACAGATTGTTTTTAGCACATAGGCAACTTTACGCCCCAAAAAGTAGCCTGTCCCCTTTTTTACTATAATTAATTTATGAGAATTTTCTTTTTAGCTTTAACTTTGCTGCTGCCTCAGGCAAGTTTCGCCAAGTCCGTCAAACAACCCGAAGCCAATATTGAAAAGCGCCAGCCGCTGAAGAACGCCGACGCGCCGCTCGTGCTGACACAGGACAGGCCGAATTTCTGCATAATGGGCTCCCAGTCCGGCAAAGCCTTCCAGAGCGAGGCGGCCTTCAAGTCCATAGTCTGGAAAAGCGACGTGGTTTACGTGGGAGAGACCCACGACCAACCGCTGGACCATATGGCGCAGTTCGAGGCGCTGAAAGCCATGAAAATAGCCCGCGGCTCCAAAATAGCCGTGGGCTTCGAGATGCTCAACCAGACCCTGCAGCCTGTGCTGGACGAATACGCCGCCGGCAAGCTGACCGAAGAAGAGTTCCTCGCCAAAGCGGACTGGAAGAAAGAATGGGGCTTTGACTTCAACATGTACAAGCCCCTTTTCGATTTTATTATCGCGAACAAGCTGCGCGCCCTGGCCCTGAACGTCCCCAGGAAAGTGGTGGGCAAGATAGCCCGCAGCGGCCTTGAAAGCCTCACGCCCGAAGAGAAGCAGTACCTGCCAGAAAAGGTCGAAATAAACCAGCACAAGAAGTACAACGATTACCTGAAGACCTCCTTCGGCAGCCACGACGATTCGCCCATAGCCAAGATATTCACCCTGGAAAACCACCTGGCCTCCATGGCCGCCTGGAACGAGGGCATGGGCAGCCGCATAGCCGCCTTCCTGAACGGGAACCCCGGCTACTCCGTGCTTGTCATAACCGGCAACAGCCACGTCCTCTACAACGCCGCCATCCCCGCCTCGGTAAAAGCCCGGGTAAAAGACGTGCGCCAGGCCTCTTTTTACACCGAAACCGCGGCGAAATGCCCGGAGAAAATGCCCAAAGAGCACAAAGACATGGCCAACTACATCTGGTACATAAACCACCCGCCCAAACTCGAGCCCACCCCCCCTGCGGCCCCGGCCATGCCGACTCTCAGCACCGCAACCCTCCCCGCCCCCACCACAGCCGCAGAACCCGGCAAGTAGGAGAAACATTAATCCCGGAGCTCTTCCGGAGGGGATGGCGAGGGTATGGGTTCGGCGGGCCTTCCCGCAGGCCGGAGCTTACGTAAGAGCGGAGGCCGAGGGGTGAGCGCGGCCACGGTGTGGCCGATAGCGCGCCCGCCGGGCCCATACCCTCGCCAGCCCCGACTTAACATCTCGCGGCTCTTTTGCATCATGAGAAACATTATCAACAACTACATTGCCGGGTTCAAGGCCTTCAACCCTAATGCCAGGAACTTCCTCCTCCTCACCTTCCTGATGTCCTTCGCCCAGAGCATCTTCGGCCTGGTCTTTAACCTCTACATCTTAAAACTGGGCTACACCCGCGACTTCCTCGGCACCCTCGGCGCCATCCCCAGCCTGGCCGTAGCCGCGCTCGCCATCCTCCTCGCCATCTTCTGCGGCGCCTTCGCCGCGCGCAAAAGCCTGCTGGCCTCGCTGGCCATCAGCTTCGCCGCCATGGCCGGGATGTCCCTCTTCACCGGCCGCGGCCCGCTGATGTTCTTCTCGCTCCTCGCAGGTACGGCCGGCGCGCTGTTCGCCATAACCGCCATGCCCCTGATGGCCCGCAGCACCTCGGAAAAAGAAAGACAGAACCTCTTCAGCTTCCAGTTCGCCGTCTCCATGACCGCCGCCTTCGCGGGCAGCCTCGTATCAGGCTGGCTCACCGGGTTCTGGGCCTCCGCCTTTTCGTGCGGAGACGAAAGCGCCGCCGCCTACCGCGCCACCATGCTGGCCGCCTGCGCCCTGCTCTTGGCCGCCGGCCTGCCCGCGCTGAAGATAAAAGAAAAACCGTCAGCCGCCGACCGGGCGGGCGGAGCGGCCTTCTCGGCCATAGCCCTGGGCCCGGCCCTGCTGGTGCTGGCGCCGCAGTTCATCATCGCTTTCGGCGCCGGCATGATAATGCCCTACCTCAACATCTTCTTCAAGTCGGGCTTCGACCTGCATATAGCCGACCTCGGCTTCTTCATGTCGCTGATGCCGCTGGCCATGGCGGCCGGCGGGCTGATGGGCCCCTGGCTGGTGACCCGCATCGGCCGCGTGAAAGCCATAATAACCTTCCAGTCCCTTTCCATCCCCTTCCTCGCCACTATGGGCTTCTCCGGGCTGCTGCTGCCCACCGTGCTGGCCGCCTTCGTGCGCACCATGCTGATGAACGCCAGCTGGCCGGTCTACAGCGTTTTTATGCTGAGCCACTTCCCCGCGCCGCAGCACCAGGCCGCCAGCGCCCTCTACACCGCCGGCTGGAACCTGGCCTCGGCGGTATCCGCCCGCCTGAGCGGCCGCCTGCAGATGGACTTCGGCTTCACCCTCCCGTTCCTGATCACCATCACCTGCTACTCCGCCGCCTCCCTCTTCCTCTCCCGCCGCTTCCTCAAAGAAGACAGCAAAAAACCCGTCACCCCGACGGCAATAAAAGAAGAGATAGAATAAAAAGAGTTACCCAGCCACGCCAATGTTAAGGGGACGCTGATTACTAAATGACTAACTATCGTTGGTAGTCAAAGCAGGAAAGCCTGAAGTATGTTCCTCAACGCTTTCCGGGAAGCTTTGTCGCCAGTTAGTAATGTAGTAATCAGCGTCCCCTGTCCCCCCTCCCCTGTCCCCTCCCCTGTCCCCCCTTTATGACTTATTATTAACAATTTGGCCAACTTGTGGACAAATAGTCATAAAGTCATATACGTCCCTTAAACCCGCTGCTATTCGCATTTTCCGTCTTTGTTCCAGCGGCCCATGGTCCAGGAGCCGGATTTTAATAGGTCGGGAGGCGGGTTTGAAAGATATCCGCCGTCTTTGTTGTATGCACAGGGAAGGGCTTTCTGCTCTTTTTTTTCTTTGGGGGCGTTTTGCCCGTCAGGAGTTCCTTTTTCAGTTCGTCCGCCTGCGACGCCGCCGTCCTGCGCCTCCTGCGGTTTATTATTTAGCCTCTTTCCCGTCGCGCCCTGCGCAGGCGCTGTGTTTTTTATCGCCGTCTTCGGCTTTTGTATACTGGCATTCGGATTGCCGCTGTCATAAATATCCGTTTCCGCGCTGTCGGAGGCTTGTCCGCCCCGGACGGAGAAATGTTTGCCTTTGCGCTCTCTTGCCGGAGCCGCTTCGGCCATGCAGACTTTCAGCCGGTCCATGCTGTGTCCGTCCATCAGCATTTCCCATTCGGTTTTGCCGGAGGGCGTTTCCGGAGGGGCGGCCGGCTCGTCACAGCCGCAATTGTGGTCTTCCCCCGGCCGTTCGCCCTCCCACCGGCTGCTTATAAGGTCCCTGTTATTGCGTATATTGATCACCCGTGCACGGTCCGCGCGCGCCGGGTCCGCGGCGATAGCTTCCAGAACCTCTTTGCCAAGACCGGCCGCGTTAAAAGTCACTGCCGTTCTGCCCAGTTGTACGGCCGCGTATTGCGCCAGGCCGCCGCCCAGCGAGTATCCGGTAAGTTTAACCCGGCAGGCCTTGGCCTGCTGAGGGAACCCCCGCCCGAAGCAGGCGGGCTCGCGCGCTTCGATCTCTTTGATTACGGAAACGGCGTCCGCATATTGCGCGCCGAAGATAAGCAGATCTTCCGGCGGGGAAGACTTCGCCGCGGATTCGCGGTATTTCTGCTCCCGTAAGCGCATGTCTATCATGCGGTGGAACGCCGCCAGTTCCTTCGCGGGAGTCCAGTATGCAAAGGCGGATATCGCGCCTGCCGGAACTTTTATCTGCCAGAGGTCCGAGGCGGCCTCGTCCGGGATATTGGAAGTGGTCCCCCGGAAGGCGATAACCGCCTCGCTGGTTTTAATTATCGCGTAGACGTTGGCGTCCAGGCCGGACGGTTTGTGTATGGAATAGAGGAACCGCCACCCCGAAGGCGAGGGACAGCGGCTGTCCGGGGAAGAAGGACTGCCGGAAAAGACCAGGGAACTGCATGCGGCGTACGCGTCACCGGAGGCTTCGGCATACGGCGAGTATTTTTCAGCCTGTCTGGCTGAAAGATTGCAGGTTCCCCCGTATGTGTTCCCGGCAAGACCCGCCGCTGTCAGGCAAATAAAGCCCAGTTTTGTCGTATTTATCATTACGCGCCTCTCACCAAATTCAAGGCATATACCCTGCTAAATCTGTCCCCAGCACGCGTTCCTGCGTTCCAAACAGACGGCAGGCCCCGGACTGGGAGCCTGCCGGAATCTTTTATGCACTTTTAAGGCAGCGGCTGGGTCCACACGGCGTAGCGCTCGCCGCTCGCGGCCAGCGTCCAGCCGGCGCCGGGGTTCCAGCCCCAGTTCTTGCCCAGTTTCAGCACCACGCGCTGCTTCTCTCCGTCCACTACGGCGGCGTAAAGCTCGTTGCTGGCGGCCAGTACCAGCATCCGGCTGGTGGAGGTAACGCCGGCGGCTTTCCTGACGTTTATCAGCGCCTGTATGCTGTTGCGGTAAGCCTGGCCCCAGTCGAAGAAATGCGGCCAGAACACGCAGGGGATGCCCGGGTGCGTGAGTATATAGGCGTAGCCCATCAGGCGCTGCGTTTTATATTCGGCCGAGGCGCCGGGCAGAAAATTCGGATCGCGCGGCGAGGTGTCGTGGGACTCCACGTAGGTCACGGACTTGGCGGGCCACCAGCCTATAAGACCGGAGGGCCGGCCGTTGTCGTTAAGTATTTCGTAGCGCTCGCTCTCCACCGCCGCAACCAGGTTGAAGCGGGTAGTGAAGTCAAAGGCGGTAGAAGCGTTTAGCTTGCCGCCGGTGTTGTCGGTGGCGGATACCCAGTTGGCCAGGTCCTGGCGGTTAGTGTCGTAATATTCTCCCACCGAGAAAACCGGGCTGGAGGCCTCGTTGTAAAGCTGCACATAATAAGCCGGGTAGCCCTTGACCATGTCGTAGCGCCAGCCGTCAAAGCCCACGGTGTTCTTGAGCCAGCGCATGAAGATCTTGGTCTCGTCCTGCACCAGCGGGTCGCGGTGGTCCAGGTCGCGGCAGCCGAAATCGCCCTGGCCCTCGTCGTCGTACTTGCTCTTCGGGCCCTGCCACTCGTCGTTGCGCACTATAACGGTAGAGGGCCAGTCCGGGCTGGTGAAATCGGCCCAGTCATTCGTGCCGTTGCGGTGGTTCACTACGACGTCCGCGATAACCTTTACGCCCGCGGAGTGCATACCCTTAACGGCCTTGAAAAGATCATCCTTCTTGCCCCACTGCGAATCCACGTCGTACCACTGCTTCGGATAATAGCTGCCGTTGGAAACCGGCGGGAACCACACCAGGTCGAAGCCGGCCTGGCCCACCTCGCCGGCCCTGTCGGCCAGCACGCCCCACCAGCCCTTAGGCGGGTGATACCAGTAATTGTCGGCGTACCAGTAGAAGCCCTGCAGCATCACCAGCTTGCTGCCGTTGGTGTCCACGCGCTGCTGCTTGGCCGGCTTGAAAAACTTGTCGGAATAAAGCTTCGTCGCCTTGAGCCATTCGGCGCGCACGGGGTTTAAAGGGGAATTCTCAAGGCGGCCGCTTGCGGGCTCGGGCAGGGTGAATTCATAAGGCCCCGCCTGGTCTTTGAGCAGGTCTATTGCGGGACCGGCGCTAAGGCCGGACAGGCCCGGAAGGGTAAGGATAAAAACCGCGGAAAACAGACGAAAATACCGTGACGTTGGAAGCATCCAATAATCTCCTCTGTAAGGAATATCCCACAAGTATATTATATTGTGCGACTGAAAAAACGCCAGTGCCGGAAGGCCCACCGGGAGGTAGGACCTAGTCCGAACAGGAGACCAGGTCCACGCTGAAGGCGGCTTCGTTCAGGACCAGGTTGAGGGACAGGCCGGAAGCCTCTCCATAGACGTAGTTGCTCTGCTGTATAGCGGCGTTCCAGCGGGTAAATTCCTCTTTGGGCCAGGCCCAGACATCAACCTTCTCGCCATTCCGTACTTCTTTTTTTATAACTTCCCTCTGGCGGCGGCCGCTTTCCACCCTTTCCTTAAGGATCACCAGCCGCCCTTCCTTTATGCGCCGGGCGACCTTGGTGAGCTTGTTTTCCGCGACATTGCCGCATTCCACCCAGACCTTTATGCCGCCCACGCCGTCCGGAACCAGCAGGTCCGGCACAAAGCCCATGTCGGCCAGCGCGTGGTCGCTCGGCCCCGGCTCGACAGGCTCGCCGTCGAAAAAAAGGATGGCCGCGGCCAGCCGCAGCGCCAGGTGCTCGTGGGTCTCCTCTTCATTGCCCACTATAATGATGCGGCGCGAACCGCCGTTTATGTTAAGCTCGCATCTCAGGGTCATCAGATCTTTTCCAGCAGCTGCAGGATCGCCTCGGCCCGCCGCCCGGCGCGGCCTTCCATAGGCTCGCTGACGGTTTTCCCGGCCGGGCCCGCCACGGTTATCCTGTACGGCTGGCCCAGCCTGCGCACTATCAAGCCATAAGCCGTAAGCTCGGCAAGATCCTCCGCCCAGGATTTGGAGCCGTAAAGCGAGGCGAAGGGGCCCCCTATCAGGCTGTTATAGATCCCCGGCGCCTCGGCCAGGGGGATCTTGGGGCCGCCGCCCAGGCCGTAAAAAGTAAGTTTGTCGCGGTAAGGGTAATCGTAGCCGGGCGAGGGAGCGGAATGCGAGGCCCAGGTTTTGGTGAAAAAGCCGCCGTCGGGACGGGCCGGCGGGCGATAGCGCTCCGGCAGGTCGGGGTCCACCAGCGGGGTGACGCCCGCCATATAATCCACGGCGTGGGCGGCCTCGTGAAAGACGGCGTAGGCCAGGCCTTTATATTCTGAGCCGGCATCCACGGAAATCGTCCAGCCCCGGGCCGGGATGAAGCAGCTGCGCTCCCGCTCCGTCAGGGTTTCGGTCAGGGTCTGCCTGAACGCCGCCGGGTTGAGCGTCATATGGAAATAAGTCTTCCCCTTGCTGTCCGCCACCCAGCTGGTCAGGCCGTTGCCCATAAAGCCTTCCACGAAATAGACGCCGACGCACCTTGCCATGAATATCCGCTCGACGGCCGGCGGCATCAGCCGCAGGTACTGCAGGAACAGCGCCTTTTCAGCGGGCGAAGGGTTATACGACTTATAATCCGGCCGCCCGTCCATCAGCCGGTACTGCTCAAGCAGTATCGCGGGCATCTGCCCTAAGCGGCCCTCCAGCCGTAAATACGGGTTATAGCCGTATATCTCCAGCCTGGCCATGACGGGCAGTTCCGGCGACGCTTGTTTTTTTTCGCAGGCCGCCGCCGCCCCCAACAGGAGGACCAGGCAGAGCAGCCGCGGATAAGATCCTTTTTTCACGGGTTATCATCCTGCGGAGAGCTGTCATGATAAAGTAGCATGACGCAGCGGTCGCAGTCGAATTCAAGGCGGAAGCGGCGCCCTTCCGCGTCTTCCAGGCGTAGCGGCTCGACCTCTTTTCCTTTTTTGCAGAGCCCGAGCCGGCGGCGCACGCAGAATTTCGTGACCATCAGCGGCTTGCCGGTCAGGTCGGCGCCGGCCTCGGCCGCCATGCCCACCTCTTTAACCCCGTGCCGCTTGTAGAAGCCGGCGGCTTTGGAATTAAGCACGTTGCCGGTATGGTCCAGCTTCTCCTCGGGATAAGGGTAATCGTTGGGTATTAATTTCGCCTCCTCGCGCGCGGGGGCGCGGGCGGCGGCGTTCTCAAGGGCGGCCAGGGCCTCGCGGCGCAGGTCGTTCAGCGCGGAGACCGGTATAAAATAAGGCTTTGAAAGCTTCAGCTCCAGAGCTTCCAGGTAAAAGCCGGTTTCGCCCAGTTTCGAGAACTGCTTTTTTATGGTCTCAAGCGCGGCCTCCGGCTTCTCGGCGGGGGTCTTAACACCGCGCAGCCTGACCGCGGCCGAAGCCCCCCGCTCGTCGGAGGCCTTCAGCTCCAAACCGCCCTCATAGTCGGAAAATTCCAGCCGCAGGGCGAACTTGCGCTGCGCCCCGTCGCGCTCCAGGGTGCGGAGGAAGTCCTTGTCCAGGTTCCGGTAAATGTCGGTGCCGTTATCCATGCCCTTCAGGTTATCGGCGCGCACGCGCCCGTCCTTGACGCCGTTCACCAGCGAGCCGGACAGCGTGCCGTCCTTGTCGAAGAAGGTGATGCCGTCGCCGGGGTGCAGCCTCTCGGAATTGTGCAGCCTGAAGGAGCCGTTCTTGATGTCCGAGACCCGCCCCAGCGGCTCGCCCACGAACTTGGGAGTGTCAGGCGAGGCGATGTCGACGGGGTTGCCGTCCAGGAAATACTCGGTATAGCCGCGGTTGAAGGTCTTGCCCGGGTTGGGCTCGAAGGCTGCGAAGCTTTTGCCCAGCGACGGGCGCGAGCAGCCTTTTTTGGCCATGACCTTGTCCAGCTCGCGGCGG
Source organism: Elusimicrobiota bacterium (assembly GCA_030651035.1). Classification (GTDB taxonomy): domain Bacteria; phylum Elusimicrobiota; class Elusimicrobia; order Elusimicrobiales; family UBA9959; genus UBA9959. The sequence goes on from JAUSCK010000236.1 coordinate 9,643, forward strand.
TAGAAGGCGGTTATGTTGCGCACATAATCCCTGTCCTTCAGGCGGCCCTCGATCTTGAAACAGGTTATCCCGGCGTCCACCAGGTTCCCGAGCCTCCGCGAGAGGTTCAGGTCCTTGAGCGACAGCAGGTGCTTGTTCACGGCGAGAGTTTCACCCGCGGCGTCCTTCAGGGTATAAAGCTTGCGGCAGGGCTGGGCGCATTCCCCGCGGTTGCCGCTGCGCCCGCCCTGCGCGCAGCTGAGGTAGCACTGGCCGCTGTAAGAAACGCACAGCGCGCCGTGCACGAAAAATTCCAGCTCGACGGTGGTTTTGGCCCTTATGGCCTTTATCTCCTCCAGCGTAAGCTCGCGCGCCAGTATGACACGCTTGAAGCCGGCTTTTTCCAGGAACAGGACCTTCCCGGGCGTGGTATTGTGCGCCTGCGTGCTGGCTATAAGCGGTATCGGCGGCAGGCCGGCCTCAAGCAGGCCCATGTCCTGTATGATCGCCGCGTCCGCGCCGGCTTCCCAAAGCCCGCAGATCAGCTTCTGCGCGCGCGGCAGTTCCTCGTCGCTGAGGATGGTGTTCACGGCGGCGTAGACCTTCGCGCGGTATTTATGGGCGTAAGCGGCCAGCTTCCCTATGTCAGCCAGGGTATTGCCCGCCGAGACGCGCGCGCCGAAGCGCTCCGCGCCTATATAAACGGCGTCGGCGCCGCAGTTGACGGCGTCTATGCCGGCCGCCAGGTCTTTAGCCGGCGCAAGAAGTTCGAGGGTTTTTTTATTCATAATAAACACACTAAAGAAGAAGAGTTCACCGCTGAGGCGCGGAGGTCGCGGAGTGGGAAAGAAGTTACAGAATTCAAACCGTATTAGAAAACGCTGCTTTCTATTCTGCCCTCTGCGACCTCTGCGCCTCTGCGGTGAAATTCTTTAGCGCTCCCCGCCTTTATCCCGCGCCCGGCGCGCCCGGCAGCCTGGCGTAATCGGAATCTATCTTGTAATACTGGTATGTCATCTTGGCCACTTTCGAAATAAAATTCTTGGCGGCGGTATAATTCGGGGCCTCGCTGGTGAGCACCGCTATCACGTAGTCGCCGCGCGGCGAGAACACTATGCCCACGTCGTGGCAGGCCCTGCGCAGCAGCCCGGTCTTATGGCCTATCTCCCAGCCCAGCGGCAGGCCTTTGCGCAGGCGGCTGCGGCTTTTCGTGTGCTTGAGGACGTCCAGCATGAACTCGCTGGACTCCCTGTTCACCAGCGCCCCGGAGTAGATCCGCTCCAGCAGCGAGGCCATCTCGCGCGCGGTGGTGTAGTTTTCGCGGGACACGCGGGCTGAAGACAGGCTCATGCCCTCGGCCGTAATATTGGTGTGTTCCAGCCCGAGGTTTTTAAATGCGCCCTCGAGGTAAGCCATCCCCACATAATCCATCAGCATCTTGGTGGCGGTGTTGTCGCTCTCGGTGATCATCTTGTAGATGATCTCCATCACGCTCAGGGACGTGCCGTCCCGCACCCACTTGAGCGACCCGGAGCCGCCGACGCGCTCGTGCCTGGTCAGCTTTATCTGCGTATCCAGCGTTATAGTGCCCTGCTTTATTTGTTCAAAGACCGCCGCCATGATAGGCACTTTTATCAGGCTGGCCGACGGGAACAGCCTGTCGGCGTTGTAATCCCAGGTCTTCCCGGTTTCCAGGTCTTTTATGTAAATGCCGACACGCCCGCTGTATGCGCGGGAAACCTTATCGAGGCTTTCCACCATGGCCAGCCATTCCACATCCTTTAGAGGGGTCTCCACCACCCGCTTCGGCTCGGGCCGCGGCTCCAGGGCTCCCATCAGGCGGGCCCCGGTGTAGTAGACGGCGATGCCGCCCCCCGCCGCGATCAGGAGTGAAAGCAGGAGCTTCCCCGCCAGGCGGGAACAGCCCCCGCCCTCGGGCGGGCGGGCGCCGCCCGGCTTGGCGGACGGCGCGTGGGCGCTGTGGTGCGCGGTATGGCCGTGATGTTGTTGCAAGTTGGACTCCGGTCTATGCGAATAGGGGCGCGGATCGGGAAAATGCGAATTAAACTCTTCTATTCGCAGTTTATTCGCATGGCTTCATTCGCATGTAGAATTCGCATGAAGCACTAAACTTTCATTTCCAGGGCATCGCCTTCGCCCTTGTAGTCCACCTTAAGGACGTCGCCTTTCTTCATCGTGCTGTTGAGGAGGAACTCCGCCATCGGGTCCTCCATATATTTCTGCACCGTGCGGATAAGGGGGCGGGCGCCGTAGTTGGGGTCGAAGCCTTTCTTGACCAGGAAGGTCTTGGCGGCCTGGGTGATGTCGAACTTGATGCCCTTGACGTCCAGTTTCCTGGTCACCTTGCTCAGGCTGAGCTCCAGGATCTTCTCGGTATCCTGCTCGGTGAGCGGGCGGAACACGATGACCTCGTCTATGCGGTTGATGAATTCCGGGTTAAAGACGCGCTTGACCTCGTCCATCACGGTATCCTTCATCTCCTTGTAATCCTTCTCCTTGTCGTCGGCGGGCATGAAGCCAAGCGTCTTGCCCTTGGAGATAAGGCGCGCGCCCACGTTAGAGGTCATGATCAGGATGGTGTTCTTGAAGCTGACCTTGTGGCCCAGGCTGTCGGACAGGATACCCTCGTCCATTATCTGGAGCAGGATATTGAACACGTCGGGGTGCGCTTTTTCTATTTCGTCGAGCACCACCACGGAATAGGGCTTGCGGCGCACGAGCTCGGTGAGCTTGCCGCCTTCCTCGTAGCCGACGTAGCCGGGAGGCGCGCCGATAAGGCGGGACACGGAGAACTTCTCCATGTACTCCGACATGTCGATGCGCACCATGGCTTCCTCGTTGCCGAACAGGAAGTCGGCCAGCACGCGGGCCAGCTCCGTCTTGCCCACGCCGGTCGGGCCCAGGAATATAAAATTACCTATAGGCCGCTTAGGATCCTTCATGCCGGTGCGGCTGCGCTTTATGGCCGTTGAAACTATCTGAACGGCCTCCTCCTGGCCTATCAGGCGCTTATGTATCTCGGCTTCCATGTGCTGCAGCTTCTGGGTCTCGGTCTCGGTCATGCGGGTGACCGGGATGCCCGTCCACTTGGACGCTATGCCCGCTATATCCTCTTCGGTAACTTCCGGGAAAACCTTGTCGCGGCCCTCGCGCCATTTCTTGCGGGAGTCCTCCAGCGCTTTTTTCAGCTCCTTCTCGCGGTCGCGGAGCTTGGCGGCCTTCTCGTATTCCTGGCCGTAGATGGCGGCGTTCTTTTCCTTGGAGGCCTCTTCTATCTCTGTTTCTTTTTCCTTGAATTCCGGGGGCGCTACGGACAGCTTCAGGCGGGCGCGGCTGCCGGCCTCGTCGATGAGATCGATGGCCTTGTCGGGGAGCGCCCGGTCGGTGATATATTTATCCGACAGCTGGGCCGCGGCGAAAATGGCCGGGTCGGTATACTTGCACTTGTGGTGCGACTCGTACTTTTCCTGCAGGCCTTTCAGGATCTCTATGGTTTCAGCGACGCTGGGGGGCTCGACGATAACCGTCTGGAAACGGCGCTCCAGGGCGGGGTCGTGCTCGATGTGTTTGCGGTATTCGTCGAAGGTGGTGGCGCCTATGCACTGCAGCTCGCCGCGGGCCAGCGCGGGCTTGAGCATATTGGACGCGTCTATGGCGCCTTCGGCCGCGCCCGCGCCTATAACGGTGTGCAGCTCGTCGATGAACATTATGATGGAATTCTTTCCCTTGCGGATCTCCTCGATGATCCCCTTGAGGCGCTGCTCGAATTCGCCGCGGTACTTGGTGCCGGCCACGATGGACGCCAGGTCCAGGCTGAGCAGCCGCTTGCCGATGAGGGTGTCGGAAATTTCTCCGTTGGCTATTTTCTGGGCGAGGCCTTCCACTATGGCGGTCTTGCCTACGCCGGGCTCTCCTACCAGCACGGGGTTGTTCTTGGTGCGGCGGCCGAGCACCTGGATCACGCGGTCGATCTCGTTGGAGCGGCCTATCACGGGGTCGAGCTTGCCCTCTTTGGCCATCTGGGTCATGTCGCGCGCGAACTCGTCGAGGATGGGGGTCTTGGTCTTGCCCTTGGGGCCGGTGTGGGCGGCGTGGCCCTTGGCCGGGGCTTCCTTCGGGGAATCTTTCTGCTCCATCTCGCCGAGGATGCTCAGCACTTCCTCGCGGACGGTCTCGAGCTTCAGGCCGAGGTTCTCGAGCACGCGGGCGGCGACGCCCTCTTCTTCGCGGATGAGGCCGAGCAGGATATGCTCGGTGCCTATGTAGGAGTGGCTCATGTGCTGGGCTTCCTCTACGGCGTATTCCAGCACTTTCTTGGCGCGCGGGGTGAAGGGGATCTCGCCCAGCAGCATCATGTTGTCGCCGGTGCCCACGATCTTCTCGATCTCGGCGCGGACCTTGCGCAGGTCGATGCCCAGGTTTTGGAACACCTGCGAGGCGACGCCCTCGGAAAGGGCTATCAGCCCCAGCAGTATGTGCTCGGTGCCCACATAATCGTGGTTAAGTCGCTTGGCCTCTTCCTGCGCGATAAGTATGACGCGCTGAGCCCTGTCGGTAAATCTAGTTCCCATAGTAGTTCCTCCGTGTTAGTAAGAAAGCAGAAAATCAGTTAAAGCCAATAAAAAACCTCGGCGTACACATTTCGCCGAAGATATATTATGACAAATACCTGTTTCTTTATCAAACTTCACCAATATAATTATATACAGGCCCCGTTACAGGCGTGTCGCGCGGGGAATTCAAGAAGGGAACCGCAGGATTAGAGTCAAAACGCATTCGGGCGGCCTACCGTGGGGACCGGAAAGCAAACCGCGCCTCGCAAGGGGTGGCGAGGGTATGGGCCCGGCGGGCGCGCTATCGGCCACACCGTGGCCGCGCTCACCCCTCGGCCTACGCTCTTACGTAAGCTCCGGCCTGCGGGAAGGCCCGCCGAACCCATACC
>JAUSCK010000245.1 GCA_030651035.1 Elusimicrobiota bacterium
GGCCGAAGTATTCTTTAGGAAGCTGAAGATCTTCATGCTGGCGGAAAGCCTGGGCGGAGTGGAATCCCTGGCCTGCTACCCGGCGACGATGACGCATGCCGCCATCCCGGAAATGGACCGGCTGAAGCGCGGTATTACCCCCGGGCTTGTACGCCTCTCGGCCGGGATAGAAAATTCCTGCGACCTGATACACGACCTGGAGCGCGCGCTTAAAAAATAACATGACTCTGACTAAGGAAGAACTCATCCGGTATTCACGGCAGCTTGCCATCCCCGGCTTAGGGCCGGCTGGACAGCTGAAGCTGAAGGCCGCGAAAGTCGCCGTGATAGGCGCGGGCGGGCTCGGGACGCTGGTACTCGGCTACCTGGCCGGAGCGGGGGTGGGGGAGATCGGGGTATTCGACTTCGGGCCGGTGGAGCTTTCCAACCTGCACCGCCAGCTTATGTACGGCATCGGCGATGTCGGCCTGCTTAAGACCGGACAGGTAAAAAAGCATCTGCGCGAGAGCAACCCGGAAGTCAGAGTTAACGCGAACGAAGGACTCCTGACCCGGGAGAATATCTGCGCCGCACTGGCGGGCTACGACTATATCGCGGATTGCACCGATAATTTTATTACCCGCGCCGCGATAAATAAAGCCTGCCTTCAGCTTAAAAAGACTTATGTCCACGGGGCGGTATACCAGTTCGAGGGCCAGTTGGCGGTTTTTGAGCCGCACGCCGGGCCCTGCCTGGGCTGCCTGGCCCCGGGAGCCGAGCTGCTGGAGGACCAGACCTGCGCCGAGGCCGGCGTGATGGGGCCCGCCGCTGGCGCAGTGGCTTCCATGCAGGCCCTGGAAGTCCTTAAACTGATCCTGGGGTTGGAAACGCTGAAAGGCAAATTCGCTATGCTGGACTTCCGCCTGGCCGATTTCAACGTAGTAGAATTGAAAAAAAGGGAAGACTGCCCCGCCTGCGGGAGTGCGGCCGGGCCCGAAAGCAAATTCCTAGAAGCCCTTGCAGTAGACCTTATCACGCCAGAAGCGCTGAAGGCGCGCATGGCTTCCGGCGGCGCTCCTCGCGTGCTGGACCTGCGCTATGCCTGGGAGCACGACCTGTGTCATATAGCCGGAGATACCTGGGTGGATTTTGACGAGCTTCAGAAGGGCGGGGCGGGACTCAGCCTGGGAGAGGAAATAGTCCTTTATTGCAAAGGCCAGAGCAAAGCCGCCGCTGCCTTCCGGACGCTCCGCAATAAGGGTTTCAACAAAGTCTCGGTGCTCAAGGGCGGCATAGACGCCTGGGCCGAAAAAGCGGAAAAGGGAATGATAAGGTATTAATAAACCCGGAATAAAATAAGATGGAGGAAACAATGACAAGGAAATTGACGATACTGTATGCGTTCACACTGCTATTCGCAGCTTATCCGGCTTTTGCCGAGGAAGCCGCGGGATTGGAGACGAAGCAAGGTCAGCCGGCGAAGATGGAAAAGATGCAGGGCATGAACCCGGCCGGGCAGGAAACCGATAAAGCAGTAGAGGAAAAGAAAACTCCGGAAGCTGTCCTGCGGAAGGTAACCGAAGAGGAAACCGGTAAGGAAGCTGCCTGCCCTATTACCGGCGAAAAGTTCATAATATCTACCGAGACGATTTCGGCCTCCTATAAGGACGCGTCCTATTACTTCTGCTGCCCCGGCTGCGACAAGTCTTTCATCGCTAACCCCGAGAAATATTTAAAAAAGAAGCAGGCGGGCCGGACCAGGATTTACGCCTGCCCCATGGGCTGCGCGCGATCCGACAAGCCCGGCAAGTGCCCCAAGTGCGGCATGAACATGAAGGAAGTGAAGGAAGCCGCCGCTAAGAAATACGCCTGCCCCATGGGCTGCGCGCGATCCGGCAAGCCCGGCAAATGCCCCAAGTGCGGGATGGCAATGACAGAAATGAAAGGGGAATAAGATTTCCGGGCCGGCTTCTACAGGTCCGGGAGAAAGTGAAAGTAACGGAGGTAACGCATGCTGTTCGAAGAACACAATGACGTAGCGGTTGCCATCGTGAGCAAGCCTCACTGTGCCGACATGGGTTGTGATGGTGACAGCGCTGTTGCCGTAGTGAGCAAGCCTCACTGCGCCGACATGGGCTGTGATGGTGACAACTAGGTGAGGCGGTAGAAAGAAAAAAGAGGAGCAGCTCCTGCAAGTCGGCGCTAACACAAAGACATGCAGGGGCTGCCCTCCCTTATATTTAGCTTTTATTAACTATGCTAATCAAGAACTGCGTGCTGAAGCACGTCGGGAACGACATCTGGCTGCACCATACCGCCAGCAGCTACAAAGTACGGATGAACGCCGAGGCCGTGGGCGTTCTGGAGAGCATGGCAGCGCGCGGCACGGCCGCGGAGATGACAGAGAAGGAAAGATATATTTACGACAAGCTTGCGGCCAACGGAATAGCCGGCGAAGCCGGTGGCCGCCCGGATGAACGCCGGCTCCCTGTAAAGAGGGGAAGCCCGCTGGAGTCTTTGGAACTTGAATTTTCGGGCCGCTGCAATTTAACCTGCGCCCATTGCTTTTCCGCCTTATCACAGAAGAACATGGGGCAGGAGACGCTGGACAGGGTGTTTGCCGGGATAGACGCCCTGGAGCCGGTAACGCTCCTTATCAACGGCGGGGAACCGCTCGTGAACCCGCTGCTTCCGGACGCGCTCAAGAAAGCGCGGGCGCGGCATATGCGCGTGAACGTCATGACGAACGCCACGCTGGCCGACGAAAGGACAGCGGCCCTCTTCGCGGGAACCGGCGTAGCCAAGGCCGTTGTAAGCCTGGATTTTTTTGAGGACACGCACGACATTATACGGGGCGCAGGGACTTTTAAACAAGCTGTGAGAGGGATAAAGCATTTTGTCGCCGCCAAAGTCCCGGTCCTTATTACCGCTATGGTGCAGGACAGCACCGCCGGGCGAGTAGAAGATTTTCAGCGTTTCTGCCTCGGGGAACTTGGAGCCTCCGGAGTCAGGTTCTCGGCCATAATGCCCATCGGCAAGGCAAAAGGCTCCGCGGCCGGGCTGGAATTATCGGCCGCCGGCCTCAAGGACCTTTTCACCCGGGGGGTAGTGTCCGGGGGGGACGAAAACGAAGAAGCCTTCACCCGGCTGGCCGGTAGCCGCAATTTTTACTGTAACGCCGGCATAGGGCAGTGTTATATCTCGGCGGACGGCAAGGTTTACGCCTGCCACTATTTCCAGAACATAGGGGAAACCATGGGGGACCTCGCGGACAAGCCCCTGGAGGCCATCCACCGCGCTTACGCCGTCAGCGGCGCCATAGCCGCCGACTACGGCTGGGAGAAACTCCGGAAATGCAAAGCCTGCGGGCATTTTGCCCGCTGCAAGGGCGGCTGCCGCGCCCGCGCTAAAATACTGTCGGGCGGCTGGTACGACCCGGACGCTTTTTCCTGCGGGATGTACGGAGTAGAATAGCCTCAGAAACCAGGTCCCCCGTATTTTTTTCGCGAAACAAAAAGAACAGCCCCGCGGTCTTTGCTTTAGCTCAGACTCGCGGGGCTGCTCCTGTTTATTTGCTTCTACCGCATCTCTTAATTGGTGTCTTCACATCCCATGTCGGCGCAGTGGGGTTTGCTCACTACGGCAGAGTTGTCGCCTTCGCAACCCATATCCGGGCAGTGAGGCTTGCTCACGACGGCAACCGCGGCTACATTGTGTTCTTCAAACAACATTATTATACCTCCATAGACTGATCTTGCGGTTTTTTAAGGAGAAGTTCTGAAAAAACACACGGCACATACATCTCCCGGTACGGCCCTGTCACTGACCGCTGTAAATCCGAATTAAGGTCCGGAGCAGGTTGCTCCCCGGCCGATCCCGGGTATTACGCGGCCATTGTATTTAGTATAGGTGCTGCGTTGATTTTCATCAAGGGCCAGAGGGCCTAGGCCGCGATAGGCCCTTAGGCCCATAAAGAAACAACCGCTCCAACAACCAAGCAGTCTGCCGCAATAATTTATATAATTATACAGTAGCAGGGCCGGAGTCGAAGTTTAAGACAAACAGGAGATATACCAAATGAATAAGATTGTTTTATTCGCGATTTTATCTATCGCCATCAGCACAGGAACCGCATTCGCCGATTGCGGAATGCACCCCGGGGACAAGAAGACGGAGACGGTTAAAACCAAGGGTGTCAAAGCCGGGGGGATGGACTGCGCCAACTGCCCGATGCACAAGAAGGCCGCCGCCAAAAAGTGCGCCAACAAGATGTGCCCCGAAGCTATAGAGGGAGTAGAGACCGTCGCGAAGAACACCGCCACCGGCGTCGAGATCACGATGACCGCCAAGGACGAGGAGACTATCGCCAGGGTGCAGGAGCTCACCCTTGTTCATTACAGCAACAAAGAAACCATGGACAAGGAATGCCCCGCCCGCGTGGAAGGCGCCGAGTCGAAGATAGAGAACACCGCCACCGGAGTGAAAGTTATCCTCACCGGCAAGACCCCCGCGGCCATAAAGAAGATACAGGAAGCCTCCAACAAGGAGCACAAGAAGACCGGCTGCCCTGACGGCCACAAGGCGGGAGCCAAAACCGACAAGAAGCATGCCTGCCCCGAAGACGGCAAGAAAGAAGCCAAGACTTCCGGGAAGTACGCCTGCCCTATGAAATGCGCGGAATCCGACAAGCCCGGCAAGTGCCCCAAGTGCGGGATGGCAATGACGGGGAAAAAATAAATGACGGTAACCATTCTTAAGCAGGTCCCTTTTTTCAGCGGCCTGAACAATACCGAATTGAACAAGGTGCTTGCCATCGCCAGGGTAAAGAAGTACACCTCCGGCCAGATGGTCTTCGCCAAGGAAGACCTTGGCGACAACTTCTTCGTGGTCAAAACGGGCCGCATCAAGATCTTCACCACGGTAGGCTCCGAAAAGAGAAAGACCTTCGCCTTCCTCAAGAAGGGCGATTTCTTCGGCGAGATGTCCCTGCTGGGCGGCAAAACCCGCTCGGCCTCCGCGCAGGCCGCCGACGACAGCGAACTGTTCGTTATCCCGAAGAAGAGCTTCAAGATGCTGATACTCGAGAACCCGGACTTCACGCTCAAGCTGCTGTATACGCTGACCGACCGGCTGAACAAGGCCGACAAAGAAATAGAGTCCATGCTGTTCCACAACATACTGGGGCGGCTGGCGGACGCCATACTGGAGCTTTCGAAAGACAAGCACACCAAGCCGGTCAAGATGGCCATCGACCAGAACGAGCTGGCCCAGTACCTCGGCACAACCCGCGTGCCGGTGTGCCGCGCAATAAACACGCTGAAGCGCAGCGGCGTCATCGACTACCACCGCGGCGAGCTGATCATCCTGAACTCCGAGCGGCTGCATTCCATCGCAGGAAAAGCCGGCTGACGGCCATGATAAACTCCCTGCGCGGCTTCCGCGACCTGCTGCCTCCTGAGTCGGACCTTTTTACGCGGATAGAAGCCGCCGCCAGGGAAGTGTTCGGCCTGTACGGCTACCAGGAGCTGCGCATTCCCACGATAGAGAAGAAAGAGCTTTTTGTAAAATCCACCGGCGAGACCACCGACATAGTCGAAAAAGAGATGTACGCCTTCACCGACGGCGGGGGGCGCGAGGTCGCCCTGCGCCCGGAGGGCACCCCCGGCGCGGTGCGCGCCTACATCGAGCACAACCTGGGCCAGACCGGCCGCAACGGCAAGTACTTCTATATCGGCAGCATGTTCAGGGCGGAGCGCCCCCAGGCGGGACGCTTCCGCGAGTTCACGCAGATAGGGGCTGAGCACATCGGCAACCCGTCGCCGGCCGCCGACGCGGAGAGCATCTCGATGCTGGTGCGCCTGCTGGAGAAAGCCGGCGTGGGCGGCTGCTCCGTAGTGATAAATTCCCTGGGCTGCGCCGAATGCCGCAAAACCTACAGGCAGATCCTGCTGGACCACCTGCGCCTCAACGCCGCCGCGCTGTGCGAGCCCTGCAAGGGCAGGATAGAGCGCAACCCGCTCAGGGCCCTCGACTGCAAAATAGACGGCCCCGCGCTGGCCGAAAAGGCCCCCAGGCTTTCCCTCTGCCCCGCCTGCGCGGCACACTTCTCAAGGACGCAGGAGCTGCTGAAAATTTCCGGAGTAGAGTTCCAGGTCAATCCCGGCCTGGTGCGCGGGCTGGATTATTACACCAGCACGGTCTTCGAGGTGCGCTCCGGCGCGCTGGGCAGCCAGGACGCCGTGTGCGGCGGCGGCCGCTACGACGATCTGGTGAAATCCATGGGCGGCCCCGCCGCGCCGGCCATAGGCTGGGCCGTGGGCGTGGACCGCATGGCCATGCTGCTCAAAGACCAGCCCGCCCCGGACAGCGCCCCCAAAACTTTTATAGTAGCCGCCTCAAAAGAGGCGGGGGACAAGGCCTTCGCCCTGGTGACGTCGATGCGCGCCGCGGGCATAAGCTCCGACTTCTCCAATTTCGAGCTCAGCCTCAAATCCCAGATGCGCTCGGCCGACAAAAGCGGCGCGTCGTTCGCGCTGATAATAGGCGAAGACGAGCTCAAAGCCGGCGCCTGCGCCATAAAGTCCTTGAAAGCCCACGGCGAGCAGCAAACCGTCCCGCTCCCCGACGCCCCTTCAACAATAAAGCAGCTTTTAAAGGGTTGAACCGGGAAATCCATATTACCCCGGCTAATCCGGAGGGGGACGGCGAGGGTATGGGTTCGGCGGGCCTTCCCGCAGGCCGGAGCTTACGTAAGAGCGAAGGCCGAGGGATGAGCGCGGCCACGGTGTGGCCGATAGCGCGCCCGCCGGGCCCATACCCTCGACAAGCCCCCGACCGGACATCTCGCGGACCAATACCCAAAGCCAAGAACTAAACAATAATATGACAACAACCAACCCTTCAAAAGCCACCGCCCTCCGCACCCACACCTGCGGCGAGCTCAACGCCTCCCACGCCGGCCAGACCGTAACCCTGGCCGGCTGGAACGACGTAAAGCGCAACCACGGAGGCGTCCTCTTCATAAACCTGCGCGACCTCTACGGCGTGACCCAGGTGGTAGCCGGGCCCGAAAGCCCCGTCTTCAAAACAGCCGAAGAAGCCAAGAGCGAATACGTCCTTCGCGTCACCGGCAAAGTAACGCTGCGCCCCGGAACGAACGCCAACAAGAACATGCCCACGGGGGAAATAGAGATAGAGGCCTCCGAAATAACCGTCCTCAACCCCTCCCAGCCCCTCCCGTTCGAGCTGAGCGAGCACGCCGGCGTCTCGGAGGAAACGCGCCTGAAATACCGCTTCCTCGATCTGCGCATGCCCCGCATGGCCAGGAACATGGTCCTGCGCAGCCGCCTCTCGCAGGTAGTGCGCAACTACCTCTACGGCCTCGACTTCAACGAAGTGGAAACCCCGCTGCTCACCCGGTCCACGCCGGAAGGCGCGCGCGACTTCGTAGTGCCCTCCCGCAACAAGGCCGGGGAATTCTACGCCCTGCCCCAGTCGCCGCAGCAGTTCAAGCAGGTGCTGATGATGTCCGGCATGGACCGCTACTTCCAGCTGGCCCGCAACTTCCGCGACGAGGAGCTGCGCTCCGACCGCCAGCCGGAGCACACGCAGATAGACATGGAAATGTCCTTCGTGAACGAACAGGACGTGGCCCGCGTGGTGGAAGGCCTGATGAAAGCCGTCTTCGCCCATATAGGCGACGAGATCTCAGCCCCTTTCCCCGAGCTGGAGTATTCCGACGTCATGCTTAAATACGGCATCGACAAGCCGGACCTGCGCTACGCCCTCGAGATAAAGGACTGCTCGGAGATCTTCAAGACCTCCGGCTTCAAGGTTTTTTCCGAAACCCTCGCCGGCGGCGGCGTAGTGCGCGCCATAAAAGGCGAAAAGGCGGCAGCCTTCAGCCGCGGGGACATGGACAAGCTGACCGACCTGGTAAAGTCCCGCGGCGCCAAAGGCCTGGTCTGGCTGCGGTTCAAAGAAGGGAAGTGGGAATCCCCGACCCTGAAATTCATGACCGAACCCGAACTGTCCGGGCTCAAGACCCTTCTGGACGTCAATGAAGGCGACGCGGTATTCCTGGCCGCGGACAAGCCCGAGGTCGCGGCGCCCTGCCTCGGCGCGCTCCGCCTCGAACTTATCGCCCGCCTGAAGCCTGCGCCCGCTAAAAAGTGGGCCTTCCTGTGGGTACGGCATTTCCCGCTCCTGGAGAAAGACGCCGAAAGCGGCGCCTGGACCTTCACCCACAACCCGTTCACCGCGCCCCTGCCCGGCGAGGAGGGGAAACTGGACACCGATCCCGGCAACGTGCTTTCCTGCCAGTACGACCTGGTCCTGAACGGCGTCGAACTGGGCTCCGGCTCGGTGCGTAACCACAGCCGCCCCATGCAGGAAAAGATCTTCGGCCTGATGGGCTACGACAAAGAGCAGGTGCAGCGCCGCTTCGGCATGATAGTCAACGCCATGGATTTCGGCGCGCCCCCGCACGGCGGAATAGGCATAGGCTACGACAGGCTGATAGGCATCATCTGCGGAACGGACTCCATAAGGGACGTGATAGCGTTCCCCAAAACCACCAGCGGGTCCTGCCTGATGAGCGAAGCCCCGTCGATCCTTGACGAAAAACAGCTTAAGGAATTACATCTTAAAATAACAGAGGATTAAAATAAAATCACACAAAGGCACGAAGCCACGAAGCAATAACAGGAAATGAAATAAGGGAAGCAGCGCTTTAGCTTTGTGCCTTTGTGGCTTTGTGTGAGAAATATTGCAGAGAAATGACTTTCCCAAAATGGATAGTGGACGAGGTCCGCCGCAACAAGGCGGGACTGCGAAGCTCCGCCGCCTCCGGCACCGCGGCCGAGCTGGCCGCGCAGGCGCTGCACACCGTCTGCGACGAGGCCCGCTGCCCCAACAAGGGAAAATGCTTCTCCGAGGGGGAAGCTACCTTCCTTATCTTAGGCGACAGCTGCACGCGCCGCTGCGGGTTCTGCGCCGTGAAGAAAGCCAAGCCCCTGCCGCCGGACGCGGACGAGCCGCGCCGCGCGGCGGAACTCTGCAGAAAGTGGGGGCTTAAATACGCGGTTTTCACCTCGCCCACCCGCGACGACCTCCCGGACGGTGGCGCGGCCCATTTCGCCGAAACCAACCGCCTCATCAAAGAACTCTCTCCCGGCATAAAGACCGAGCCGCTTATCCCGGACTTCCGGGGCGACATTAAGGCCCTGGAGACGGTGCTGGGCTCGGACCCCGACGTGCTGGGGCATAACCTCGAGATGGTCTCCGGCCTCTATGCAGCTGCCCGCGCCGGGGCCGACTACGGCCGTTCCCTGCGGGTGATCGCCAATTCGAAGAAACTGAGGCCGGACATACTCACCAAATCCGGCATCATGCTCGGCCTTGGCGAAAAGCCCGACGAGCTGCTGAAAGCCCTGGCGGACCTGGCGGCGCACGGCTGCGACCTGCTTACGCTGGGCCAATACCTCGCCCCGTCAAAAGAGCACCGGGCTGTGGAAAAATATTACACCGAAGAAGAATTCGCCCGCTGGGCGGATAAGGCCAGGGCGGCCGGCCTTAAAGCCGTGCTGGCGGGGCCGCTGGTAAGGAGCTCCTACAGGGCGGGCAGTCTTTACGCTGAAGCCGTCGCCGGGCTCAAATAAATGGAAACCCTTGAAAAGGACAAAGAGGCGCTCTCCTGGCTTACCCGCGCCTGGGACGATTACACAGGCAGCCTTCCGATGCTGCTGCCGGTGCTCTTAACTCAGGCGGCGCTTTCAGCCGGCTCTTTCTACCTTATAGAGCGCTTTCATTCCCTTATCGCCGCCGCGCCGTATATGCTTTTTATCGTTACCCCCGTCGCCACGGGCGCGAACCTGGTCTACATAAAGATCGCCAGGGGCGGCGGGGCGCGCTTCCTTGACCTGTTCAGCGCCTTCCCGGTTTACCACCGCGCGCTGGCCGTAAGCCTCTGCCTGGGCTTTATCACCATGGGCGGCGCGCTTCTGCTGGTAGTGCCGGGAGTTGTGCTTTACCTGGCGTACTGCTTCAGCGAATACGCCGTTGTCGACCGCCAAACCGGTGTTAAGGAATCTTTTGAGCTGAGCGCCGCGATCACCGACGGCTGGAAAAGCCGTCTTTTCGCGATCTTCACCCTTATCATGCTTGTTAACATACTGGTGCCGGATATTTATGTGATCACCGGCGCGCTGAAGAATCCTTCGGCCAGCCTCGACCTGAAGCCCTGGACCGTGGCCGCGGCGGCGCTTAAGACCCTCGTTTTCATGCCCTGGCTGAGCCTGGCCATGGCGCGCGCCTACAACTTCCTGCTCCTTGCGCCCCGGCCTGAACCTGCCCGGGACGAAAGCCCTATTGATTAATATCATGGGCCTTACGGCCCAGTCCCGGCGGACCCTTTATGCCCTTTTGCAGTCCGGGGGGAAAAGGTAGAATTAATATGGTTATTAATGTTACAGGAGGAAGACAGATGAAAAAATTAGCGATGATAGCGGCCGCGGCGCTCTGCGTTTCCACGGCGAAAGCGGCTGAACTGAACAATATTTCCGCAGGCGACGTTTCCGCCATTAAAATCGAGATCCCGGCGCCGGTACTTAAAATAACGAACCCCGCCCCGAAATGCGGGCATGTTACCGGCGAAGTAGCCGCCAAGCTGCACCTCCTGGCCCAGACGGCGAAAAGCCAGCTTTTCACCTTCGCGAAAACGGAGGCTGAATTCAAGGAATTCACGGACATCTGGACCCCGATACTCGCGAAGTTCGACATCAAAGTCATCGCCAGAAATTTCGATCCGAAAACCGGGTTCGGGACCCTGCAGTATGTTTCTTCCGACGGCAGCGTAGTGCGCGATTTCATGGCCGAAGACATGAATTACGACGCCCTCAGCTCGACGACCATCGCCAAGCTCCAGCACGAGCTGCTTGAGCCGCTCGAACAGGCAGGCATGACCCCGGTAGCCGTCCTCGACATAAAGAACCCGGTCTTCAGGCCCACCTTCAAGATATATTACCTCACCAAGCCGGAAGAGAACGACGACAAGGAAGTGCAGCTGCGCCAGCTGAAGAACGGCGACGACATAGACTTCGACCTGCTGGCCGGCGCCGTGAACATCGTAAAGAAAGACTCCTCTTTCTCGATGGTCTACATCGGCAAGCTGCTCGGCTCCAAGTCGAAACTCGCTACTGACGAGCTCGCGGCTACGATGTCGATAGCGAAGTACAAGGAATTCCTGGCGGAGAACAAGAAAGAGTTCATCGCCTCCAAAACCTTCAAGCTGGACGAGCCGTTCACCGTGGGCGCTACCACCTACAACTACGCGTTCACCGTTTACTTCTTCCAGTAAGTACGGGCCGGCTGCCCGCAAAGACCCGTCCGCCCCAGGCGGACGGGTTTTTTTTGTATCCAAAGTTACACAATTAAGATTGACTTACCATTTTCTTTTTATTATCGTGTTTGTAGACATCAGGGGTTTGGGACAACAGCATTTACACATCGCAGGCGCGGCTTTCAGGAAGCCCGCCAAAACCCGCCTGTTTGCCGCGCACGGCGCACTTTCGGCAACCGAGGCCGTGATATTCCTGCCCCCACATGGGGGGGGGGGGAGAGAACCATACAATGGAACAAGAAACGCTCGTAAAAGTGCTGATAGTAGAGGACAACCTCTTCGACGCCAAGGCCGTGGCGGAACTTTTCCGGAACATCAGCCACGACGGGTTCGCGCTCACCTTCGCCGAAACCCTGGAGAAGGCTAAAGACGCGCACGAGAAGGAAAGAGCCGACCTTATACTGCTGGACCTGAACCTGCCCGACTCTTTCGGGCCGCAGACGCTGACCCGGGCCGTGAAACTTTTCGGGGACCAGCCTATTGTTGTGATGACCGGTTTTTATGAGGAGCGGCTGGGCGTAGAGCTTATAAAGAAAGGCGCGCAGGACTACCTGGTAAAAGGCAAGATATCCGCCGACTGGCTGGCCTATTCCATAAAATATTCCATAGAGCGCGCGAAGATAGAGCGCGAGCTGAGAAAGCGCGAGAGCCGCCTGCGCGACATCCTGGAAGAGATCCCCGACGGCTTCCTGGTGGTGAGCCAGGACCGCGCGGTGATCTTCGCCAACCACGGCGCGGAGCTGATCTACGGCAGGGACCGCGCTGACCTGATGTCGCATCCTTTTACGCTGGACACCGACACCGAGAAACCGGTGGAGACCGACCTGCTGCGCCTGGACGGGAAAAAGATGCCGCTGGAGGTGCGGACCGTTGAAACGCACTGGGACAGCGCGGCCTGCCGCCTGGTGATGCTGCGCGACCTGACCTCTGTGCGCACGCTGGAGCGCAACCGCGACGAATTCATCTCCAAGGTCTCGCACGAGCTCCGCTCGCCGCTGACGGTGGTGAAGGAATCGCTGGCCCTGGTTTACGACGGGGCGGCCGGAAACGTGTCCGCGCAGCAGAAGGAGATACTGAAGATGGGCCTGGATAACACCGCCAGGCTGAACCGGCTGATAGACGCCATGCTGGACCTGACGAAGATAGAGGCGGGCGTTATGCCGGTGGACATGGCAAAGGCGGACCTGGGCGCTCTGATCTCCGTAACCGCGGCTGAATACACCTACCTGGCCGCTGCGCAGAAGATAACCATGAGCAGCGAGCTGCCTGACTCCCCGCTGTCCGCTTACTGCGACGTAGAGAAGCTGCGCGAGGTGCTGGCGAACCTGGTCTCCAACGCCATCAAGTTTACGCCGCCCGGGGGCTACATACAGCTTTCGCTCAGGCCGTGGGAGGGGCAAGCCCTTCTCTGCGTTGAAAACTCCGGCCCCGGCATAGAGCCGCAGAACATCCCGCTGCTTTTCAACAAGTTTACGCAGGTGGGCCGCGCGAGTCCGCAGGGAGTGAAGGGGACCGGCCTGGGCCTGGCCATAAGCCGCGGCATAGTGGAAATGCACCGGGGCCGCATCTGGGCCGAAAGCGAGCCGGGGAAATACTGCAAGTTCTACGTGCTGCTGCCGCTGCCGTCCTTCGAGGAGGTTATTAAACGGCTGGTACACGGCGAAATAGAGCTTTGCGGCGGGGGCAAGCGGCAGTTATGCTCGGTCACGCTGATCCTTCCGCCCGAAATGCTAAAGGACGGTACCGGAGAAAACAGCCTGGCCGCAAAGACGGAGGCCCTGATAAAGACCAGCCTTCACAACTCGCATGCCATATTAAAGCGCGAAGAGGGGGATTTCACCATCCTGCTTTCCAATTCCGGCCTGAAAGAGTGCGCCAGGACCGGGGCTTTTCTCGAGAAAAGCCTGGCCGACCTCGCCGGCCTGCCCCAGGGGAAGGCTTTCAACTTTATCTACGCCCTTTCCTACCCCGAGGATTTCCAGGACGAGGATGGCTTCATAAAAAAGATGGAGGAAACCCGGGAGATGCTGAATAGTAACTACTCAGGTTGAAAAACTGTCCTCCCCGCGATCCGTCGGCGGGGATCCAATAAAGAAAAGGGGATTCATGGATTCCTGCCAAAAGACCGCAGGAATGACATAGCGAGCTGAGTAGTCACATTACAGCCCCAGGTCCGGCGCGATGGAGCGCATGGCGCCCAGCGAAAGTTCCAGGAATTCCTCAAGCTTGAGGCCCAGCGCCTCGCATTCCATTATTATCCCGCGGTCCACCGAGGCGGCGAAACGCTTGTCCTTCATGCGCTTGGCGACGGAGGAGGCCTTCACGCTGGCGAGCTTCCTGTCCGGGTAGACCAGCGCGGTGGTCGTTATCAGGCCGGTGACGGTCTCGGCCGCGGCCAGCGCCTTGTGGAAGAGCTCCGAGCGCTTTTCCCCGCCGTGGGCAGCCTCGTTATGCATTTTCACGGCCGCTATGAGGTCTTCAGGCAGACCGTTCTCCTTAAGGATCCGCACGGCCTCATGCGTATGGCGGGAAAGGTCCCCGGCGGTAAGCTCGACGTCAATGTCGTGGAGCAGCCCGGCCAGCCCCCAAAGGGCGGGGTCGGCCTCCAGGCGCGCGGCCAATGCGCGCATGACCGCCTCCGAGGCGAGGCAGTGCCTGATCATATTCTCGTTCTTAACGTGTATTTTCAGAAGTTCAAGAGCTTTTTCGCGTTCCATATAATTCTCCGTATTGCCGGGCTTCCTGCTTAAAATTATAGAATATCTAAATGGTAAATCCGAATACCGTGCTCCTGATAACGGTCCTGGCGTCTTTTTCCACGCCGTTCATGCTGTCCTCGATCAACATTGCCCTGCCGGCGATGGCCCCGGAGCTGGGCCTCGACGCCATGGCGATGGGGTGGGTGTCGCTGTCTTTCCTGCTGGCCTCCGCCTCCCTGCTGGTCCCTATGGGCCGCGCCGCGGATATTTTCGGGAGGAAAAAGATCTTTACGCTCGGCTTCGTGATCTTTACCGCCGCCTCGCTGTTCTGCGGACTGGCGGCAAGCCAGGGCCAGCTCCTGGCGGCGCGCGTGCTGCAGGGCGTCGGGTCCTCCATGATCTTCGGCACCTCCGTGGCGATCCTGACCTCCGTTTTCCCTCCGGAAAAGCGGGGCAAGGCGATAGGCTGGGTAGCGGCCGCGGTCTCTATACGGGGCTCTCCCTCGGGCCGCCGCTCGGAGGGCTGCTGGTGCAGTACCTGTCCTGGCGGGCGATCTTCCTCCTCAACGTACCGATAGGACTTCTGGTGCTTCACCTGGTAAAAAAAGGTTTGGCCGGAGAAGAGTGGAAGGGAGCCGGCGGCGAGGGATTCGACCTGGCCGGCGCGCTTGTTTATACTGCCGCCCTGGCCGCGCTGATGTACGGCCTCTCCGCTATAACCGAAGCCCGCGGACAGCTTTTCGCCGTCGGCGGCGCGGCTGCCATGGCCTTCTTCCTCCGGAGGGAAACGCGCATCGCCAACCCCATTCTTAACGCCGGGCTATTCATGAAGAACAAGGTCTTCGCCTTCTCCAGTCTCGCGGCTTTCCTTAACTACAGCGCCAGCTTCGCCGCCGGCTTCCTGCTGAGCCTTTATCTGCAGTACGCCAGGGGGATGACGCCGAAGCAGGCCGGCTTCGTGCTGGTGTTCCAGCCGCTGTTCATGGTGGCTTTCTCGCCCTGGGCCGGGCGCCTCTCCGACCGCCGCGACCCGGGCCTTATCGCCTCGGCCGGCATGGCGCTCACGGCCGCGGGGATACTGCTGTTCGCGGGCCCGGAAAGCGGCCTGCCGCTCTGGCGCATCATCACCGGCCTGTGCGTGCTCGGGCTTGGCCTCGCGCTCTTCTCTTCGCCCAACACCAACGCCGTGATGGGCTCGGTGGAAAAGCGATATTACAGCGTGGCCTCGGCGGCGCTGGCCACTATGCGCGTCACCGGGCAGATGTTCAGCATGGCCGTGGTGATGCTGCTGTTCTCTATTTTCGTGGGAAAGGTACGCCTGGGCCCCGAGAACCACGAAGGCCTCGCGCGGGCTTTCGGGGCCGGGGTCTGGATATTCGCGGCTTTGGCGGTCCTGGGGGTCTTCGCCTCACTGAAGCGGCGGAAGGCCAGCTGAATTTTCCGGAACAAGTTGTTTGCGCCGTTAGAAGAAAAAAGCCGCACGCCTTAGGCGTGCGGCCTTTTTTATTCCCGGGCCCCGGTCAGAATTCCGCGTAGCCGGGAACGCGGGGGAAGGCGGTCACGTCGCGTATGTTGGAGATGCCGGTTATCAGCATCATCATGCGCTCGAAGCCCAGGCCGAAGCCGGAGTGCGGCACGCTGCCGTAGCGGCGCAGGTCCAGGAACCACCAGTACGCGGCGGGATCGATATTCAGGTCGGCCATCCTCTTTTCCAGCACGTCCAGTCTGTTCTCACGCTCGCTGCCGCCCACGATCTCGCCTATGCGCGGCACAAGCACATCCATGCCGCGCACTGTGCACCCATCGTCGTTGAGCTTCATATAGAACGAAGCCACTTCTTTTGGCTTGTTATAAAGGATTACAGGTTTCTTGAAATAGTTCTCCACCAGGAAGCGCTCATGTTCCGAAGACAGGTCGACGCCCCAGCTGACCTTAACGTCGAAGCGGGCGTTCTCCGGCTCGAGCAGTTTGACCGCGTCGGTATAGGGCAGGCGCTCGAACTTGTTCCCGGTTATGTTCCTGAGGTTGTCCATCAGCGCCGGTTCCACGAACTTGGCGAACAGTTCCATGTCGGAGGGACAATTTTCCAGCACGCTCGCGGTAATCGACTTGATAAAATCTTCAGCGAGCTCCATGTTGTCTTCCAGCTCGTAAAAAGCCATCTCGGGCTCTATCTGCCAGAATTCGGCGCAGTGGCGGTAGGTGTTGGAGTTCTCGGCCCTGAAGGTGGGGCCGAAAGTATAGATCTTGCCCAGCGCCAGGGCAAGACACTCTCCCTCGAGCTGCCCTGAGACGGTAAGGAAGGTTTTCTTCCCGAGCAGGTCCTTTGAGAAGTCTATCTCGCCGGCTTCGGTTTTAGGAATGCTGCCGAGTTTCGAAAGGTCGAAGGCCGTGGCGGTGAAAACCTCACCGGCACCCTCGCAGTCTGAGCCGGTAAGTATCGGGGCGTGCACATAGTGAAAGCCGTTGTTCCGGAAATAGGAGTGTATGGCGTAGGCCAGCTCCGCGCGTATGCGCAGCATGGCCGCGTACTTATTGGTGCGGGGGCGCAGGTGGGCCACGGTGCGCAGGAATTCGTCCGAGGCTTTCTTTTTCTGTATCGGGTATTTCTCGGGATCGCAGCCGCCGTAGATCCTGACCTGGCGGGCCTGCAGCTCGTACTTCTGCCCGGCGGCGGGGGAGGCGACCAGGTCGCCCTGTATCTCTACGGCCGCGCCGGTCACCAGGGAGGGAAGCGTCTCCGTGAAATTCCCGTTCTCCTGCGAGAACACGGCCTGCAGGCTCTCGCGGCAGGAGCCGTCGTTGAGCTCGGCGAAAGACATAACTTTTGAGTCGCGCCGGGTTTTTATCCAGCCGCGCGCCGTTACCCCGGTTTTCGGGGCGGTGCTTTTAAGCAATTCGCGAATGGTGGGAAGCGCCATGTTGCCGTCCTTGGGGAAAGCGAGGTTATTTCTTGCCCTTTTTCTTTTCCTCGGGCACCTTGGAAACGGCGAGCAGCTCCAGCTCGCAGGTCTTGTCCTCGCCGCTGTATTCTTCGAGGATATAGCCCACGCCCGGGGCGTAGTAGCGCACCGATTTGCCCGCGTCGCCGCCGGCCAGCATGTTCACTATTTTCATGCATTTGGCGAACTTGCCGGCTTTTATGGAAACCTTGTCGGAGAGGGAAACCACCTCGCTGGCGTCGGGATATTCCGCCCACTTCGCGCCTTCCTTGACGGGGAGGGGGAACTCGCGGCGGCCGCCCGTGATAACGCCGTCGGCGGTGGTGAGCCACTTGGCGTCGCGCGTGATCGTATATTCCGTGGTGTGGGAGTCCCGCAATTCGAAGATCATGCGGGCCTGGGCGACGGTCTTGCCGGTTTTCTTTTTGACTTCGAGGATATCTATATAGATCTTGGCGTCGCCCTCGAATTCGGTGCTGGTGAACTTGTATTCGTTGCGGGTTTTTTCTTTAAGCGGGAAATAATCTGCGGCCATTTGGTGCCCCCGGGACTTGGTGGTTATCAAAAATCTGGTGGACGTGACAGGGATCGAACCTGCGACCTCCTCGTTGCTCACTCGGGCTCGGCGGCTGCTGCCGCCAGCGCCTCGTTCGAGGCTCTTTAAATCTGGTGGACGTGACAGGGATCGAACCTGCGACCTCCTCGT
>JAUSCK010000246.1 GCA_030651035.1 Elusimicrobiota bacterium
AAGCAAGATCGACGTCGCCGGAGACAGGGTCACGGTCATTCGCGACATCGAAGGCGGTTCCCTTGAGATAGAAACCGCGCTTCCTGCCGCGATCTCTTGCCAGAAGGGGCTCAACGAACCCCGCTATCCCACTCTTATCGCCATCAAGCGGGCCAAGAACAAGGAAATAAAAAAGATGACGCTGGCGGAGCTCGGCCTCGCCGCGGCCCCGGCCAAAAGCCGCGTCACCGCGCTGCGCCTTCCCCAGGCAAGGGCCGCAGGGGTCAAGATCGCCGGCTCTCCGGAAGAAGTCACCGGCAAATGCCTGGCCTGGCTCTCAGAGACCGCGAAAGTTATTTAGCTTTTAAGGAGCGAACTATGGCTGGTGTCCTCGTCTGGGTTGAAACTTCGGAAGGTAAAATCAGAAAGGTCACGCGGGAAGCCGCAGGCGCAGGCGCAAAACTCGCCGCGGCGCTCAACGTCCCGCTGGGCGCGGTGCTTTTTAACGGCCGGGGCCTGGTTCCCGAGTTGGGAAACCTCGGCTTTTCAAAAATATACACGGCTGACGGCCCGGGTTTTGAAAACTACTCCGGCGAAGCGTACGCGGAAGCGTTCGCGGCGGCGGGGGAGCAGTTCAACGCCGACGTGTTCCTTACGGGAGCGACGGCTCTGGGCAGGGACCTTTCGGCGTGTCTTGCCGCCAGGCTGGACGCGGCGCTGGCCATCGACGTGACGGAGATAATTTACGACGCCAAGCCGCTGAAGGTCATCCGCCCCGTCTACTCCGGCAAACTTCTGGCCGAAGTCGAGCTGACAGGAGAAAAGAAAGTTATTTCGCTGCGCCCCAATGTCTTCCCCGTCTCGGAAAAACCCGCCGCTTCGCCGGAGGTCGTGCCGCTTCCGCTGGAAAATATAGCCATACGCTCCACTGTCCGCAAGGCGATCAAGGCCGCTGAAGGCGTGATGGACGTAACGGAGGCCACGATAGTGATTTCCGGAGGCCGCGGCACAGGCGGGGCTGCGGGGTTCAAGGTGGTAGAGGATTTGGCCAAAGCTTTGGGCGGCGCCGTGGGCGCTTCCAGGGTGGCCGTGGACGAGGGCTGGATAGAGTACTCCCACCAGGTAGGCCAGACGGGAAAGGTCGTCGCGCCCGTGCTTTATATCGCGTGCGGGATCTCCGGCTCTACCCAGCATTTCGCCGGGATGGGCACCTCTAAATTCATCATCGCCGTGAACACCGATCCCGACGCCCCCATCATGGGGAAAGCCGATTTCGCTATAACAGGGGACCTCTTCAAGGTACTTCCCGTCCTGAAAGAGGAGCTCTCAAAAGTCGTTAAATAAGATCCTGGAGGCCCGGATGGATTACGAAATCTTAAAGACCGCGGAAGCCGACGGTATACTTACCGTCACCCTCAGCAGGCCGAAAGCCCTCAACGCCCTCAATTCCCTCTTTTTCAGGGAAATGGACAACCTCATCGCCTCCGTCGCCCGCAGGCCGGAGCTGAAGGCCCTGGTCATTACGGGCGAAGGAAAAGCTTTCGTGGCCGGAGCCGATATCGCCGAGATGGTCGGGATGAGCCCAACCGAAGCCGAAGCGTTCTCACGGGCCGGGCAGGCCACCTTCAACAGTTTTGAGAATCTTGAGCTCCCTGTCATCGCCGCCGTTAACGGCTTCGCCCTGGGCGGCGGCTGCGAGCTGGCGATGGCCTGCGATATCAGGATAGCCAGCTCCGCCGCGAAGTTCGGCCAGCCCGAAGTCAACCTTGGCCTTGTGCCCGGCTATGCGGCCACGCAGAGGCTCCCCCGCCAGGCGGGCCTGGGCAACGCGCTCTATATGCTGCTCACCGGCGACCTTATCTCCGCCGAAGAAGCGCTGCGCATGGGGCTGGTGCAGAAAGTAGTGGAACCCGACCAGCTCATGCCCGAAGTTCTGAAGCTGGCGCAGAAAATTGCCTCGAAGGGGCCGAAAGCCGTACGCAAAGTAAAAAAACTGGCGAGGGCCGGCTTACTCGCCGGTTTTGAAAAAGGCTGCGGCATGGAAGCTGCGGAGTTCGGCACCCTCTTCGGCAATGAGGGAACGGAAGGCATGAAAGCTTTCCTTGAAAAGCGCAAACCAAACTGGATACCTACGGAGAAAGCGATATGAACTACGCTGAAAGACTTGAAAACGTGACAGTGCTGGGCGCCTCCGGGAAAATGGGCAGCGGCATTTTGCTGCTGACCGCCCTGGAAATGGCCGACCTCAGCCTGAAGCCGGAGAACAAAGACAGGCAGTTCGTGCTGAACGCCGTCGACGTCTCCGACAAGGCCCTTGACGGGCTCATGAAGTATTTAAAGGTCCAGGTCCAGAAAGCGGCCGAGAAGAAAGTGGTGCAGCTGCGCAAGGTCTATGAGAACAACGCGGACCTGGTAGATAATAAGGACATCGTGGACCGCTATGTGTCCGACGTCTGCGCCCTGGTCCGCCCCACGATAGTGCTGGAATCCGCCTACTCTTCCGGGCTGGTCTTCGAGGCGGTGATAGAAAATCCGGCGCTGAAGATAAAGCTGCTTTCCCAGATAAACAAGAACAGCACCCTAAATAAGAATGGCGCGGATGCGCCCTGGTTCTTCACCAACACCTCCTCCATCCCGGTCCACGAGCTGGACGAGAAAGCGGGCCTGGGCGGCCGCCTGCTGGGCGTACATTTTTACAACCCCCCCGCGATCCAGAAGCTGGTGGAGCTTATCCGGGCCGCCTCCACGAAGGACGAGCTGGTGGAGTTCGCCCTGGCCTACGCGAAGAACCTGAAGAAGATCGTGGTGCCTTCCAACGACTTCGCCGGGTTTATCGGCAACGGCCATTTCATGCGCGACGCGCTGCACGGGATCTCCGAGGCAGAGCACCTTTCCAAAGAAATGCCGTTCGTAGAAGCCGTTTACACCGTGAACAGGGCCACCCAGGATTTCCTGCTCCGCCCGATGGGCATCTTCCAGCTGATAGACTACGTGGGCCTCGATGTCTGCCAGTACATAATGAGCGTCATGAGCGAGCGGTTTCCCGGAGAGGATATCCACAGCCCGCTGCTCGACAAGCTGATAGCCGCCGGCGTTAAGGGCGGCCAGTTCTCGGACGGCTCGCAGAAGGACGGCTTCTTCAAGTACGAAAAGAACCGCCCAGCCGCGCTCTATGACCCGGAAACGAAGCAGTACGCGCCGGTCTCGTCGTTCCAGGCCGCCTGCGACGCCAGGATGGGCCCGCTCCCGCAGCCGCCGCTCAGCTGGAAGACGGCGATAAAACATCCGAAAAAGGAGGCCGCGCTGGAGGAATTCTTCGGCAAGCTGGCGGGGATGGAAACCCCCGGAGCCGTCCTGGCCAAGCGCTGCGGCGAACGCTCCCGCGAGATAGGGCTGAAGCTCGTTTCGGACAAGGTCGCGCAGAGCGAGGCGGACGTCAACACGGTGCTTCTTTCCGGCTTTTATCACGCCTACGGGCCCATCAACAACTATTTTAAAAGGGAGCTGGTAAAATGAAAAAGCTCAGAAAACGCGTATTCATGGCGGCCGGTTACAACACCATCTCTTTGGGCAGCGGGCGCAAAGAATTCAACCCCAAAAAGCCGCGGCCCGGTCTCGAGGACTATATAAAGGAAGCCGGGCAGGGAACGCTTAAGCTGGTGGGCGGCGCCGGCAACGTCGACGAGGGCGTTATCGGGAATTTCATGGCCTCGAAGTTCAACAACCAGGGCAACCTGGCGGCTTTGATCCCCTTCATCGACGAAGGCCTGAAATGGAAGCCCAGCTGCCGCGTGGAAGGGGCCTGCTGCTCCGGCGGGCTCGCTTTGGTAACCGCGATAAAATCAGTGCTGGCGGAAACCGCCGACACGGTCCTGACCATGGGCGTGGAAGTGCAGAACACCGTCAAGGCGGTGTACGGCGCGGACATCCTGGCCGGGGCCGGCTGGTATAAAGAGCGCAAGACCGGGCACGCTTATTTCTTCCCCGGCAAGTTCAGCGACAGGGCCGGAGAATATTTCAGAAAATACGGCCTGGAGCGCACCCGCAAAGCTATGGCGCGCTGGTACAGGAACGCCGTGGAGAACGCCCGGCTGGTTCCTACCGCGCAGGAATTTCACAATACCCAGGAAGACCTGGAGGCGACGGCAATGTGCAAACCCAACCCCAGGTCCTTCGTGGAGAATCTTACCGTCTATGACTGTTCAAAAGTCTCGGACGGCGCGGCGGCGATAGCCGTCATGTCGGAAGAGGGACTGAAAAAGGCCGGCATCGCCGAAAAAGACGCGGTAGAGGTAATGGGCTTCGGCCAGGTGGAAGCGGACCTTACAGCCGCCCCCGCCGACCTGGCCCGGCTTGACACCACTGCGGAAGCCGTGAAGAGGGCGCTGGAATCGGCCGGGATAACCGCCGCCGACCTAGGGACCGTGGAATGCCATGACTGTTTCACCATCACCGGCGTCCTCTCGGTGGAAGCGATAGGCCTGGCCGCACAGGGCGAGGGCGCCGATTTCGTGAGCGCCGGGCACACTGCCCGGGACGGCAAAATACCCTTTAACACCACCGGCGGGCTTGTGGGCTGGGGCCATCCGACGGGCGCCAGCGGGGTGCGCCAGGCGATAACGATCTGGGAGCAGCTTACCGGCAAAGCCGGGAAATGGCAGGTGGAGATCCCGGAGAACAGGCCCTATGCGCTGTCAATAAGCATGGGCGGCAACGACAGGACCGTAGTGGCGATAGTCTATCGCCGCGCCGCATAAGCGAAGCAGGATTAAGGATTAAGGATTAGGGATTAAGCTTAATCCTTACTACTTGTTTATGAACTGGCATTTAGCTGACGGGTTGATCATCGGGGCCGCTATACCGGCGGCCCTGTTTTTGTTCGCCAGGGCGGTACACCTGAAGTACCGCCTCCTGCAGGCCTGCGCCCCGGTGCCGGACCCCATAGGCGAGCATGGCACGCGCCTGAAGGAAGCGCTGACGATATTCCTGGAGCAGAAAAAGCTTTTCCAGGATTTCAACCCCGGCGTGATGCACGCTTTTATTTTCTGGGGCTTCCTCGTCCTTTCCCTCCGCACCGTTACGATGTTCGGCATGGCTTTCTACGGCTTCGATTTCCACCTGCCTTTCCTGGGACCGGAAACTTTCGCCGGGCACGGCTTTTCCCTGCTCAAGGACGCCGCCGTGGCGCTGGTCACCGTAATGGTGCTTTACGCCATGACGCGGAGATATATCCTTAAAGTTCCCCGCCTGCTTAACACACCTTCCGCCCTGTTCGTGCTGCTGATGATACTCGGCCTTATGCTGACCGACGTGCTCTTTGACGCCGGGCTGCGCGGGTCGGCGCCGGCTTCCGCCGGCCACGCGGCCTTCCTGCTGCACTGCCTCGGCATCCTGGTCTTCCTGGTCTATCTGCCGGCGGGCAAGCACATGCATATCCTCACTTCGCTTTTCAACGTCTATCTCCGGCCCCTGCACCGCAGCGGGCGGCTGACGAAGCTGCCGCTGGAAGACGAGTCGGTGGAGGTCTACGGCACCCCCAATATAGAGCACCTGACCTGGAAGGAGGCGCTGGACCTTTACACCTGCACCGAGTGCGGCAGGTGCACTGACATGTGCCCCGCCGCCCAGACCGATAAAAAACTTTCGCCGCGCGACGTGATAAACAAGCAGAAGCACTTTCTCGTGGACGAAGAGGCCGCCAGGCTGCTTGCGGGGGACAAGACGAAGGAGCCGGAGAAGGAGCTGGTGCCGGAAATCGTCTCCGAGGCCGAGATCTGGGACTGCACCAGCTGCCAGGCCTGCGAGCAGGCCTGCCCGCTGAACATCTCGCACGTGCAGCG
This sequence comes from Elusimicrobiota bacterium, assembly GCA_030651035.1. GTDB lineage: Bacteria > Elusimicrobiota > Elusimicrobia > Elusimicrobiales > UBA9959 > UBA9959. The sequence continues at coordinate 5,820 of JAUSCK010000246.1, forward strand.
CCTGAACTCCATGCGCCGCAGCGAAGTGCTGATGAAGGGGAAGTTCCCCGCCGAGCTCAAGCGCGTGTTTAAAGGCATGCAGACCAACGGCAACCCCTGGGGCATGGGGGCAGAGAAGCGGATGGAATGGGCGAAGGGGCTGGATATTCCCACCATGGAGAAGAATCCCGGCGCCGAATACCTGCTGTACCTGGGCTGCAACTCCGCCTTCGACGACCGCGCGCAGAAGGTGAGCCGCAGCCTCGCCGCATTCCTCAAAGACCAGGGCATCTCCTTCGCGGTGCTGGGCGAGAGCGAAACCTGCTGCGGCGAGACCGCCCGCAGGCTGGGCGAGGAAGCCGTGGGCCAGGCGCTTATAGAAGCTAATGTGGAACTTTTTAAAGAGCTGAAAGTTAAAAAAATAATTACGCCGTGCCCGCACTGCTACAATACGTTCAAGAACGAATATCCCGATTTCGGCGGGAACTACGAAGTGAAGCACCATTCCCAGCTTATCGCGGAACTCATGGAGAGCGGCAAGCTGAAGCTTGAAGGAAATTCCCAGGGCCGCGCGGTCATCCACGACTCCTGCTATTTAGGGCGGGTCAACTCGGTGTACGGCCCCAGCCGCGACATTCTTAAGGGCGTGCCGGGGCTTGAAGTCGCCGAGCACAAGAACTCCGCGGAGCGCGGGCTTTGCTGCGGCGCGGGCGGCGGCAGGTTCTGGCTTGAGGAAGCGGAGCCGAGGATCAACCACCGGCGGGTGAAGCAATTGCTGGAAACAAAGCCTACCATGATAGCCGTTTCCTGCCCGTACTGCCTGAAAATGCTGTCCGACGGGGTAAAAGACCTGGGCGGGGAAGGGGTAGAGGTCTGCGACCTGGTGGAGATAGTAAGCAAGGCGCGCGCCGGGTCGGCCGGACCGGATAAGGGACGCTGATGACCACATGACTAATTGTTAACAATTAAGTCGGGCTTCGGATGAATGGGCATGTAGTCATCAGCGTCCCCAATGCCCTAAATACGGACGAATGACACCTATCGAGTTCCTGCGGCGCTGGATGCTGCTTACGACAATATTTTCGCGCAACGGCTGTGACGGCTTATGTTTCCCATAAAATTGTTCGGTGAAAAAACAAAAAGTCTCGGCCCGACGTTCGCCGGTTACTCGATCGGCGTGGTTTCTCTTGGCATCGCGGCTTTGTTGTGTTATGACATTTATTCCGCTGAAAAGGAACTCGCCAAGCGGACAGAAATGATGCTGTCCGGCATGGTGCGGCTGGTCGAAACCGCCGTTGAAAACGATATGGCGCAGGGTAACATGGCAAAAGTCGAGGGCATCCTGTCAGCTGTCTCTAAACTGGACCAGATAGAGAGGATCTTCATAACGGATCCGAAAGGCAGGCCGAGACTGTACGCAGGGCCGCACCCTGCGCCAAGACCCGTGCCGGAAGACATAATCAGGGAAACGGTGGGAACGGGCAAACCGGTGTCGAGAATTTATCCGAATGAGGACAATACCGGCTATAACGTCGAGATCTACCATCCGATTAAAGATGAAAAATCCTGCCGGGTCTGCCATCAAGACCCGGAAAAGATCCGCGGCTTACTGGTTCTGCATGTCCATGCCGACTGGATGCTGAGCGCTGTAAAAAAAGCCCGTATAAAACTGATGTCAGCCGGCTTGGCGGTATTGGCGCTTCTGGCAGCCGTAATATTCTGGCTGACAAAGCGCAGGATCACGCTTCCATTGCGGCGTCTCAGGAACCTGGCGGCAAAGATCGCTTCGGGCGATTATACGACCAGGGCTAATGTGAAGACACCGGATGAACTGGGAGACCTCTCGGAGTCCCTGGATATAATGGCCGATTCCGTACAGAAACACAGCGAAATCCAGAATATCCTGAACGGGCTTTTGCGCCTGTCCCTTGAGGATGTTCCGCTTAAGCAGCTCCTGGAAAGCAGTCTTAATAAGATTTTAACCGCTTCCTGGCTTGCGATAGAGGCCAAAGGAGCGATCTTCCTCACGGACGAAAAGACAAACTCCTTAAAGATGGCCGCCAGCGCCGGCCTTGGGGAATTTGTCATCAAGACCTGCGCCGAAGTGCCGGCCGGCCGGTGTCTCTGCGGCCGGGCGCTGCTAAGCGGCGAGCCCGTGTTTAAACCGCATGTCGACGGCGACCATGAAAACAGTTATGCGGAGATGACCGACCACGGGCATTACATAATACCGATAACCGCCGACGGCAGGGTATACGGCGTTATTACCGTCTACCTTAAAGCCGGATATCTCCGCTCAGGTTACGACATCGCTTTCCTCTCGGCCGTCGCCGACATCCTGGCCGGGGCGATCCACAGGAAAGAGCTGAGCAACCACCTGTTTCTCAAGGACTTGCTGACAAAAGCGCTGAACGCCGGGGGCGACAAAACGGCCTTTAAAGCGCTGATCGATGATATCTGTAAAGTAACGGGGTGGCCGGTGGGAGAGGTCTGGCTGCCGGATAATGACAAGCTGTATTTATATCGGGCGTCAAGTTGCCACGCCGCCGAACACAGATTTAAAACTTTCTGCGACCAGTCCGGGGATTTTAGATTCAGAAAAGGCGAGGGCCTGCCCGGCAGGGTATGGGAAAGCAAGGAATCGGCATGGGTCCAGGATGTGACAAAAGAAGCCGATTTCCTGCGCAAAACCATTGCGCTTTCCTGCGGCATAAAAGCCGCTGTCGCCGTTCCGATACAGTTAAACGGCGAGGTAGCGGCTGTCCTTAATTTTTTTATCGCAGAAGCGAAACCTGCGGACGAAGAACTTGTGAACTTCCTCTCGGCGGCCGCGGGCCAGATGGGCCTTATTTTACAGCAGAACCTGCTTTCCGAACAGCTCGTGCAGGCGCAGAAAATGGAAACTGTGGGAAATCTTGCCGGCGGCATAGCCCATGATTTCAACAATATTCTCGGCGCTATATCCGGGTACACGGAATTTTTGATAAAAGACCTCAAGGACATGCCGCAGCAGCTTGCGGACGCCCTGGAAGTGCGGAAGGCGGCGGAAAGGGCGGCGGCGCTCACGCGGCAGCTGCTTACCTTCAGCCGCAAAAATACGGCCGTCAAAAGGATTTTAAACCTGAACGACGCGATAAAAGGGCTTTCCCCGATGCTGAAACAAATAACCGGGGAAAACATAAAACTTGAAATCGCTTACCCCAAAAACATTCCCCTTATAAAGATGGACCCCATCCACCTTGAACAAGTCGTAATGAACCTCGTGGTGAATGCCAGGGATGCAATGCCGGCGGGCGGCGCTATAACGATCAAAACCGGCGAAACCGGTTTCACGTCGGCCACCGCCCCCGCCGGCCTGGAGGCGGGAAAATATGCGACGCTCTCGGTGTCCGATACCGGCACGGGCATGAGCGAGGAAGTAAAAAAAAGCATATTTGAGCCGTTTTTTACAACCAAACCGCCGGGCAAGGGCACGGGGCTCGGGCTTTCCGTAGTACACGGCATTATAAAGCAAAATAACGCGCTGATAACCGTTGATACCGTTTTGAACAAAGGCACAACTTTTACGATTTATCTCCCCGCCGCCAGTGACGGCGAAACTGCCGCCGCCCCTGAAAGCCGGGGGCAGGTTTCGGATCTAAAAGGCTCCGAAACCATACTCATAGCCGAAGATGATGAAGCGTCCCGGAGCGTGCTTTTGCGGGTTCTGAAAGAACACGGCTATAACGTGCTTGCTGCCGCCAATGCCGGGGAAGCCCTGGCGCTCGCTGAAAACCACACCGGGGAAATACAGCTGCTGCTCACGGACATCAGGATGCCCGGGAAAAACGGCGCCGAACTGGCCGAAGAAATGCTAAAATCACGCCCCGCGATCAGGCTTCTTTACATGACAGGCTACGCCGACCCCGAACTGCTGGAGGGACATTCTATAGACGACGAACTTCTGCTTCACAAGCCGCTGGAATACCTGTTAATGCTCGGCAGGATCCGTGAGCTATTGGATAAAAAGAATATTTGAAGAAATGGGGTATCCCTTTAGCACCCCCTAATGCCTTGAGGGGCCAGATCGTCGGCCCCCTCGCCATTGTATGTCGTGGGGCGATTGCGGCTTCAGTCTGCGACCTGGTGGAGATAGTAAGCAAGGCGCGCGCCGGGTCGGCGGGCCTATAGGCTGACCAGCCTGTCGTCCGGGCCGGTTATCCTCTCCGCGCCAGCGGGGCCGATTATAAAGGTGTTCTCTATCCCGACGGCGCCGAGCCCGGGGAAAATAAATTTGGGTTCTATCGCCACCACCTGGCCCGCCCGCAGCGGGGCCTGCGGGGAAGCTTTGGGGTCGGCGCAGAGCACCGGGAGTTCGTCCAGTTCCAGCCCCAGGCCATGGCCCGCGAATTTAGCCTGCTCGCCGGGCGCGCCCATGAAGTTTTCCGCCAGCCCGGCTTTCGCCGCCATTTCCAGCGCTTTCCTGTAAAGAGCGTCCCCGGTGTTGCCCGGCTTCAGGTTTTCTGCCAGGTACGCCTGTATTTCCAGCGCGGTATCGTAGGCTTTCAAAAGCAGCGGCGGAAGCTTCCCGAAAACGAAGATCCTGGTCATGTCGGTCATGTAGCCGGCGTGCATGAAAGTATAGTCCAGGAAAACGGGGCTGTCCCGCCCGAGAAGGCTGAGGGACGCCCCCACCGGCGAAGCCGGGGAAAGCCCGGGGCCGGTCACGGCGCCGTCGAAATAGCCCGGCTGTCCCGCGCTTGCGCCCGAGACGGCCACGCCTATGAAATTCTCGCCTATGGGCGCGCGCATATGGCAGCCCTCGTTCCCCGCCAGGCGGGACTGGTATTCGAAGGCCGCGCCCGCCGCCAGCTCGGTCATGCCCGGCTTCAGGAAGCCGGGCACAAGCGAAAAAACGCCGCTCAATCTCCTGGCGCTTTCACGGACCAGCGCCAGCTCCGCCTCCGATTTTACCGACCGGAGTTCCCTGACGGCGGCGGAAATATCCGCTATCCCGGCGCCGGGCATGAGCCTGGCGTAATAATTATACAGCTGGGCGCTCAGGCCGTTAAAGGTAAAGCCCGCTTTGCGCAGCCCGGCGGGGACCGCGCCGGCAAAATCGGTCTTCGAGGCGAAAGGCCTTACGTCGAGCCAGGGGCTGTCGGCTTTGGCGCGCGTGAAGCTTTTGCGGACCAGCAGTACCGCCGGGCCGGAGGCCGGCACCCAGAGCGCTGAATTCTGCCTGGTCCCGGTGAAGTAGTAAATGTCGGTGAAAGCCGTCAGCAGCGCTCCGTCCAGGCCGAGCGGCCCCAGGCGGCCCTGCAGGGCGGCTATCCTTTGCGCGTATTCGTTCATGCTTTATCCGGGGCGGAGCCGCCCCATTTTTCGTAGAAGGTTATCTCTGAAAGCTCTTTGCGGGGCCGGGGCGCGGTGTCGTGCTCCGGGTAGCCCAGCGGCGTCAGCGCCACCACGCGCACGCCGTCCGGCAGGCTGAATTCCTTTTTCAGCGCCGCCTCGTCGAACACCCCCACCCAGCAGGTGCCGAGGCCGAGCGCACGGGCGGCGAGGCAGAGATGCTCGAACGCCGCCGCGGCGTCGGCCAGGTAATAGTCCATGCCGTTACAGGCCCCGGACTGGGCCGGGTCGGCGCAGACCAATATTATGACTGGCGCCTGCAGCAGGGCTTTTTTGGCCGGGTTGCTTTCAGGCAGCGCCGAGAATACGGCCTGTTTCTTTTCAGGGGAGGTCAGCACCAGGAACCTGGCGCACTGCAGGTTCTTCCAGGAGGGCGCGCGGCGCCCGGCGTTGAGCACCAGCGCGAGCTTCTCCGGCTCCACCGGGGCGGGCTTGTATTTCCTGACGCTCACCCTGGTCTCTATGGCCTCGAAGATATCCATCACATGTTGCGCCGGTACCGGCCGCCTATTTCATAAAGGGCGCCGGTGATCTCGCCGAGCGACGCGACTTTTACCGTCGCCATCAGCTCGGCGAAGATGTTGCCGCCCGCCTGCGCGGCTTGCTGCAGCTTCTTAAGCGCCGCGGCCGCCTTGGGCCGGTTGCGCTTCTGGAAGGCCGCCAGGTTCTTTATCTGCCCTTCCTTCTCCTCCTGCGAGGCGCGGGTGATGGCGGCGGGGGCCTTGTAGCCCGCTTTGGCGGCGGCGGGGTCCAGGAAAGTGTTGACGCCCACGATAGGCAGCGTGCCGTCGTGCTTGCCTTCCTCGTAGACCATGGATTCGTCCTGGATCTTGCCGCGCTGGTACTGCGTCTCCATGGCGCCCAGCACGCCGCCGCGCTGGTCAAGCCGCTCCAGCTCGGCGAGCACGGCCTCCTCCACCAGGTCGGTCAGCTCCTCGATGATGAAGGAGCCCTGGCTGGAGTTCTCGTTCTTCGCCAGCCCCAGCTCCTTGGTGATGATAAGCTGTATGGCCACCGCCCTGCGCACGGATTCCTCGGTGGGCGTGGTGACGGCCTCGTCGTAGGCGTTGGTATGCAGCGAGTTGCAGTTGTCGTAGATAGCCATCAGGGCCTGCAGGGTGGAGCGGATATCGTTGAAGGCCATGTCCTGGGCGTGCAGCGAGCGGCCCGAGGTCTGGATGTGGTACTTCAGCTTCTGGCTGCGCTCCGACGCGCCGTAGCGGTTCTTCATGACCACGGACCAGATGCGGCGGGCCACCCGGCCTATCACGGCGTATTCGCAGTCCAGGCCGTTGCTGAAGAAGAAGGAGAGGTTATGCGCGAAATCGTCTATGCGCATGCCGCGGCTGAGGTAGTACTCCACGAAGGTGAACCCGTTGGCGAGCGTGAAAGCCAGCTGGCTTATGGGGTTGGCCCCGGCCTCGGCTATATGGTAGCCGCTGATGCTGACCGAGTAATAGTTGCGCACCTTGTGGTCTATGAAGAACTGCTGCATGTCGCCCATCATCTTGAGGGCGAAGGCGGTGGAGAAGATGCAGGTGTTCTGGCCCTGGTCTTCCTTCAGGATATCCGCCTGCACGGTACCGCGCACGGTCTGGAGGGTGCATTCTGTTATCGCCGCGTATTCCGTTTTGTCGGGGGCGCGGCCCGCGTTCTTCGTGAACTTCTCCACTTCCCCGTCTATGGCGGCGTTGAAGAACATGGCCAGCATTATCGGCGCCGGGCCGTTGATGGTCATGGACACGCTGGTGCCGGGGGCGCAGAGGTCGAAGCCGGAGTAGAGCTTCTTGATATCGTCGAGGGTGCAGACGCTCACACCGCTTTCGCCGACCTTGCCGAAAATGTCGGGAGAGCGGCCGGGGTCCGAGCCGTAGAGCGTCACGCTGTCGAACGCGGTGCTGAGGCGCTTGGCCTGCTCGCCGTCGCTCAGCAGGTGGAAGCGCCTGTTGGTGCGCAGCGGCGAGCCCTCCCCCGCGAACTGGCGCTTGGGGTCTTCCTCCACGCGCTTGAAAGGGAACACGCCGGCCGTGTAAGGGAAAAAGCCGGGCAGGGTCTCCTTCATGGCCCATTTAACTATCTCGCCCCAGTCCTCGAAGGCCGGGACGGCCACCTTGGGCAGCCTGGTGCCGGAAAGGGTAACGTTATAGAGTTCGGTGCGGATCTCTTTTTCACGCACCTTGGTGACCAGAGCCTCGCCGCGGTAGCTTTCCCTTGTCTTGAGGAAGTTCTCCAGCAGGCTCTGGGTTTCCGGGCGCAGCCCCGTCTTGACCCAGGCGTAAATTCCGTCCAGCGTCTTGAGCAAACTTTCCAGAGAGGGGCCGCCGGCCCCTTCGAGCATTTCCCGCGTCCCGTTAAGCTGGAAAAGTTTTCTCGCGGCGGCGGCCTGCTCAATGGCCGACTTTTTGTACTCCCTGACGGTGCGGGAGATCTCGCCCAGGTAATGCGCCTGCGACGGCGGGATGATGCCGGCGTCGGAATCCCCGGCCGGGGCATTGTCCTCTTTAACCCGCCAGTTCAGTTTCTTTTTCTTGCCCAGGGCCGCGATCAGCGCCTTGTACAGTTGGTTCGTGCCGGGGTCGTTGAAGCGACTGGCCACAGTGCCGAAGACGGGGATGTCATTGGCGTCGGCGCGGCTCAGATTATGGTTCACGCAGTATTGCTTGCAGACGCCCCGGTAGGCGTCCTGGGCCCCGCCGCGGTCGAACTTGTTGAGGGCCACGATGTCGGCGAAATCCAGCATGTTTATCTTCTCCAGCTGGGTGAGCGCGCCGAACTCCCCGGTCATCACGTAAAGAGAGACGTCGCAGACCTCCACTATGCCGGCGCTGCCCTGGCCTATGCCGCCGGTCTCGACGATAACCAGGTCGTAGCCGGCGGCCTTGGCCACCAGCACGGCGTCCTTGATGCAGGGGGAAAGTTCGGTGCCGGAATCGCGCGTGGAGAAGGAGCGCATGAACACCCGTGGCGAATTTATATAGTTCATGCGGATGCGGTCGCCGAGCAGCGCCCCGCCGCTGCGCCGCTTCGAGGGATCCACGGCGAGCACGGCCACGGTTTTATCCTTGAAATCGCGCAGGAAGCGGCAGACCAGGTCGTCGATGAGCGAGCTCTTGCCCGCGCCGCCGGTGCCGGTGATGCCCACCACGGCGGTGCCGGACTTAACGGCGCCCAAAGCCTTCCTGATTTCCGGGAGTTCCTTCACGGCAGCGCCGGCCGCGGCCCGCTCGAAAGCCGAGATAAGTGCGTTAACGGCGCCGGTCTCCCGGGTCTTGAACCTGGAGAGCGCTTTTTTAAGGTCGGGCTTCATCTCGAAATCGCAGGCCTTGAGCATGAAGTTTATCATGCCCTGCAGGCCCATGTTCCTGCCGTCCTCGGGAGAAAAGATCCTGCCCACGCCGTACTTGTGGAGCTCGGCTATCTCTTTAGGGATGATCACCCCGCCGCCGCCGAAAACGCGGATATGTCCCGCGTTCCTTTTTTTCAGGAGGTCCAGCAGGTATTTGAAAAACTCGATGTGGCCGCCCTGGTAGCAGCTGACCGCTATTCCCTGCACGTCCTCCTGGATGGCGGCGTTCACTATCTCGTCCACGGAACGGTTATGGCCGAGGTGGATAACCTCCGCGCCGGAAGAAAGCAGGATCCGGCGGATGATGTTGATGGCCGCGTCGTGGCCGTCGTACAAACTTGTGGCCGTGATGAAACGCAACTTGTTGGCGGGCTGGTAGGGCTTGGTCTCTTGCTCCATTGTTCCTCGTTTGCGAATTACGCGAATAGGAGTTGCGAATAAGACGAATTGTCACACAACTATTCGCGTCATTCGCTATTATTCGTCCTGATTCGCTATCGTAAATTCCCAGCCGCACCAGTACTCGGCGGGATGCTTATCGGGAGGGCAGGCCAGGCAGCGGGTTCCTATGCGCGGGTCTACCGCGCTGGCGAATCCGGAATATTCGACAATGCCGACGGATCTGCAGGGGAAATCCGGCAGCCCCTTTTTCTTGCGCGCCGTCTGCACGCGGCAATCCAGCATATGGAAAACCGCTTTCTTTTCGTTCAGGAGCTCGAATTTCTGGGTGTTCAGGCGCGCGTAGAACCGGTGTTTCAGGCACTCCCCGAGCGCTTTCAGGCCGCCTCCCGGCGCCATGCCCAGCCTGCCCATGATCCTTTTTGCCTCTATAACGGTGAATTTTTCCCAGGCCAGGGTATCGGCTTGTATGGCCGTTTCCATGCCGGCCAGGCTCTCGACCGCCTGGAACCAGAGTCCGTCGTGCGCCAGCCAGTTCTTCGCGTCGTCCGCGATTATCCTGATCAGCTCTTCTTTCGGCAGGGCGCGGAGCAGCTCCAGGCAATCATCGCCGCGCTGCTTTATACCCGGCTTGGCAGTCTCCATTTCCCGGCTCCTTTTTAACTGCAGCTTTACCGGCCAGTCGGCTTTTTTGGGATCCGCCCCGTGTGGATAGTCTCTGAACGAAGGCGCCGTCCGACGATTCTCTCCGTCATTTGCCCGATCTCCAGAAGACGGTCGATGTTAATTCCCGTTTCGATCCCCATTTCGTCCATCATAACCGCCATGTCCTCGGTGGAGACCAGGCCGACTATGCCGGGGTCGGCGTAATAATGTTTCCCGGTCCCGGCAACCGGACAGCCATCCACAAAATTAGCCGGCTGCCCCCCGATGCCTCCCAAGGTGGACTCGAAATGAGTGATTCCCGCCTGAAGAGCGGCCAGGACGTTCGCTAAGCCCCAGCCGCGGGTTACATGGAAATGAGCCACATGCAGCTTAGGGTCGGGGAATTCCTTAAGCACCATGGAGAAATATTCAAAAACTTTATTCGGGGGAGCGGACCCGTCATGGTCGGCGTGCTCGATGTCGTCAGCCCCGATATCCAGGAAGCGCCTGGTAAATTCCACCGCTTTTTTCAGATCCGTCGGCCCGGCGATGGGGCAGCCCCAGATGGTGGAAACGGTCCCGCAAACCCTGATCCCGTTCTCATGCGCCTTTTTGATGTAGGTTTCGCACATCTTCCAGTATTCTTCCAGTGAAATTCCCGAATTTTTCCGGTGGTGGGCTTCGCTGGTAGAGACCATGAACAGGATACGGTCGGGCCCCCAGCCTTTCTGGCGGGCTTCGATGGCGCGCAGGACGGCCTTCTCCCGGATGGTTACGGCGGTGAGCTCTACTTCCCGCAGCTTATCCTTCAGCAGTTTGCTGCCGTGGATAGCCTGCAGAAGCTGGTCGGCATCGGCGAATTGCGGCATGCCCGCCGGGTTGCCCAGGTTGGTCACTTCCAGGCGCTTATAGCCGGCCAGGATCAATTGTTCCACGCACCAGAGCTTGGCCTGCGTCGGAATGATCTTGCCCTCATGCTGGAACCCGTCGCGCACGGTGATGTCGCCCAAGACGACTTTGGCGGGATATTTCATGTTAAATTCCGAGATGCCGCGAGATGACCAGCCTCTGGATCTCCGAGGTCCCCTCGCCGATCTGAAGCAGTCTCTGGTCGCGGTAAAACCTTTCCACGGCGAACTCTTTCATCAGGCCGTAGCCCCCGTGGACCTGGACGGCCTCATCGGCCACTTCTTTAGCGATTTCCGAACAATACAGCTTGGACATGGCCGCTTCCTTGCCGAAAGGCTTGCCGGTATCCTTCAGCCAACAGGCGTTGTAAAGCATATTCCTGGCCGCTTCTATTTTTACGGCCATATCCACCAGTTTAAACGCGATAGCCTGGAACTTGGAAATAGGCCGGCCGAACTGCGACCTTTCCTTGGAATATTTCAGCGCCATTTCGAAAGCGCCCTGGGCAAGCCCGAGCCCCATGGCGGCGATAGCCAGCCTGCCGCTGTCCAGCGCGCTTAATGAGATCTTTGAGCCGTCGCCGCAGGTGCCCAGGAGATTCGCTTCGGGCACGCGGCAATCGTTAAAATACAATTCCGAAGTGTTCGAGCCCCGCCACATGAGCTTGCCGTGCATGGTCTTCGCGGTAAACCCGGGCGTGCCGGACTCCACGAGGATGGTGGAAAGCTCTTTTTTTTCACCTTTCCTGCCCGTTACCGCCTGGACGGAAATACCGGCCGTTATTTCAGCGGAGCCGTTCGTGATAAATATTTTTGCGCCGTTTATGACCCATTCGCCGCCTTTTAACTCCGCGGTCGTCCTGCTCGACTGCGAGTCGGAACCGGCGTCGGGCTCGGTAAGGCCGAACGCCCACAGGGCGCCCCCCGTGCAAAGCTTGGGCAGATACTTCCTTTTCTGTTCTTCAGTGCCGAAGTAATACAGCGGCCCGACCCCGAGCGAATTATGCGCGGCGACCGTAGCCGCCTGCGAGCCGTCAACCCTGGCCAGTTCTTCGACCGCGATGATATAGGAAAGGTAGTCGAGGCCGTGCCCGCCGTACTCCTCGGAAACGGTCGTTCCGAACAGGCCCATTTCCCCCATCCTTTTTGCAAGCTTCGCGGAGAACTCTTCTTTTTCATCGAGTTCCCCGGCGATGGGTTTTATTTCGCGTTCGGCAAAGCTTCTTATGGTGCTGCGTATCAGGTCATGTTCGTCGGTTAAGTGCATATGTGTCCATTCTCTACGCCCGCTTTATTCTTTTACCCAGCAGGGTTTTCTTTTTTCCAGAAAAGCGGCCATGCCCTCCTGCCCCTCGGGCGAAGTCCTGATCTCGGCTATTAATTCCGCCGTATGCCCGATCGCCTGGTCAAGCGTCAGCACGTTGGAAACGTCATAGATCAGTTTCTTGCACCTGACGATCGCTTCCGGCCCGCTGGTCCTCAAAAGTTCGCACAAGGAGTTCACGTGCGCTTCAAGTTCTTCCGCACGCTCAAAAGATTTATTGACCAGGCCGGAGGCCGCGGCCTCCCGGCCCTTTATTCTCCTGCCGGTCAGCATCAGGTCCCTTGCGCCGTATTCGCCCACGCGCTTTACGACGTAAGGCGAGATACAGGCGGGCACGATGCCTATTTTCACCTCGCTTAAAGAAAAAACGGTTTCATCGGTGCAGTAGGTGAAATCACAGGCGGCCGCGAAGCCGTTCGCCCCCCCTATCGAACTCCCGTGCACGATGCAGATAGTGGGTTTATTGGCGGTGTAGACGGCGTAAAAACACTTCGCCAGCCTTAATCCTTCCGCGTAGTTTTCGTCGTACGTGTACTTCGCCGCGCTTTTCAGCCAGTTTAGATCGGCGCCCGCGCAGAAGGATTTTCCCCTTCCCCTCAGCACGATCATCCTGACGCCCGCGTCTCCGGCTATCGCCTGGAAACAATCATTTACCTCGGAGATCATCACTTCATTAAAAGCGTTATGCGTCTCCGGCCTCGCAAGCCAGATCGTCCCGACGCTCTTGGCCAGTTCGAATTCGATGGTCTGGTAGGTTTTCATTGGATAGGGCAGCTTACCGGTTATTCTACATCCTGAAGACAGGGTAGCGCGGGTGCGCGCCCGGGACTTCGGACAAGCTTGTCATTTCGAGGCACCAGCCTATCGCCTGCCTTGTCAGCGCCGGCTCGATGATGCCGTCGTCCCAGAGCTTCCCTGTCCCGTAGTAAGGATGGCTCTCGCGCTCATACTGCTCAAGGATCGGCTTTTTGATGGCGTCAGCTTCCTGCGCGGAAAGCGACTTGCCCTCCTGCTCAAGCTTGGCCCGTTTGATCGTGACCATCACCCCGGCGGCTTGCGCGGCCCCCATCACCGAAACGCGGGAGTTCGGCCAGGTAAACAGGAAGCGCGCCCCGTACGCCCTGCCGCACATGGCATAATTGCCCGCTCCGTGGGAAGAACCGATGATTACAGTGATCTTCGGGACTGCCACTGTCGAGACGGCCTGCACAAGCTTGGCGCCGTGTTTTATAATGCCGCCCTGCTCAAATTGTTTGCCGACCATAAATCCCGTGATATTCTGCAGGAAGATGAGAGGGATCTTCCGCTGGCCGCACAGCTCGATGAAATGCGCGCCTTTCAGCGCCGATTCGGAAAACAGGATCCCCTGGTTGCCGATGATCCCGACCGGGTGCCCCAGCCAGCGCGCGAAGCCGCAGACCAGCGTGCGCCCGTAAACGGCTTTAAACTCATGAAAGCGGCTTCCGTCAACCAGCCGCGCGACGATCTGCTTTACGTCCGCCGGGCGGCGCGAATCGCGGTTAATGATCCCGTACAAGTCCTCCGCGGGGTAGAGGGGCTCCTCGTAGCCGGCCGGGGCGCAGGACTTGGGAGTGTTGAGGTTGTCCACGACGCTGCGCACTAGCCTGAGGGCGTGCTCATCCGAATTCGCAAGGTGGTCGGTGACTCCCGAGACCGTTGAATGCATTTCCCCGCCGCCGAGCTCTTCCTCGGTCGAGTCTTCTCCGGTGGCCGCCTTTACCAGGGGCGGCCCGCCGAGGTAGATCGTGCCGACCCCGCGCACTATAATGTTTTCGTCCGACATCGCCGGCAGGTAAGCTCCGCCCGCCGTGCACATCCCCATCACCGCGGAGACCTGGGGGATGCCCAGGGCCGACATTACCGCCTGATTGTAGAAGATCCGTCCGAAAGCCTCTTTATCGGCAAAAACCTCCGACTGTTTCGGCAGAAAAACACCCCCGGAATCAGCCAGGTATAAAGTCGGCAGGCGGTTTTCCCTGGCGATTTCCTGCGCGCGCAAATGTTTTTTTATCGTCTCGGGGTAATATGTGCCCCCTTTCACCGTGGCGTCGTTGGCGATGATGACACACCAGCGCCCCCCTATCCTGGCGGCGCCGGTGACAATGCCCGCGGAAGGGACTTCATTATCGTGCATGCCAAAGGCGGCGAGCGGCGAGAATTCGAACCAGGGCTCGCCCGGCGCCACTAGTTTAGCGATGCGCTCCCTGGCGGTAAGCTTGTTCCGCTTACGATGCAAAAGCACGGATTTTTCGGAACCTCCGCGCGAAACCTCGCTTATTCTGGCGCGCAGGTCTTTAAGCAGAGCCTGGTGATACAGGGAATTGGCAACCGCCTCCGGTGAAGAGGCCGTATAGCTTGTGTGGATCGCGGGAGTGTCGGAAGGAAAAGCGGCTGCAGGGGTGGTAAGCGGTTCGGTCTTTTTATTGCCTCCGGGTTTGAGTGGACTCATGTTGTTTCACCCCTTTTTTTAATCATAACAAATAACCCAATCTGTCGTAAACTCAAAAGTCCGGGCTTTTTCCGGCCTGTTTTTTCATGGTGCGCCAGCGGCCTTTCCCTCTCGAGTATAGGGGACGTACATGACGTTATGACTATTTATCCACAGGCTAGCCTGGATTGTTAATAATTAATCACAAAGTCAACTACGTCCCCTTTCCCTATAGTAAGTTGTCCCCCACCCTACTTGCTGAATCTTTTCGCTTCTTTCTGGAACTGCATGATAAGCGGGGAGAGCTCCGCCGCGGCTTTTCTGCCGGGCAGCTCGCGGTATTCAGCATCAAAAACCCTGAGCCCGCCCTTGTACGCCTCAAGGGGCATCTCGAGGATACGGTCCTCCGTTATTATCCCGGCGCTGTCCCACGAGGCTGAAACCACGAAGGGCCTGGGGCCCGTCCCGAACAGGCTGCGGCCGCTCGAATAATCCCCGGCCGGGTTCCGGACCCCGGCCAGCGGCAGCAGGGTCGGGACTATGTCCAGGTGGCTGGTTAAAGTTTTTATCCTTTCCGGCGCGCGGCCCGGCACATAAAGCACCAGCGGCACTCTCACTTCCTCCGGGCTGTAGCCCTGGTTATGGCCGTACCTGCCGCGCTCCAGGAAAGACTCGCCGTGGTCGCCCATCACCAGCACCACCGTATCTTTCAGGCCGCCGGCCCCGCTCAGGGCCTTGACTACCCCGCCCACCAGGCTGTCGTCGAAATAGATGGAGTTCTTGTACTTATTCTTCAGCCCGCCCACCTTGCTTTTGTTCAGGCCCAGCTGGCTCACCCCGAACGAGGGCGTGAATTTCTCGAAGCCCGGCGGGTAGTCGTAATTGCCGTGCGAGGCGTCATAGAAGATAAGGGCGAAATACGGCTTTTTGGAATCCCTCGCCTTCAGGTAGGAGATGAACTTATCCGAAATGTCCCTGTCGCGCTCCGCGCCGTCCTTCCCGGCCGGCTCGTCGTAGATGCCTTCGCGCGGGACGTTCACGAAACAGGTCTTATTGAACTCCGGGAAGCTCAGCTTGGCGCTGGCGTAAAGCCGCAGGTCATAGCCCTGTTCCTTTAAAACGTCTATCAGCGCCGGGCCGCGCCGCTCGCCCAGCATGGGGAACCAGTAGTTGCCGTAGATCCCGTAAAGTATGGAGAAGACCCCGAAGCGCGTGCAGTTGCCGCCGCTGTAATGGTTCTCGAAAACCAGGGATCTTTTGCCCAGCGCCCAGGTCTCGGGCATGATCTCCGGGGTAAAGATGTCCGACCGCAGCGAGTCCACTATTATGATAAGGAAATTCAGGGGCCTGGCGGGCGGCCTGACCTCCAGCGGCCGCTTGGGATAATCCAGCCCGGAATATTTAAGGTCTATGCCGCCCTTCACCTCTTTATCCAGCTTGACGCCCAGGTACTTTACGGCGAAGCTGCGGATCCTGAGCGGCTGGTAAAGCGGGAAAAGCTGGGCGTTGCGGGTGATATAGGCGGAGTCGTAAAGCGTGCCCCAGGCAAAAAGCCCCTTGTCGGTTATAACGAACAGCATTAACCCGGCGGCCAGCGCCAGGGCCCGCCGCCCGCGCAGCAGGGGCCGGCCGGCCAGGGAGGACGACAGCCGCCAGAAATACCACTGCGCCGCGCCCAGCGCCGAGGAGAGAATAACGAAAAGCGCCTTGGTGCCCCAGCCCTGGTCCAGCGACTCGAACCCGCCCGGCGTCAGCAGCAGGTTGAGCACCATCGAGTTCAGGTGGAACTTGAAGATCTTATAGACCGCGACGTCCGTGACCAGCACCATCTGGAAAACCCCGGTCAGGACCGGCAGGACGGCCCGCCCGGCGGCGAAAAGGAAAAGCGGCGCCGCTATCAGCGCCAGGGCCGCGTAAAGCATCGCCGTGTTCGAAACCAGCGCCGCGCTCACATAGGCCAGTTCCAGCGGGTGCCCGCCGGTAAAAAGCAGGAAAACAGCGCAGATCGCCAGCGAAAGGCAGAAATTCAGGCCAAGGAAGGCGGCCAATCTTCTGAAGTTCTCTTTTTCAGCCATATTATCGAAAACCGAACTGACGAAAGTCTATTGACAGCCGTCAAACATAATTGTTAGATTTAGCTTAGATATTTTACCACTTATACAAATGATAAAAACCGCATTTGCCGCCGTTTTCGCAGTTTTCGCTTTAAGCGCCTTTTCCGCCGCGGCGGAACTGAACGCCCTCGGCAGGGCCGACGTGCAGGAACTTTCAGCGAACCTGGAGCTACCGGAGCCGCAGCCGGTACGGAACGAAACCGCAACGCTGACCGACAACACCGGCATGGCCGGCCTCAGGGAGCTTTCCGGGGACGAGGAGGCCGGAGAACCGCTGCCGGCACTGGAAGGAATCGTAGCTTCAAAGAACGGCCTCGACCCCGTGATCATCACCGTCCCGGGGCTTAACTTCATGGAAATAGGCTGGGGCAGCGCCGAATTCCGCAATGTCCTCAGGTTCATCAAACTGTTCACCCCAAGAAAGAAGTTCAGGGAAGCAGACCTCTCCGAAAGCCCGGAGTCCTTCGACCCCCGTTATTTTTTCCCCGAGGAATACGGGATCAAGGCGGACGACCAGGCCATGCGCGTACCGAACAATTACCTCGAGACCAAGCTGCGCGAGCTGCCGGGCTACGCGGGGCGCAATGTGGAGGTGATACCTTTTACCTGGTCCCGCGACCCCGGCGCCACACGGGAAACCGTCCGGCAGCTCCAGGCCAGGATAACGGAGGTTTACGACGCCTACAAGGTCACGGGCAGGCCGATATATATACTGGCCCACAGCTGGGGCTCCGTAATGTCCCACACGGCCCTGCACAATATAGGGCGGGTACGGCCGGACGTCAGGATAGAGAAGTTCCTGACCGCCGGCTCGCCGCTGGCGCCGTCCAATTTCGTAGTGAAGCTTTTCCTGAATATAGAGGCGCTTAAAAGCGGCCTCCGAAGGCGCGTAACAAAGCCATCGGTAGTCAGGACCTGGTATAATTTCTGGGCCAGGCGGGATTCCTTCTCCAACACCATACCTGCCGCCGATCGCAACTTCCAGGCGGACTCCTCTATAGAAAACCTGGAACCGAAACTCATAAGCCTTATCCTGCACAACAAGGCGCTCAAAAAAATAGCGAGCAAAGACCTTTTCACCATCCGCAATATACAGGCCTGGCACGGCGCTTATTTCTTCGACTACAAGGCCTCCCTGCTCTCCATAAACAAGGAGATTTCGGTGGCCTTCTTCCAGCCCATAATGGCCCCCCAGGTAATGGACTGCTCCCAGAACCCGACGCCGCTGTGCAGGAACTGAAAGCGCTTTAATCGGTAAAAAGCCCGCCCCACGGCGGGCTTTTTTAATAGCACCTCCATATTTGCGATAATGTATCCATGGACCTGAAAAAACTTTCAATTTTTCTCAAAGAGAACGACATCCCGGCGTTCCGCCTTAACCAGGTGCGGGACGCGGTATACAAGAATTTCGCCGCCTCCTGGGACGAGATCCCGGTGCTCCCGGCCGCCCTGCGCGACCGCCTCAGGCACGGCATCCATATCCACTCCGTAGATACGCTGGACACGCTGGTCTCGAAAAAAAGGGACGCGATAAAGTTCTGCTTCGGGCTGAAGGACGGGCTTAAGATAGAGTCCGTGCTGCTGAAGCTCATGTCGGAGAAGTGGAGCCTCTGCGTCTCCACCCAGGTCGGCTGCCCCGTGCGCTGCCCTTTCTGCGCCACCGGCAAGAAAGGCCTCAAGCGCAACCTGTCGCCGGACGAGATCTCGGACCAGTTCCTGGCCGCCGCGCACTACCTCAAGACCAGGGGCACGCAGAAGATCGGCAGCGTCATTTTAATGGGCATGGGCGAGCCCTTCCTTAATTACGACTCGGTGGCAGAGGCCATGCGCACGATGGCCGACCCGGAGCTCATAGGCCTGGGCCAGCGCCACATCTCGGTCTCGACCGCGGGCCATGTGCCCGGCATACGCCGCTTCGCCAAGGATTTCCCGCAGTGCAACCTGGCCATCTCGCTGCACGCCGCCGAGGACAGGCTGCGAACCGACCTGGTGCCGCTGAACCGCACCTACCCGCTTCCCCAGCTGGCCAAGGCGCTCAAGGATTATATCTTCTCCACCAAGCGCCGCGTCTTCGTGGAGTACGTGCTCTTCGAAGGCGTCAACAACAGCCGCACCCAGGTGGCCAGGCTCAACGCCTGGCTGCGCACGGTGGCCGCGCCCAAGTATTTCGTGGTGAACATCATCCCCTACAACCGCACCGGCGGCCCCTACAAAGCCCCGACGCGCGAGCGCGTCAAGCTCTTCGCCGAACTGCTCGAGGCCACCGGCATAGAAGTGACCATCCGCAAGAGCATGGGCGAGGACATCGAGGGCGCCTGCGGCCAGCTGGCCGGGAAGTAAGCCGGCAGCCCCTATAAAAACTAGAGATAGCCGAGCTTCAAAGCCTGGGTTTCCAGCTCCGCCCTGAAATCCGGGTGCGCCACCGCTATCAGCGCCCCCGCCCTCTCGCGCACGGTGCGGCCGCGCAGGCGGGCTGTGCCGAACTCCGTCACTATAATGTCGGTATTGGCCCGGTGCAGCGTGACCGCCGTGCCGGCGGCCAGCACGGGGACTATGCAGGACACCGCTCCTTTCTTCGCGGTGGAGCGGCAGGCAATTATGGATTTGCCGAGCCCGTCGTAGGCTTCCTTCGCGCCCACGGCCGTATCCGGGAAGATTGGGGACGGTTCTTAAAAACTTAATTATCAGATAATTTATCTATGGCGGGAAAAACCGGGATTGATATACCAGGGGGATTGTACCACGTAATTGCCCACGGCAATGAACGCGGGAAGATCTTATCGAAACCGGGCAAAAATGCCCGGCTTGGGTCTGCATCCACAATCCACCTCACCAACGGACGCCGGGTTAGATGCCCTTGTAGGTGCGCTCGGAGCGCCTGAGGACGCGCAGGATTATGACGGTCTGCTGCTTATCGTCTATGGCGTAAAGTATCCGCCAATCGCCGACGCGGACCCGATGGATTGCGTCCTTAAGTTTTAAGGAGCCCTGCGGGCGCGGATTGTGCTCCAAAGAGAGAATGTGCGACTGAAGACGCGACAAATCCGGTTCACAGATTTTGTCCAAGTCGCGGACCGCGCTGGACGCGAGTTGAACGTTATGCATGTTTCGCGCGATTGGCGAAATAGTTCCGGGCCGGAACCGCCTTGCCCGGACTCTTTAGATGCGATTTCCAAGCCTTCTGTGCCGCGCGGAGATCACCAAGCTCGTGTTTATAGGTTTCTTCCACGGCTTTCCTGAGCAGATCGGCCATGGGACAATGCATATCAACGGCCAGATGCTTTAGGCCGGCATGGAGTTCTTCCGGCAGATAAATTGTGGTTCTTACCATAATAGCACCTCCTAATCTAAGTATAACATGCAAACATACATATGTCAATGCCCCGTTTTTCAGGATTCCGAGATGAACTCACGCGCGTGTTTGCGACCCGGTTAGGAAGATTGGTTTTTGCCGCCCAGCATGTTCGGAAAAGGGAAAATGGGGAAGGTTCTTAAAAACCTAATTATCAAATAATTTGTCTCTAGCGGGAAAAGCCGGGATTGATATACCGGGGGGATTGCACCACGTAATATTGCGGCTTCTGGTGCCTTATGATGTAGTCGCCGCTCTTCCACTCGAAGAACATGTATTTGTAGCCGCTTATTTCCTTTATCGTGTAGCGGGAAGCCGTGTGGTCGCCGCCGAGGTGCATCACCACGCCCCTGGTCCAGCCGAACCAGGGCGCGGGGGTCTTGCCCTTCGGCAGGAAAGTCAGCCCCGCAAGGTAGAGCGAGCCCTCGAACTGCCGCTCACCCGGGACGAACTGGGCGGGCTCCCTGACGAAATCCACGCTCACCCATTCGCCCAGCACCGCGGGATCGTTCACGAAGGGCAGGTTTATGTCGTCCACCAGCCTGCCATCTACTTTCGCAGTATTTATCTTTACTTCCCCGGCCGCGGCAAAGGCCGCGAAACCCGCCAGCACCGCTATAACCGCGAATATTTTAAGTTTCATAACTCCTCCTTGTGTCTGCGCTTCCACTGGTTATTACGCGCCGCGCCGGAAAGTATTACAAAAGAAAAAACCCCTTCGGAGGGGCTTTTTCTTTGAGACGGACAGGCGCTTATTTTTTTCTCAGCACATAATAGAACGGCTTCGCGCCGCGCAGCGTATAGTCGCCGCTCTTCCACTCGAAGAACATATATGTTTGCCCCTTTATCTTCTTTATCTCGTAGCCGCTGGCGGTCTTGTCGCCGCTGTGCATCACCACGCCCTTGGTCCAGGTCCACCAGGGCTTGCCGCCTTTCCCCTTGGGCAGGAAGACCATCTCCTTCAGATAAAGATCGCCGTCCCAGGCTTTAGCCTCCGGGTCGAATTTAGCCGGGCTTTCTACGAAGTCCACGCTTACCCATTCCCCGACAATAGCCGGATCGTCCCTGAAAGGCAGGTCGATATTGTCGCGGCGTATTTCGGCCGTCTTTTTAAGCACATAGTAATAGGGTTTCCGGTGCCTGATGGTGTAATCCCCGCTCTTCCATTCGTAGAACATGTACTTCTGGCCGCCTGCCTCTTTTATCTCGTAGCGGCTCGCGGTCTTGTCGCCGCGGTGCAGCACCACGCCTTTGGTCCAGGTGAGCCAGCCGTTGGGGCTTTTACCGTCCGGGAGGAAGATCAGCTCCTTCAGGAACAGTTCCCCCGCCCAGGACTTATCGCCCGGGCTGAACCGCTTGGGTGTTTCGACAAAATCCACCGACCGCCAGCAGCCGACAACGTCCGGGTCGCTGACAAAAGGGAGGTTTATGTTATCCTTGATAATATCGGACCCGTCACCGACGTAAGGCCCCCTTTTCAACACATAGAACCACGCCGGCTTGTGAAAGACGGTATAGTCCCTGGTTTTCCATTCCAGGAACAGGTAGTCCACCCCGCCTATCTTTTTAATGAGATATTTCGGGGCGGTTTTCTCGTTTTTGTTCAGCACGGTGCCCCTGGTCCAGGTCCACCAGGACTCGAACATTTTCCCGTTATCCAGGAAGGTCACGCCTTTAAAGAAAAGGTCGGGGCCCCAGGTCTTAACGCCCGGCGTGAATTTCTCCGGGCTTTCGACAAAATCCACGGACTGCCACTTGCCCTTCACCGCTTCGTCATTAACGAAAGGCAGGGAAGTGTCTTCCTCGATATTGAAGAAAGTCAGAAAAACGAAAACAGCCGCGCAAAGTATGCCTATTGAGAGCAGTATTTTCTTTTTCATAGCTCCTCTTTTCAGAACCTTGAACCTGATAAATAATCTTCGAGACCCTGCCGCCCGCATTCCGAAAAACCGTCGGAAGGCAGGTTGTAGGAAGCCGCCAGCGCCCCGGCCGGCAGCGGCTCATGCCGCACCGCAAACATTATCAGCACCGCCGCCAGCGCGGCGGCCGGCACCAGCCAGATAAACGGGCTGCGGCGGCCCCGTTTCTCGGCCTTAGCCAGCAGGCGTTCTTTCAGGACGTCCCTAACTCGGCTTTCACCGGCGAAATCCGCCCGGCGCAGCCTTTCGGCCAGGCCCGGAAACTCGCTGAATTCTCCGTCCTTATTCTCGTTCATAAACTCTCCGGCCCCAGTATCTCCCTGAGTTTCTTCATGGCCCTGAACAATATCACCGCGACGTTGCTCTCGCCCAGCCCCGTTTCCGCAGCTATGTCCCGGTTGGTCATCTCCAGCGTAAATTTCATGGCTATCAGCTCCCGCTCGGGCTCCGAAAGTTTAGCCAGCGCCCCCAGCAGCATGGCGTTCTCCTCGCTCCTCTGCGCCGCGGCCTCGACCGATTCCGCTGAGGCGATATTATCCTCGTGGTCCGTTATGCTGAGCCAGCCCCGCACCTTCCTGCGCCTGAAATAATCGTTCAGAGTGTTGCGGGCTATCGCGAACAGCCACGGCTCCAGGCCGTGCCGCTCCGGGTCGAAACTGCCGTACTTGTCCAGCACTTTTTCAAAGACCACGGACACCAGGTCGTCCGCAGCGCCGCGCTCAATGAGCCTGTAGCGGAGATAGTTGTATATCCGCGCGAAGTATTTATCGTAAAGTTCTTCGAAGCTCATTTGTTATCTGTTATTACGCGCCGCCAATTAAAGTATTACACCACAAACGGACCGCGCCGGCCGCTATCAGGCGCGGGCGGAGCGCCTGTGATTTATGTATGCGATTACCCCGGGCATGATGGAGGTGATGATGACGAAGAGTATTACGGCGGTAAAATTATTTTTAACGATCGGGATGTTCCCGAAGAAATAGCCGGCCAGCGTAAGGGAGAAGACCCACAGCAGCCCCCCGACGACGTTATAGGTCAGGAACTTCCCGTAGGTCATGGAACCGACACCGGCCACGAACGGCGCGAAGGTGCGCACTATCGGCACGAAGCGGGCGATGATGATGGTCTTGCCGCCGTATTTCTCGTAGAAGGCGTGCGTTTTCTTAAGATATTCCTGCTTAAAGATCCGCGAATCCTTATAGTGGAACACCTTAGGGCCGATATACTTGCCTACCGCGTAATTCACGGTGTCGCCAAGTATGGCGGCCACCGAAAGCAGCCCCAGCGTGATGTAAAGGTCCAGGTAGCCCAGGCCGCAGAAAGTGCCGATGGCGAACAGCAGCGAGTCCCCGGGCAGGATGGGCGTTATCACAAGGCCCGTTTCGCAGAAAACTATCAGGAAGAGTATCAGGTAGGTCCAGGCGCCGTAATCCTGTATGACCGGGCCCAGGTATTTATCCAGGTGCAGCAGGATATTGAAAGCGTGAACCAGGTAGCCGAAGAGAGTAGAGAGTATTTCCATTATTCAATTTGCGCCGGCGCGGCGCCCTCGAGAGAAGCCGCGGAGCCGGTGACCAGCCCCAGCCTGTCGCCGAAGCGCTCGGCGTGTTTCAGCGCGTCGTCGCAGCTGACCCCGGCGTTCTTCAGGTGCTTGCCGGTGAGCTGCATCTTTTCCTGCACGTCAGAAAAATTCTTTTCCAGGTGGGCCAGCTCGCCCATGATGACCTTGGCCTTCTCCTCTATGCGGAAGCCGCGCAGGCCGTAGACCAGCGCCGTCAGGTAGGCGTAAAAGCTGTTGGGCGAGACCAGCACCACGTTCTTGGCTATGGCGTAGCGCAGCACCTCATAGTCCTCGCTCAGGGCGTCGCTGATGACGGTTTCATAAAAAACATTCTCGGCCGGCACGTACATCATCGCGAAATTGAAGGTTCCCTCGTCGGGGTTTATGTACTTGGCCGCTATCTCGTCGATGCGCAGCTTCACGCTTTTCACGAATTCTTTCTTGCTCTTCGTTTTCTCGGCGTCGTCGTGCGCCTCCACGTAGCGCTTGAAGCTCTCCATCGGGAACTTGGCGTCTATGGGCACCATGCCGCCGGCCAGCTTTATGACCGCGTCCACCTTGCCGCCGTTCTTGAACTCCTTCTGCGTCTCGTAGTTCTCGCGGGGGAAGATCTGTTTCAGCAGGTCCTCCAGCAGCAGCTCGCCCAGGTTGCCGCGCAGCTTGGGGGCGCTGAGGATGTCCTGCAGCGAGGAGATGTCCCTGCCTATCTCCTGCATGTTCTTGGCCGTCTCCTCCAGGATG
The DNA here is from genome assembly GCA_030651035.1 of Elusimicrobiota bacterium. Taxonomy (GTDB): domain Bacteria; phylum Elusimicrobiota; class Elusimicrobia; order Elusimicrobiales; family UBA9959; genus UBA9959. Next base: position 29,951 of record JAUSCK010000246.1, read on the forward strand.
CCCAGCTTCTTCTGCACCTCGCCGATCACCTTCAGCTGCTCGGTGATATTGCCCTGCGTGCGGTTCATGTTGTCGCCGACGCGGGCCATGATGGTCTCGAGCTGGGCCGAAAGGAGGGTCTGAGACTGGTTAAAGAGTTCCTGCTGGCGGGCCAGCGCCGCGGTCTGCGAACGGGCCTGCTCCACTTTCAAATCGGAAATCTGGGTCTTAAGGTCCAGCATCTCGGCCGTGCTTCCCCGGCCGGACCTGCTGACCAGCACAAAAGCTGCCACGGCCACCGCGGCCAAGGTAAGGATGTTGAGAATCAGGGGAACATTTTCCACATAGCTATTTTACAATAGTTTACCTACCGCCCGCTTTTCGGGTTATAATTTAAATATGGAAAGAGATTTTGGAAGGGTGCCGCTGGAACGCGCGCTCTCAAAGTTGGGGGCCGCCTCGCGCAGCCAGACCAGGGAATGGATAATGAAAGGCCGCCTGCAGGTGAACGGCCGGACAGTGCGCGACCCGCTGTTCATGGTCTCGCCGGAAAAAGACAAGTTCACCGTGGACGGCAAACCGATGCAGAAGGACTCCTGGCAGGCCATAATGCTGAACAAGCCCAAGGCCGTGGTCACCACAGCCAGCGACGAGAAAGGCCGCCGCACCGTCTTCGACCTGCTGCCCTCCGAGCTGCGCACCCTGCACCCCGTTGGCCGCCTGGATATGGCCACCACCGGCCTTTTGATACTCACCAACGACACTCGCCTCTCCTCTTACCTGACCGACCCCGCCAACGCCGTGCTGCGCACCTACCTGGTCACCGTAACCGGCGAGCTGACGGAAGCCGGACTGGCCAAAGCCGCCGCCGGGATAATGGACGAAGGCGAACTGCTGAAGCCCGCCGGCATAACCCTGCGCAAAGCCAGCGGCAGGGAATCCCACCTGACAGTGGAGCTGACCGAGGGCAGGAACCGCGAGATACGCCGGCTCTTCGAAGCCCTGGGACACGAGGTCACAAGCCTCAAGCGCGTGGCCTTCGGGCCGCTGCAGCTGGGCGCCCTGGAACCCGGCCAGTTCCGGCGCCTGGCAAAAGAAGAATTCCCGCCGAACATCCTGGCGGCCCCTTCTCCGGCCGGAAACATTAAAAAATCCTCCCCCCCGGCGGCAAAAAGGCCCCCGCCGCCCTGGCGCAAGCCTCACGAAAATAAGCGCTTCAAAAGAAAACCCCCGCCCGGCAGGCGGCGCTTCTAGGTGACTAGACTATTAGGCTATAGTGGCTGAAGTTATTCTATAATATTGAAAATTATCACTGCCCAGCGGGCGTTAATAATACAGGGGAATATCATGAAAACAAAAATTAATCCCGGCGTCTTGCTGCTGGTTGTGTTCATGGCTTCTTTTTCGTTCGCTGCAGAGCCGAAGAACGACTGGTCCGAGATGAAATTGATGGGGAAAGTCAAATCGATACGCCAATTATCCTACCTGGCCGTTGAAAAAGACGGGAAAGCTCAAAAAAGAAGCAGGCCGGACGAGGTTACCAGCCGGGGATACGACTCATTCAAAATAGTTTTTAACACCAAAGGCAATAAGATCGAAAAGCAATGGCTCAAACTGGACGGCAGCCTTGAGACCAGACACACTTACAAATACGACGCGAAGGGGAGGCTGATCGTAGAGCGCCGGGTAGGAGAACAGCAGGGCAAGTGCGTCTCCAAATATGACGCCAAGGGGAACAAGACCCAGGAGAGCTGCTCCGACCAGGTGGAAGGCACCGAGTCCAAGTCCATATATAAATACGACGAGAAGGGCAACCTGATCGAACAAAACTGCGCCGACTGCTCTCCCGAGTCCAAAACCACCTACAAATATGACGAGAAAGGGAACCTGGCTGAAGCGACCAGCGAAAAGGACGATTTCCTTGCTTATGTCTCAAAATACGACGAGAGCGGGAATCCGGTAGAACAGAACGCCTATGACCTGGGCAGCCCTACTTCGAAGTTCGTTAACATATACGACGAGAAGGGAAATCTGACCGAAATGAAAAGCTACGCGACGGACGGCAACCTTAATTCCACGACGACTTATAAATATAATTACGATACGGCCGGGAATTGGGTCCAGCAGATAGAATATGACGGCGCCGCGACGCCCAAATATATCCTGGAAAGAACTATCAAATATTTCAACGACCGCGAGATAGCCGCCGCAGGCAGGACCAGGGCAAAGAAGAAAAAATAAAAGGGACAGGCCGCTTTTCCCGTAAAAGCGGCCTGTCCCCGTTTACTTAGCCTGAATCCTGCAGTTCAGGCCGGATTTCTGCAGGATTTAGCTTAATACTACTTGCCGATTATGGTTATCAGCGGCGTGTTGGGCACTGAGGGGCGGCAGCCGTGCATCGGGAAGTCCGTCCCGGGGAAGGGCGGCGGGCCGAAAGGATTGGGCACAGAAATGAACGACCCGTCCTTGCAGCGGTAGATACAGGAATAATTAGTGTCCATCGCAAGCGTACAGACGTCCTGCGCGGGGGCTTTAGTCGCACTTGTCTCCGGGGTCAGCTCGAAAGCTCCGGGCACCTGGCGGACCGCGTACTTGTAGGCCGGGGAAACCTGCTTCAGGTTCAGGAAAGGACCCCACAGGCAGACTTCAAAGACCTCTTTCTGGTCCGGCTGAAGGACCCTGGGCTCCGTGATAACGACTTTCACGTTCTCCCTATAGTTCCTGATATTGGTTGTGCAGATCTGCCCTACGGGATAGCCCATGTTCTGGCAGTCCTGGGTGGTTTCCCTGCTTGCGAGGGAGATCTCGGGAGAGATAAGCGGGTCAGCGGCGCCGAAAGATATTTTTTTACAGTCACGGGTAACATCCACGATCTGCCCGTATCTGGCTTCCGGGACCTTCGTTTCCTGCGCCATTTTAGCGACATCCTTCGCACTCATATTTTCAAGCTCGAGCGCGTTAACTACGCCGGTACTCACCGCGACCGCGATCACCGCCATTATTATTTTCTTCATTGTTTTTATCCTTATATGACTGCGTTTTGGGTTTGCCCGCTTTGCCGCCGCTTTATCCGTACCGGCTTGTTCTGCCACATTTATATTCTACAGGTTGCCGCCGCGCCCCCATAGAGGCGGAGTGCCCACACGGCCGCGGTATTAGTGCTTATCCGGATTGCCCGTTCGTCTTACGACGGCGCCGCCTATCAAACTGCGGTTTTAGTGAACTGCCGCTTCTCTACCGCTGACGGGCGGCGGGGAAACCCGCAATGGCGGCAAAGCGGCGCAAGCCGCAAAAGTTATTTTTGCGGCTTGCGTAACGAGGCCGGAAAGTCCGGTCTATATTTTATTTTTGACCGGGGCTCAGAAATCCCACAGCCTGACCACTTTCCCTATCACGTAAAAGAAAGCCGACTTTTCCGTCTTACTGGTGACCGCGAAGGTCTGGGCGGCCTCGACATTAGCGCCTATCAGGGGGAAAAGGCCCCGTAAAGCGAGGGCGTCCGCGCGGATGATGCCCTTGCTGGCCCACTCGCAGGTCCCCGACTGTTCCAGCTTCAGAAGATATTCCTTGAATTTCGCGAGCAATTCCGGTTCCAGGGCGTTCAAGTGGGGATAGCTCACCATTTTCCCGGCTGTCCTGGACCTGTAAAAACCTTTTTTAACTTCCTTGACCAGTTTAACTTTAGCCAGTTCCTTCAGTGACTTTTCCGCTGCCGCCGGTTTCACCCGGATCGCTTTGGCGATATCCGCGGCGGACCAGGTCCCGGTGTCGTTGCCCATGGTCAGGCTGCACTTATACGTCTCGAAGCTGGACACCAGTGCGCGGAACTGGGGAGGCGTAATATAAAATTTACTCTCCGCGAGCGTCCGCTGCAGCGCCTTGTGCACCGGTGAAAGTCCTATTGCTTCCGTCTTCGGCGTGATTATCGGCTCAAGGATATCCTTGTACGCCTCTTCGCCGCCCAGTGTTCTGAGCCAAGCGACAATAAGCTCTTTGGCGCCGGGGGTAGTCCGGGGCAGGCGCAAGGCCGGGTAAAGTTTTTGAAGCTTGCCCATCTCGGGCAGGCTTTTGCCCTGCTCGGTCAGGAGATAGTTGCGGTACGTCATCTTCAGCACGGGTTCGCCGCCGTTGTCGTGGTAGAACCGGTAAGCCGTGGGAAAGCCGGCCTCTTTACGCAATCTCACCAGGGTATCGGAAAATAATGTTCCCATATTCTATTCCTTGGTCAGTCGACCGTTATCGATTTACTGACGTTCTTCGGCGAATCCGGGTGCACGCCGTGGTCCAGGATCTCCAACCGGTTGAGGAAGTTCATTTTCCTCACGCTCATCTCCAGCGCCAGAAGCTGCAGCGCCACCGAGCTGGTGAAGAACACCAGCAGGTCGTCGTCCGTCTTGGGAAGCACGACGTAGCCGGATTTATAGGTCTTCGAATACATGGAAGGCACGCTTTTCTCGGCGGCGTCGCGCAGCACCTTGTTCTCCTCGGCTATCACGTAAATATTCGCGCCGCGTATCTTGTGCGTGTTTATCTGCGAGATGGTGAGGTTGATATCCCTTGAATTCGGCCCGGTCACGAAGACCAGCGGGTAGTTGGTATACATGCTCTCGAAGAAGTTATGTTCCTTGAGAATGCCCGCCAGTATCTCCGCTTCGCCGGCGTTAAGCCCCGAAGGCTTTTTATCGAAGAAAGCGTAGTCCGACACGGCGTGGAAGATCCTGGCCAGGCTATCTGCTGTAAAATTCATGCCGGCTTTCCGGTTTACGGCGTACCTTACGGTGTCCGAGAGCTTGTTCACCAGCCCGCCTACGCCTTCCATGCCGAAAATGGTGTTAACGCCCAGGATGGTGTTGGGCCCGTGCTTGAACTCCGGCGCCTCGAAGCCTTCGGTATGGTTCAAGACCACCTCGCGCACCTTCAGCGCGCCTTCCCGGGCGATGCCCTGCATCCCTGTCGCCAGTATATGGATGCTCGGCTCCAGGAACAGGTCGATGCCGGCCTGCTCCACCGCGTCGCGGGTGTTCTTAATGGCCGTGCCTATCAGTTCCGGGATAAGGTAAAGGTTCTCCCGCGCCCTTTCGAGCGTTTCTTTTGAAACGGCCTTTATCCTGTTCTTCAAAAAGTGCCCGGCCAGGTAAACTGCCAGCACGTACAGGACCAGAAGCTGGTTGATGAAGCTTTTTGTCGCCGGCACCGCTATTTCGGGGCCGCAGTGCAGCGGGATGAAGATATCCGATTTTTCGAGCGCGATGGTGGAGTTGACGTTGTTCAGGATATTAATACTTACGACTTTCTTGCCGGCTTCTTTCACCTGGTTGAACACGTCTATCAGGTCCTTCGTCTCGCCGCTCTGGCTGATGCCTATGAGGATGTCGCCGTCCTCGACGGACTCCAGGCACTGCGCCCGGAAATCGCCGGGCAGGTAGGCCGTGATGTTTATCCCGGCTATCTTGTTGAAGAACACGGAGGCGCACTTGGCCGCGTTATAGGAAGTGCCGCAGGCCACGAAATAAGCCGTATTGCCGCTCTTGTAGCAGGCTGACATCCTCTGCACGAAAGCGGCAACCCTCGCGTTTATGTCGTCTATCTCTTCCAGCATGAACAGCGCGTCCATGAATTTTATCGCCGGGTTGTGCTTGGCCGAGCCGCCCGAAGCGCGCAGCTCCTCGAAGAAGTCCGCGAGGTACGACTCGAAAGGAAGCGTATTGAGCGAGGGGCGGTAGCCCTTTATGAACGGCAGCGCCTTTTCAGCAGCGGACCCCAGGAAAGCGGCCGACGCCGGTTTAAGCCCCTCGGCCTGCGTCATGGAGGCGAGCCTGAGTATTTCGCCCTTCAGCCAGCCAGCCAGTTTCGGGTTCTTAGCCGTGACCTTCCTGGCCAGGTCTATCAGCGGCGACCTGTCTGCGAAGTAATTAATGACCCTGTTGGCGGCGTCCACCTCGCTGAAGATCTCCTGTTCCATGAAAAACTTGAACGGCTTCTTCAGCTCGGTCTCTTCCACTTTCAAATGGCTGCGGACCGCGGCCTTCTGGATGCGCGCCCCGGTCTTGACGTTGTAGAAATCGGCCTTTGCGTTGGTATAAAGCGCAAACTCGTCCTCTTTGATAGGGTAGATTATCTTGGTCAGCGAAAGGACGCTGGCGAGGTCGGAGGAAGCGATAATAAAACTGCCGTGTTCGTCGGCGCCTTCGCCCATGTAGAGGCTGCTGCCGGCCTTGATGCAGGCCATGAGCTGCGTGACGGGGTCCACGACCACGGCGGCGAAGGAGCCCACCATCTTCTTCGAGGCTTCGAGGATGGCGGTTTTCAGGGCGGCGTAGCGCTGCTCCCTGGTTCCGCCTTTCTTCAGCTTTTTAAGCGCGATGGCGAAGAAATGTTCGATGGTGTGGACCAGCATTTCGCCGTCGTTATCGCTCTTCACGTCGTGCCCGCGGCTGACCAGCCACTCTTTAAGCTGGTCGCAGTTGGTGATATTGCCGTTGTGGGCGCCGTAAAGGTGGGTGTGGCAGCTCACCTCATGGGGCTGCGCGTTTTCCCTGGTAACCATGCCGAAAGTGGCCCAGCGCACCTGGCCGCAGAACAGTTTCCCGGCCAGCTTGTCGATGCCCAGCTTTTTGGTGATTATAGTGGGGGCGCCGACGTCCTTCTTAAGCGTTATCCCCCCCCCGGCCTTCTGTATAAGCGCCCCGGTGGAATCGTAGCCGCGGTACTCGAGCATCCGCAGAAGCTTGGACGCGACTATCCCAAGGTCCTCCCTATCCTTCTCGCACCGCAGGCCTATAACTCCGCACATATTGTCACCTCGTTAAAATAGCACAATAACGCTCATATTATTATATTACTTTGCCGACAGAGAGGCGCGGCACCGGGCGGACCGCCGCCCCCCATAAAATAAAATGCCGCCGGGAAGGCGACATTTTTATGGGAAATCTGGTGGGTGATACAGGATTTGAACCTGTGACATCTGTCGTGTGAGGACAGCGCTCTACCGCTGAGCTAATCACCCCGAACCGGACTAATTACCTATATTCTACAAAAGTTTTATCGCTTTTTCCGACCCTTCCTCGAACCGCCAACACCCGCCTGGTGTCCAATCTGGTGCCCAATTTACAGAAATAAACAGAACAAAATACAGATAAATTGAGCAAAGTTCGCTTCATAATTTATGGCGGAAAAGTTTGCAGGTTAGCGCGAGCCACTGGGGCCGGATTTAGCGTGGCCGCAGGCAACACCGGCATACCGGCCTCAAACGCGGCCATGATGGCGTCTATATGCGTTCTCGACAGGTGGGCGTAGCGTTGGGTCATTTGAGCCAGGAAAAGCTCCCGCTGCTTTTCCGAAGTTTTACCAATCGAAAATTCCATAAACGCAAAACCTGTAGTATAATTGTAGACACTCAAAAATCGACAGGGGGAAAAATATGCCGCAAGAAGACTCACTCAAGCGCCTAGGACGCATCGTCTCTATATTGTGCAGCCTTAACGACGGGTCCGTGCGCCTGCGCGACGTGGTAACCAAGCACAGGAAGGATAAGCGCACCATCCACCGCGACTTCGCCATGATACACCGCGCCGGGTTCTGCGTGCAGACCGACAATGCCGGAACCTACAAATTCGCCCCGGGCGTCAGCCTGAGCAACCCCGGCAAGCTTACCCAGGAGCTGCAGACCGCCTTCAGCTCAATGGCCGCCTTCGCCCTCAACTCGGGGACGCCGTCGCCGGAGTCCTTCAGCAATGTTTTAAGGAGCATCTTCGCGACGGATGCAATGGGAGACAGCCCCATATTGCACATCATGCCCCGCGTGCTCAAGGAGAACATCCCGTTCATAAACGACTTCGAATACGCCATAGAGTACAGCAAGGAGCTTGAAATAGAGTTTCAGAAGGAGCCGGGCGTGCCGATTAAAAAGCACACCATCTGCCCGCTGAAACTCCTCATGGCTGACGGCTCCACCTATGTCTTCTGCACCTACAAGGGGAAGCCGACCATATTCCCCAAGTACCGCCTGAACCGCATCAAGAAGGTCAGGATAATAGAGGGCGATTCCTTCCCCACCCCCGCGGGCATGGAGGAGGCGCTCAACGCGCACAGCATCTGGGGCGTCCAGAAGAAAAGCGAGCGCAAGGTAAAGGTGAAGCTCGTCGTGAAAGACTTCGCGCGCGAATATTTCCGCCTCCACGAGCTGGTGGAAGGGCAGAAGGTCAGGGAGCAGAAAGACGGCTCGCTGACATTCGAAGCCCGCATAGGCGAACTGCCGGAGATGATCCCGCACGTCCTGCGCTGGATGCCGCACGTTACGGTGATAGCGCCGCAGGAGCTGAAAGATGAAGTCAGGAAGCGTCTGGAAGATTACGCGAAGAACCAGAAATAATCCTTCGCCCCATTGGAGAAACAGCCGCCCCCGGGCGGCTGTTTTCTACCCCCCTGCGGAGAGCGTTTGTCATACCCCCCTGTTACACTATCCCCACACACCAGGAGGGTACCATGAAAAAGCAGGACATCTTCAAAACCAACCAGGAATACCTGGCGGAGTTCTTCAACATCTCCGGGGCGCAAAAACGGAACAGCTGGGAACCGCCGGAACCTCCGGAGCGGGCCGTAAAAAAATCAGCAGCTAAACCCGTCAAGGTTACGCCTAAAGAGGAAGTAATAAAATATTTCCAGACCAAGGTAAAGCAAACGCTTAGGGCAGGGGTGAACCTGCCGCTGGAGGGTCTTGGGAAAAAGCATAAACTGTGCTTCACGGAAAAAGCGATACTCGCCTATTTCGCCGGGACGGCGCTTTACCGCGCCCGCATGGAACTGGGCAGCATGATAGGCCGATTCGAAAGCAAGGGAATATCCCCCGCCTTTGAAACCGTAAAGCTTATAAGCCCCGGCTCTACACTCATAAAGAAAAAATTGATAATAACCGCCCCGTGCGAATTCCCCAGCCGCTACTCCGAAGAGACCGCGCTGCCCGGCGGTATTTTTTCCCTTATAACCGGCATAGCATTAAGTAAAGTTGCAAAGCCCCGGCGCAAAGCCCGCGTCATAAGCGCGGGTTCCCCCGCTAAAATATACGAAACGCTGGGGGAATACGTGGTGGGTCAGCAGGAGGCCAAAAAAACCGTATCGGCCGGGGTTTTCCTGCACCTCAAGCGCTCCGAGCTCAACAAAAAGCGCAGCGGGCCGGATAAAATAGCCAAGAGCAACATCCTTATAATAGGCCCGACCGGCTCAGGAAAAACACATATCTGCCGCACGCTCTCAAGCGCGCTTAACATCCCCTTCCACATATCGGACGCCACGCAGTACACCGAAACCGGCTACGTCGGGAAATGCGTGGAAGAGATGCTGCTGGACCTGCACAAGGACAAGGACCTCTCCCCCTCGGCCCAGGCGATCATCTACATCGACGAGA
>JAUSCK010000263.1 GCA_030651035.1 Elusimicrobiota bacterium
ACCGCGCCGGCCCCCCGCAGGGCGCCGTCTTCATATAAAACTTCCAAAGCCTATATGTACTCCAAGGCCGATAATACCGGCTGCAACGGCGGGCCCGGTATAATAACCGCCTACTCCGAGCTTTGCGTGAACGGCTCCAGCGATAACGGCGACAGCTATAAGGAAAAGGGCGACCAGAACTCCGACGGTATAGCCGGGGACTTCGTCAACGCGGAGCATATCTGGCCCCAGGGCTACTTTAACAGCGCCCTGCCTATGGTCGCCGACCTGCATCACCTTATGGCGACCTTGTCCACCCCCAACGGCCGCCGCGCCAACCTTAAGTTCGCCAGGGTCTCAAAAGCCACCTACAGCACTTCGTCCGGCTCAAAACTCGGCAGGGAAGGCTTCGAGCCCGACGACTCGGTTAAAGGCAACGTGGCCCGCGCCATGTTCTACTTTATAGAGCGCTACGGCGATAAGAATATACGCCAGGGCATGGACTACGACAGCTTCTGGATCAGGAACGTGCCGATGCTGCTCGACTGGAACCGCCAGGACCCGCCCGACGCCAACGAGCGCCGCCGCAACGGCCTCGTAGAGGATTTTCAGGGCAATCGCAACCCCTTCATAGACAACCCCGGACTGGCCGACAGGATAGGCGAAGAGGTATTTAAAGCGCATTGAACCTGGCGCGGCAGCAAAGAGAAAGGCCCCTTCCGGGGCCTTTCTCTTTGCTGAACAGCTTTTACTTCGCCAACTGGTAAGGGTCGTTCGTGACGCTGAGCAGGTAAACCGCGGCTTTAACGTTTTTAGAGACGGCCTTATCGATTATGGCCGCTCCGGGATAGAAAGTGGTGCCTTCAAGCTCTGTGGTGAAAGAGAAGATCCCCGCCGTGGAATACGCCCAGTCGGTGGTGTCGCCGGTGGCCACGTAAAGGTCGCTGGACTGCTGCGGCTTGTAGTTCGTGAAAGCGGTCATGCCTTTTGCCATGGCCTCGAAAACCTTCCGGTCCTTCTCGTTCTCCAGCGGGACGTCCTTGCCCGCCCACGGGTAAAGCAGCAGGCTGGAATAGGAGTGGTAGCTCATCAGTGTCTTCAGGTTTTTGCGGGCCCCGACAAAACTTTTCACGGCCTGCGTTTCCGGCTCCGAGAAGGCGTAAGGGCCGCAATAGGTTTCGGCGTTCGGGTAATGCGAGGAGCCGGCCTGGCACCAGAGGGAGTCGTAGTTGCGGTTAAGGTCAACGCCGATGGACTTATCCGGGTTGATCCGCATGTTCTTGCGCTGCCAGCGGTACTTGCCGGTCTGTATGTCGTACTCCGCCCCGTCGGGGTTGGTCATAGGCGCTATGTAGATGTCCAGCGTCTCCAGGTATTTTTTTATTTCCGGGTCGTTCTTGCGGGCCAGGAGGTGGGAGGCCAGGCCCAGCGCCACCTCGTTGGTAAGGTGCTCGCGGCCGTGGTGGTTGCCCATGAAGAAAGCCGCGGGGCGGGCGGAAGGGGTTTCACCCTTCTCGGCGGGATTTATGCGCAGGCACCAGATGTCGCGCCCCTCTATGGTCTTGCCTATGGAAAAAAGCGTGGTCTCGGCGGGGTTATCCGCCGCCAGTTTCTGCAGCAGCTCCACAGTTTCCTTGTAGTTATGGTACGCAGCGTCGGCGGCGGGAAAATCCTTGAGGTGTTTTTTCGCGTATTCCTGTATACTCTGGCGGCTTGTTACTATAAAGCCTTTGGCGGCCAGCTGGTCCATCTCAACTTTTGCGATGAAGCCGGAAACCGTATACTTGCCTATCTCAACTATGTCCATGCCGGCGCTAAGCAGGGCTGTCCTGTCGTATTTGTCGTCGGCAGCTACCGTGACCCAGTAGCGGCTGTCGCCCTGCAGGTATTGTATGTCGGCTTCCGTCTTCAAAGACGGTTCAGGCGCGGAAGGAAGCTCAAGGCCGCCGCGCAGCTGCTCAAAAGGGCCGGCCGCGGCGGCGGAAGCGAGGGAGAATAGGAGGAAAGCGTGCAGAGTTATTTTCATGTAGTTACCTCAAATTAAATATAGCAAACCCGCGGGTTATTACGCCATATATATTTAATACTATAAGAATTTCTTTTTTGGGAAGATTAAACATGTATAAAGAGGATATACAGGATTTTATTGCCCCTTTACTATCCTGTCCATCCTGTTCATCCATGTGAATCTCTAATGAAGAGTCCGCCCGAAGGGCGTTAATTTAATAGAAATAATGTTATAATTTCCTTGGCGTATAATAGGAGAGCCCGGAGGCATTTTGAAACGCATCGCGCTGTTGCTTGTGTTTGCCTTTACCGCCCCAGGTCTTTTTGCCGGCCCAGTGCCGGCGCAGAGCCTGCCCAGCCTTGAAGATTTCCTGTCCGTTCTCCCCGGTCAGGCGGTTCCCTCGCCCCTCCCCCCGCTGCGCGCGCAGCAGTACCTGGCCCAGGCCGCCGGGCTCACGGGAGAAAAACTTTTCCAGTTCCTTCACGAGGCCACCGCCTATTCTCCGGCCGGCGCCGGCAAGGATTACCTTAATTCCAAGAAATATATGTTCTCCATGGCGGACAATGCCGGCTGCGGCGGCGGCCCCGGCGTGACCTGCCTGTACTCACAGGTCTGCGCGAAAGGCGCCAGCGAGCACGGCGCGGATTATAAGGAACAGGGCGACGCTAACGGCGACGGGACCACCGACTCCGCCGGCATGAACGCGGAGCATTCCTGGCCGCAGGGCTTCTTCAACCAGGCCGCGCCGATGAGGTCCGACCTTCATCATATCTTCCCCACTTTTATCACCCCTAACAACACCCGCGGCTCAGTGCCTTTCGGCCCGGTGGCCCGCGCGGAATATGTGACTACCAGCGGCACAAAATTCGACGGCTCAGTGTTTGAGCCGGCTAACCCCGTAAAGGGCGATATCGCCAGGGCTATATTATATTTCGTGGTCCGCTATTACGACCGGAACATTAAGGACGGGATGAGCTACGCGGATTTCTGGACCGGCCGCGTGCCGATGTTCCTGGAATGGGACAGGCAGGACCCCCCCGACGCCAACGAGATCCGCCGCAACGGCCTCATTGAACGCTTCCAGGGAAACCGCAACCCTTTTGTGGACGACGCCACCCTGGTCGGCCGCGTGGGCGTTAAAGTCTTCCAGTCACATTGATTTCTTTAACTTGAAGCTCAACATAAACTTTGTGCTCTTTGTGGTTAATTTATAAACCAGGAGCTAAGAGTTTTAACATGGATGGACAGGATATACAGGATTTTACTTTTCTTTATCCTGTCTATCCTGTATATCCATGTGAATAATTTAAAAATGAAAGCCCCTGCCCAAGGGGCTTTTTTACATTTCGTGGAAAAACGCTAAGGTTTTGCCGGCAGCGGGGTAAGGCGGGTTTTGCCGGCGACAACAGCCAGGTTCAGGCGCACCAGCTGGGCGGCGTAATCCCAGGAAAGGGACTCAAGCTTGTCGCAGGCTTTGTGGTAGCAGGGGTTGTGGGCATCCCAGTGCTGTATGGAGAGGTAGGTGGGGATGCCTGCCTCAAGGAAAGGCACATGGTCGCTGCCCCAGGCCGGCATGGCTATATACGGCTCCAGCTTGGTGTAAAGCCTGGCCTGCGCGCCCACCCAGTCCGCGAGGGCCGAAAATTCCTTGTTGGTCTCGATCTCGATGATCCCGTCCTTGTTCCAGGAGATCATGTCCATGTTTATGGCCCAGGCCACGCGGGACAGCTCGCCTGAGGCTTTCAGTATCCTGGCGCAGGCGTAGCCGCCGGTGATCCCGTTTTCCTCGCCGTTGGCCGTGACGAAAATGAAGTCGTGGTCGGCTTTATAGCCGGACAGGACCTTAGCCATCTCGAGCACGCCCGCGGAGCCGGAGGCGTTATCGTCCGCGCCGGCGTTTTCATGGCCCACCGAATCCATGTGGCCTATAACGAGTATCGCTTTAGCGCCGGCCTGGGCGGAGCGCCGCGCGACGATATTGCACTCTTTGTCGGCCTTGCGGTCCTTGTAGCATTGGCGCTCGACGGCGTAGCCCATTTCCTTGAAAGCTCCGGCGATATAGTCCATTGCCAGCCGGTTGCCGGAGGCGGCCGATACGTCCAGCTGGGCGGCGCTGCGCTTGCCGGTCATGGTAATGGCTTCGGCGTAGCCCATAAGGCGGCGCCCGTCCACCTTCGCCGTCAGGGCAAGGATGGCCGGGTCGGCGGCTTTCGCCTCCCCCTTCGCGGCCGGGCCGTTAAATATTTCATCCTGTGAAACCTCGCGCAGTTTAGCGGCTATCTCAGCGGGAAGCTCGGTTAGCGGCACTGAAAGCTTTACCAGGCGGGTGCGGCCCGCGGAATAAGTGACGACAGAGACCTTTGAGATCTCCTCAAGGAAAGCAGGGTCATGGGACAGGAGAAGGTAAGAAGACCCGGGGGCGGCCGGGGACTGCGCGAACAAAGGCGCCAGGGCGCAGGTAAGCAGAAAGCCGGTCAGCGGGGAAAAGCGGGTTGGCGGTCTCATAGTTAAATTATAAAGGAATTCACCTCTATGGTCAAGGGAGCGATGGACGGGGCTGGACAAGAAAGTGGAGCTGCGCTCCACGCGAACCGGGAAGCGGTTTGTGTCTAACAACCACGGGGATAAAGATAAAAAGCCCCGTGAAGGGGCTTTTTATCTTTATGCTCGCCGGGCTGGACTCGAACCAGCAACCCTTCGGTTACAAGGGCCCTCGAATTGCTTCAAGGCTTGGACTATATCATATCCGACCCGCTTGCGCGGATTACGGACTCAGGCGCTTCCCACCTCCAGACATCGGAGGAAGTACTCCCTTTCGGGATAGTCTCTGCACCTTCCCCGAACCTTACCGGCTCGGGGCTTGGCTCAGGATTGCCCCGGCTTTTTAGCCTGGGTTTCCCTGAGTTCACCTGATTTTTCAACCGCGGTTTCCCGCGGAAGCTGCAACTATTGTTACAGCCGAATGCTCCACCATTGAGCTACCGGCGAATATAAAGAACTGATTTAATTATACCAAAAAAAACTCGGTCGCGATTGCCGGCTTATCCCCCCAAGTATTTTTTGTAGAATATCCTTATGATTAAAAATGTCCAGGAATATTACCAGTGCATACTGGATAACCTGACCGGCGGCCTGATAAGCGTGGACCTTAAGGGGAAGGTCATTTACCTCAACCCGATGGCCGGCAAGATACTGCGCATGGATCCGGAAACCTGCTGCCTCGACACACACTATGAAAAAGCCTTCGAAGCCTTTACCGCCCTCAGGGACGTGATAAAGGAAACCATCGAAACCGGTAAATGCGTGCGCCGCGCGGAGATCTCCATCATGCACGCGAACACCCCCCTCATCATCGGCTACAGCACCATGCTAGTAAAGAACCACGAGGGCGCGGAGCTCGGCGTCACCGTGATCTTCCAGGACATCTCTTTCGTGGGGAAAAAATAATATGGCAAAAAACCAGGACAAGCGCCAGGAAGTGCCGGAACCCCCCGTCCGGCTCCCGACCCCGCAGCTCCCCCCGCAGGCGCCGGTTTCAAACGCCCGGATCTGGGTTTTCTGGTGCGCGGTCGCGCTGGCGGTAATAGCCGCGCGGGTGCTTAACCATATGCTGCCGGGAATTTCGGAGAGCGTCATTGAGCGCTGGGTCATGCTGGCTTTTGGCGTCTTCCTTGCCCTCTTCCTCCTGAAGCTGAAGTAACTCCCATGGCAGATTTTATAGACTATTACGCCCTTCTGGGTGTGCCTAAAACCGCCGGCGAGGCTGAGATAAAGTCAGCCTACCGCAGGCTGGCGCTTAAACACCACCCTGACCGCAACCAGGGCAACAAGGTTTCCGAGAGCAAGTTCAAGGAAATTAACGAGGCCTACGAAGTCCTCTCCGACCCCAAGAAGAGAAAGATGTTCGACCAGTTCGGTAAAGACTGGCAGGGCGGGCAGGGTTACCCCCCCCGCCCAGGGGCGGGCGGCTATCAGCAGCGGCAGCAGCCCGGCGGCTTCCAGCAGCATTACCAGGGCGGGCAGGGCGGCGGCGAGCAATTCGGCGGGTGGGGTGAAGGGGCACAATCCAGCGAGCAGTTCAGCGATTTCTTCAAATCCATGTTCGGGGGTGCGCAAGGCGGCGGAGGCTTCGGCGGCATGGAAGAGGGCGGGGGCGGCCGCTCGCCGCTGGACATGGAAGCCGAACTTCAGCTTTCGGTGGAAGACCTTATCCGCGGCGGCCATAAACAGCTGTCGTTCAGCTACCGGGCCGGGCGCAGGACCGAGACAAAAGAAATAAGCGTAAAACTTCCCAAGGGCCTGCGCGACGGCGCCACCATACGCCTGCGCGGCCAGGGCAAGGAAACCGGCGGCCGCGCCGGGGACCTCTATCTCAAGATACACCTGCTGCCCGACCCCCGCTTTGAAATAGACGGCGACGACCTGCGCGTGAAGGTGGACGTGTTCGCGTGGGACGCGGCTCTCGGCGCCGAGATCTCGGTTCCTTCCCCCTCCGGAACCGTGACGATAAAGCTTCCGCCCGGGACCTCCGCCGGCCGCCAGATGCGGCTTACGGGCCGCGGCCTGCCCCGCAAAGACGGCGGCCACGGTGACCTGTACGCCGTAATTTCCCTTTCCCTCCCCGGGAAACTCTCCCCCCAGCAGCTGGACTTGTTCAAAAAACTCAAAGAAATAGAATAAAAGCGCCTTTCACCCCATCCGCCATTTCATTGTCAATTCCTTCCTGCTTTAAAAAGACGAAGCCCCAGCGTCCGCTTGCAACGGACGCTGGGGCGAAAAGGAGGCTGCTGGTACGGCTTACTGTAAGGCTAGTTGAAGCTCGGGGCGGTTAACTGCACCGTCGCGGCGTCTATCTTTTTCTGGTTCTGCAGCTCCCGGGCGTTCTTGAAAGGCGTGCCGATCTCTTCCAGCAGGCCGTCTCCCTGCACATAGTAGATAGCCTTGGAGGTGATATCCTTCACCATGGTGTGCACGACCCACTTCAGCTGCACCTGCATGGAAGCCACGGGGTCTTCCTGCGTGCCTACGTTGGCGACGGTGGAATCCGGTACTTCGGAGACCAGCGTTACCTTGTAGCCCCAGGCGGTTACAATGTTGAGCGGCTCAATGGTGACGCCAGTAAGGAACTTGCCCTTGCCGTTGAAGTTGCCGCTGTGGGTCCTGTGTACCTGGTAGACCACTTTCACGACTTCGTTACCGTAGGCGTTCTTCATGGAGAAGGCGTACTTCTTGGTAGCCGGCTTGCTCCAGCCCTGCAACTGGGTCCAGTGGCTGGTGCCGAAGGGCACGGCGTTCGCGTAGTTGGTGGTGATGTTCACGACCGGCTGGTTCTTTTCGATGATGGCGAATATTTTCTCCATCAGATTGACTATCTTGTCCAGCGTGTCGATGGTGCCGTTGATGTCGGTGCCGGTGCCGGGTACGGTGCCGGGTACGGTGCCGGGGGTGGGGTCGCCGGGCTTTAAGGGGCCGGTGGGCGGATTGATGGGCGGGTTGATCTGCGGGCCCGAGGGAGGCTTAGGGAGCTCCTGGGGGCCGGGTATGGTGCCGCCCCTGTCCGTCATCTCCTCTATCATGATGGAGCTCTCGTCCACGGCAAAGTACCTGGCGTCCAGGGTATCCGCTGCGGAAACCCGGCCCGCGAACAGCGACGCTGCGGCTGCGGTTAGTGCAAGTAGTCTCTTCATTTGTTACTTCCTCCTTTTCTGATGCCGTAAGCCCTGCCTACGGGTACTGCGCTGAATTACCGAACTAAAAAATCTCTCCCGGCGTAAGCAGCGGGGCGGCCGCCTTCACATCCTCGAGCTTGGGCTCCACCTTCCAGGGGTTTGCAATTTCCTGATAGAAGCCGTCGCCCTGCACGTAATACACGCTGACGCCGTTCACCTCTTTGAGGACGGTGGCCATTTTCCAGCTGAGCTTCATCTGCATGGCGGCGATAGGGTCCTTGTCAGTGCCGACATTGGTAATAGTGGAGTCGGGCACCGAGGCCGACATATAAAACTTGTAGCCCCAGCCCACGCTGGCGACGGTGGGTGTCACGGCCACGGCGGTAAGGTATTTCCCTGCCCCTTTATAGGCCCCGTTATAGGCGAAGGAAACCTTGTACTTACAATCTATCATCACTGAGCCGTAAAGGTTTTCCGCGTAGAACCCGTAAACGTAGCTCTTGGGCTTGGACCATTGGGAGAGCTGGGAGGCGGCGGTCACGCCCTGCGGGTAGGCGGTCGCGTACTTGGTGTCGATATTGGCCACCGGGACATTGGCCTGTATGAGTTTCCAGACTTTGGAAGCGATGTTGACTATCGTCTCTATGGAGACCAGGACGCTGTTGAGGTCCTTCGGGGGAGTTTCCGACATCCTCACATAGCTCATGTCGGGTTCCTCTTTGACTTCAAGGAGCTGCAGCTTCACGGATTCGGGGTTTAGTGTGAAGTAGCTCGGATACTCCAGCGCCAGGTTGGTTTCGTACTTTGAGAAATCAGGCGTGACATCGGTCACGGGTCTTTCGTCGGTATCGACGGGAGTCTGGGCGTGCAGCGCCGGCACGGAAAGCGAAACCAAAAGCGAGAACACTGCGCAGAAGGAGGAGAGGTAAAGTTTCATTTGTTGTTTACTCCTTAAGACAAGCTACATCAAGAGTATAGTGTGGCGCGCAATTTTTCATCAGCACCAAAAGGCCCAGGCCTGGAAACTATTAAGGCCTATGCCCTATTGGGCCTTTGGGCCTATGCCGCTATTGACATGTAAAGAGTTGTCAAGCCTGAGGCTGTGCGTAACAGGAGCTATGCTCATCCGACGGCGAAAACCGCCTCTCCGGGCAAAGAAAAGGGCGGGGCCTTTTCAGCCCCGCCCTCTGCTTTGTTTACCCGCTCTTATCCCGGATCGCTTTTATCTCACCCTACACCGCTACTTTTTCCTCTACTTTGGGGGTTTCGCAATGCATCTCCGCCAGCTGCCTGTAGACGCTGAGGCGCCACTTGTATTCCTCTTCGGCCAGCCTCGCAAGGCGCTTCGCCGTTTCAGGGTTGATCTTGTGCAGGGCGCGGAACCGGTTTTCGCTCATCATGAATTCCGAGACCGGGATGCTGGGCGCGGCGCTGTCTATGGTCAGCGGGTTCTTCCCCAGCGCCTTCAGCGCCGGGTTGAACCTGTAGAGAGGCCAGCGGCCCGAGGCCACCGCTTTCTTCTGCTGGTTCATGCCCGAGGTCATGTCTATGCCGTGGGCTATGCAGTGGCTGTAGGCTATCACTATGGAAGGCCCGTCAAAGGCTTCGGCTTCCGCCAGGGCTTTAACGGTCTGCAGGTAGTTCGCTCCCATGGCGATCTGGGCCACGTAGATATTCCCGTAGGTCATGGAGATCATGCCCAGGTCTTTCTTGGGCAGAGTTTTGCCGCTGGCGGCGAAAAGTGCCACAGCGCCCATCGGGGTAGACTTGGACATCTGGCCGCCGGTGTTGGAATACACCTCGGTGTCCAGCACCATAAGGCGAACCTTGCGGCCGCTTGCCAGCACGTGGTCAAGTCCGCCGTAGCCTATGTCATAAGCCCAGCCGTCGCCGCCGAGTATCCATACCGATTTCTTAATCAGGTGGTCGGCAAGCGTCAGCATGCGCGCGGCCTGCTCTCCGCCGGTGGCGGACAGGGCCTTCTTCAGATCGGCCACGCGGCCGCGCTGCTGCTCTATAGCGACCCAGTCTTCCTGCCTGGCGCCGAGTATTTCGCCGGCGAGGGCGGCCTGCGCTATCAGCTGGCCGTCCTTCATGCTGGTCAGGATCTCGCGGGCCTCTTCGCCCATCTTGTCGTAGGCCAGGCGCATACCCAGCCCGAACTCGGCGTTATCTTCGAACAGCGAGTTTGACCAGGCAGGTCCCCGCCCGTCCTCGCGCGTACAGTAAGGCGTGGTGGGCAGGTTGCCGCCGTAGATGGACGAGCAGCCGGTGGCGTTGGCCACGGTCATGTGGTCGCCGAACAGTTGAGTCATCAGCTTCACGTAGGGAGTCTCGCCGCAGCCGCCGCAGGCGCCGGAGAACTCGAACAGCGGGCGCACCAGCTGGCTGCCCTGCACCGTGTTGCGGTTGACCTTGGCGGAACCTGTGTCCTTGAGGCTCAGGAAGAACTTCAGGTTTTCCCTCTCGGTTTCGCGCAGCGGGGGCTGTGTCTGGAGGTTGATAGCCTTGCGGCCGGTCTCTTTCCCCTCTTTCTTTTCCTTGGCCGGGCAGTTGTAGACGCAGGCGCCGCAGCCGGTGCAGTCTTCCACCGCCACCTGAGTGGTGAACTTAAGGCCTTTGAGAGCGGCCCTGCCTTCGGCTGACTTGAAGGTTTTAGGGGCGTTGGCAAGTTCCGCGCCATCGTAAGCCTTTATCCGTATTACGGCGTGCGGGCAGACCAGCGAGCAGATGCCGCACTGTATGCACAGCGCTTCGTCCCAGACCGGGGTTTCAAGCGCGATATTGCGCTTCTCATACTGCGAAGTGGCCGTCGGGAAGGTCCCGTCCACGGGCATGGCCGACACGGGGAGCTGATCGCCGCGGAAAGCCATCATCTCGCACAGCGTGTCGCGCACGAAGGGCGGGAAGCCTTCCACCGCGCAGGAGCGCTTTATCTTGGAAGTCAGTTTGCCGACCCTCACTTCCTGTATGGCGGCCAGCGTCTGGTCCACGGCTGCGTAGTTTTTGTTCACTACTTCCTCGCCCTTGCTGGCGTAGGTCTTCTTAATGGCTTTCTTTATGGCGCTTATCGCTTCGTCCTTGGGCAGCACTCCGGAGATGCCGAAGAAGGCTGTCTGCATTATAACGTTGATGCGCCCGCCCATGCCGGTCTCGTCGGCTATTTTGGAGGCGTTCAGCACATGCACCTTCAGGTGTTTCTTTATTATGGAGTCCTGTACCTCTATGGGCAGGCGGTCCCAGACTTCGGCAGCGTCGAACGGGCTGTTGATAAGGAATACGGCGCCCTCCTCGGCCTTGTTCAGCATTTCGTACTTTTCAAGGAAGCTGAACTGGTGGCAGCCTATAAAGCGGGCCTTGTAGACCAGGTAGGGTGCGCGTATGTAGTTTTTGCCGAAGCGGATATGGGACACGGTCATGGAGCCGGCTTTCTTCGAGTCATAGACGAAGTAGCCCTGCGCGTACTGGCCGGTCTCCTCGCTGATGATCTTTATAGTGTTCTTGTTGGCCCCTACGGTGCCGTCGGAACCCAGGCCGTAGAACAGCGCGCGGAAAGTATCGGAGGCCTCTATGGCCCAGTTCTCGTCGTAGGCGAGGCTCAGGTTGGTGACGTCGTCCTTTATGCCCACCGTGAATCCGTTGACGGGCTTAGGGGCGGAAAGGTTGTCTATGACGGCCTTGGCCATGGCCGGGGTGAACTCCTTGGAGCCGAGGCCGTAGCGGCCGCCAACTATTGCGGGGAGCTCTTTAAGCGCGCCGGCCTTGAAGGCGTTGGCGCAGACCGTAACCACGTCCTGGTACAGCGGCTCGCCCAGGGCGCCCGGTTCCTTGGTGCGGTCCAGCACGGCTATGCTCTTCACGGTCTTCGGGAGCGCCTTTATGAAATCGACTTCGGAATAGGGCCTGTAGAGGCGCACTTTCAGCACGCCCACTTTGGCGCCGCCGTTCTTGATCAGGTAGTTGACCGTTTCCTCCACCGTGTCCGCGCCGGAGGCCATTACAACAACCACCTTCTCGGCGTCAGGGGCGCCCACATAGTCGAACAAGTTGTACTTGCGGCCGGTCAGTTTCTCGAACTGGCCCATGGCTTCCTTCACCATGGTGGGGACGGCGTCGTAGTATTTGTTGCAGGCCTCGCGGGCCTGGAAGAACACGTCCGGATTCTGGGCGGTGCCGCGCAGCACCGGGCGCTCCGGGTTCAGGCCGCGTGCCTTGTGCTCGGCGATAAGCTTTTCGCTCAGCATGTTGCGCATCACTTCGAAAGAAAGAGGCTCCACCATGTTCAGCTCATGGGAGGTGCGGAAGCCGTCGAAGTAGTGCAGGAATGGCACACGGGTCTTCAGCGAGGCCGCCTGCGCTATCAGCGCGAAGTCCATGACTTCCTGCGGGTTGGCGGAGGCGAGCATCGCCCAGCCGGTCTGGCGGCAGGCCATAACGTCCGAATGGTCGCCGAAGATGGAAAGCGCGTGGGTGGCCACGGCGCGGGCTGAAACGTGGAAGACGGTGGCGGTCAGCTCGCCGGCTATCTTGAACATGTTGGGGATCATCAGTAGCAGGCCCTGCGAGCAGGTGAACGTGGTGGTAAGCGCGCCGCCCGTGAGGGCGCCGTGCACCGCGCCGGAGGCTCCGCCTTCCGACTGCATCTCTACAACGGTCGGTATCGTGCCCCAGATGTTTTTCTCGCCCTTGGCCGACTTAATGTCGGAAACCTCGCCCATAACGGAAGACGGGGTTATGGGATAAATGGCTATAACTTCGTTGGTGGCGTGGGCCACATGGGCCGCCGCGGTATTTCCATCCATGGCTGTCATGTTTTTGGGCATATTGAGTGTTGTTCTCCTATGATAAGTTGGGAACGAAAATTTGAGGGGTACAGTGTAAGTATACCATTTTCCGGGCAGGCAGGGGCTGCAAGCCGCCCGCCGGCTTTTATGCGCAGCCATCAAAAATTGTAGAATAGAAACAATGTTTAGCATGGGAGCTGTATAATGGCTATTGAAAAAACCCTCATCTTGATAAAACCGGACGGCATGAAGCGGCGCCTGGCAGGCATAGCGATAGACAGGTTTGAGACTGCCGGCTTCGATATGGTAGCGGCGAAGATCGTCACGGTCACGGAAGACCTGGCGCGCGAGCATTACGCTCTTCTCAAGGAGATGCCTTTTTTCCCCAACCTGATACAGTTCATAAAAGGCGATTTCCACGGCGTCCCGGACCGCAGGGTCCTGGCCATGGTTTACAAGGGCGAGAACGCTGTAAAAGGCATACGGGCCGTTGTAGGGGCCACCAACCCGGAGCAGGCCGCTCCCGGGACCATACGCGGCTCTTTCGGTCGGATTTCACAGGGTAACTTCGAGAATGTAGTGCATGCCTCAGGCAATCCCGAAGAAGCGGATCGGGAGATCAAGATCTGGTTCAGGCCCGAAGAAGTTATAGGTTGAGGGAACCGCTTTCTGAAAACCTGCCGCTATAAGCACACGGGGCCGACGCCTATAAAAATAAGCGCGGCCCCGCATATGCGGCCTTTAATTACGAACCGTAACTGTTTTCTACTCGGCTGCAGCGCCGCCGGCGTCGGTCTTAATGGCGAACGCCTTGCCCTGCACGGTTACGCATTCCTCGCGGTAGAACATCGGGATGGAATATTTCTTCTGCGTCTTGACCCTTAAAGAGAGCAGCGCGTCGGCGCCGGGCACTTTTTCAAGGGCCTCATAGATGGCTTCCTGGGTGATCTTCTCCTGCCCGCCGAAGAAGCTGCCTATGATGGGAAGAGAGGCCAGGAAGCTTCCGCCGCCGCCCTCAACGCCGGAAACCGATTTCGCGGGCGCGCCGCTGAACCAGGGGAGCTTGCCGCCAAAGAAATACTTCGCGCAGGCTTCGCCCTTGGTATCTCCCATAACTTTATATTCGTTCCTGTTAAGAGGCATGATCTCCACGCCGGAGCTCACCCTGTTTATAGGATAGGATTTGCTTATGGTAGTGCAGCCCGCCAGCCCCATCACGGCCACGCATACCGCCGCCAGTGTCAGTTTATTGTTCATTTCTGTTGTTCCTCCATTATTTCTTTAGATCCGATAACCGCAGCTAAAATCCGATTGTGACGCCCATTCCGCCGGTGGTCATCCCGGGGTAAGCTCCGGCTTCGGCGACATGCTTTAATTCCACAAAGATACCGAAGCCGCTTTTGGGGGACTTGAGCGAATAGCCCATGCCCGCCATCCAGGTAGTGGCCGTTCCGCTTTCTTTTGCGGTGAGCACGGTACGGTCGTAACTCACCATCGCCGGCCCGGCGAAACCGTAAATAGAGAAGGCTGAAGGCATGGCTAAAACCAGGGTGGCGGACAGCACACTGGCTTCCGTGGTTTGGGGTAGATATACGTAGTTGGTGTCGTCCCAGAGCTCATCACTTACTGAATATTTTAAATAGTTGATACTCCAGGAGGTAAAGCCGCCGGGCTTTGCGTTCTGCCTGTATTTAACATCGAGGTACGAATTGGTTACCGGTTCAGCTAAGGAATCGGACATAAAAGATGCGGAGAGCGCAATGTCAAGGCTGGCGGCCGGTCCCTTGACCGCGGCTGCGGAGCGCCTGCGGAAGCCGGCCTGCATGCCGGGGTTCGCCAGGGAATAGGCGAGGGCGGCGTTATTTTCAGCGACGAATTGATTTTTCGCCTTATTCGGATTTTCCCACTTAAGGCCAAGCATGGTCTTTGAGCCATAGCGCGCCGACATCCACCCCATCAGGTTGTCGGGGAGCGCTTTCTGTTTTGAGGCGGTTGGCGTGAAGCTGGCTGCGACCTCTTTGACGGCAGGGGCCTTTACAGCCGCGGGGGCTTTTGCCGCGACAGGGGCTGCTTCTGCGGCGGGGGTTTCTTCCTCGGCAGGAGTTTCCGCTGCCGTCTTGCTCTCGGCCTGGATGGAGGCCAGGATA
>JAUSCK010000276.1 GCA_030651035.1 Elusimicrobiota bacterium
TGCCCTAAATGCGGCATGAACCTGGTAAAGAACAAGCAGCCGGCAAAATGACGGGACACAGGAATTAAAGAGCGGCAGCCCTGCATTAGCCGGCGCTAACGCACAGACATGCAGGGGCTACCCTCCTTGACCCCCGGGTTATACTGAACCGCAGGTTTTTTGCGGTTTTCACGTTAAACATTATAGAGGACATAATTATGCTGTTTGACCCTTGTAGTAATATAACCCGCAAACTCTCCGCTTATATGGATGGTGAGCTTGGGCCAGGAGGCCAGGCCGTAGTTAAGAAACACCTCGCTGCCTGCGCCGATTGCGCCATGGAATTGCGCCGTCTCTCTGGCGTAGACGCCGGCATAAAAGAATTAAAGGACATCACTCCCTCTCCCTTTTTCGTCGCCAAGGTGTCTGCGGCTGTCCGGGCGCTGAACAATGATAAGGCCTCCTTGCGGCGCTTCCTGCGCTTGCCGGTGCCTGCAATGGCCCTCATGGTAACCTTCATCCTTATTAATCTTTTCACCTTCGCTTTTAACATCCAAGCCATGGAGAGCGGAACGCGCCGGGAACTAGCCCGCAAAGTAGTGGCCCAGTTGGCCATGCCCGCCAGCATGATAAACCCGGTGGCGCTGGTACGCCTCTGCGGTGAATGCTCTAAATACATGTGCCTGTGCATGCACGAGGCCGGCAAAGAAAGCATGTGCCCCTGTAAAGACTGCGAAATGGGGAAAATGCAAAAGCAGGGTGAAGCCGGTAAAACCGGGGATATGGGAAGCATGGAGGAAAAAGATGTCCACTAAATTCGCCGCCGCGGCCCTCGTTCTTGCCGCGCTCTCTTTCGTTCATTTATTTGGTGTGGAGAAGGCTTCATTGGCTATAGTTCTAGGGGTCATGCTTCTAAAAGACCCGGCCCTTACCCCGCGCGGGCAGGGTCTGGCTAAAGCCGCAATAATAACCGGCCTGGCCTACCTGCTGGTGGTAACCGGCGTTTTTCTCTACCATATGCCCGCGCTGAACAGCCTGGCGCAAAAACTGGCGAAGTAAGACATAACCTTTATGAAGACAGTCATAACCGTGATAATATCGTTCTTAGTCGGCTGCGCAGCCGGGGACGCTCAGGGGCAAACTCTAAAAGCAGCCGCCGGGCTGAGCCTTGCTGATGTACTGTCGGAAGTCCATGAAAAGAATCCTGACCTTAAGGCGGCCAAAGCAGTTTCCGAGGTCTACAAGAACCGGATAAAGCAGGCCTATATCCTCAAGGACCCGGTCATAGAGTTCGAGCGGATGTACACGCCTTCCGGAAAAAGCTTCCTGGACAAAGCCGGCGAGAGGAACATCGCTATCACCCAGGAGATAGACAACCCTTATAAGCTTCTCCTGCGCAAGAACGCCGCCAAAGACGAAAACGCCTTTTACTCGGCCCTTTATGAGGCGAAAGAGCGGGAACTGATCGCCAAAGCCAAGGCGCTGTTTTACGAATATTACATGGCCTCCAAAGCCGAATTGATCTACAACGAGACGGTGGACCTCCTGCGCGGTTTCTCCAAGATAGCCGAGGCAAAGTATTCGGTAGGGAAAGCCTCCCAGAGCGACGCGATAAAAGCCCAGGTCGAGCTTTCCCGGACGCTTAATATGCTGGTGACGGTAAAGCAGGAAAAGGAAACCGCCAAGGCCATGCTGAACGCGCTGATGGACCGGGACACGCTGTCGCCGCTGCCGGAACCGGTTGAGCTGGCCCCATCGCAAGCCGGCGCCGATTATGAAAAACTGCGCGCGACGGCCTTTGCCTCCAACCCCGGGCTGAAAGCGTATTCCATAAAAACGGCGCAGGCCGAACGCCGTCTCTCCCTTTCAAAAGCGGAGTACCTGCCCGACTTCATGCTGCTTTACAGGAAGCGGAAAGCTCCCGGCTCTGAGATGAACAACACCTACGACCTCGCGCTGGGCCTGACGGTGCCGCTCTGGTTCTCAAAGCAGAAGGCGATGGTGCAGGAAGCCGGCGCCGAAAAGGAAATGGCCCACGCCGAATACAGGGCCGCCCGCAACGAGCTAGCCTCCGACCTGCGGGAAGCCGACATTAAAGCGCGCAGCAGCATGCGCCTGGTGGACCTTTACAGCGGCAGCGTCATACCGCAGGCCGAGGAAGCGCTGAAAATAGCCCAGAGCGGCTACCAGGCGGAGAAAGCCGACTTCATGGACCTGCTGGACGCGCAGCGCACGCTGCTGGATTTCAGGATGGACTATTACCGCTATATTGTGGATTGCCATACCTGGCTGGCCCGCGTAGAGCAGCTTACAGGTGAGATAAAATGAAAATCAACAAGATCACTTTGATAATACCGTGGCTTTTATTCGCGGCCGCCGTCTCCGGCGGGCTGGTCTATTACCGCGGGCATCGCGGGCAGGGCGCCGCGCAGCAGCAGGAAACTTATTACTGCCCCATGCACCCCACCTACACCTCGCACCGCAAGGACGATTCCTGCCCTATCTGCGGCATGAACCTGGTCAAGAGCGAAGACACCCCCGCCCCGGCCGCGCAGACTGGGGAGGGTAAAATAAAATTCTACCGCAACCCCATGACCCCTGCGGTAACCTCCAAGACCCCCATGAAGGACGAAATGGGCATGGACTACGTGCCGGTATACGAAACAGCCGGGGAGGCCAAAGAAGTGGGCGGCAGGGCGCCTATAAAAATGGACAACGCCAAAAGGCAGCTCATCGGAGTAAAGACCGCCCGCGCCGCCTACCGCACGCTGACCCATACCGTAGCCAGCTCCGGCAAGGTGGCTTATGACCCGGACCTGTATCAATCCATTTCCGAATATAAGGAAGCCCTCGTGGCGAGGGAAAAAGTGAAGGGCAGTTCCTGGCCCGAAGTGCATGAAAGAGCCGAGGCCCTGGTCAGAGCCTCGGAGCTGCGCCTGCGCCAACTGGGCCTTTCAGAACAACAACTGGACGAACTGGCCGGCAACGCTGAAACCTACGCCAATTTGCTGCTGCCCGGCGCCAAAGCCTGGCTTTACGCCCAGATCTACGAGTACGAGATAGGCCTGATAAAGGCCGGCCAGGCGATAGAAGCCACCACCCCGGCCTATCCCGGCAGAGTTTTCCGCGGCGTAATAAAAGCCGTCGACTCCATCCTCTCAGCCGAAACCCGCACGCTGCGCGTCAGGGCCGAAGTGGAGAACCCGGACAATATGCTGAAGCCGGAAATGTACGCCGAGATCAAGATAAAGATCACGCTGCCCTCCCGCCTCTCGGTGCCGCTTAACGCCATCGTCAATACGGGCGCCCGCAAGCTGGTTTTTGTGGATAAGGGCGAGAAAGGTTTCGAGCCGAAGGAAGTAAAGACCGGCTTCGAAGGCGACGATTACGCGGAGATCCTGTCCGGGATACGGTCGGGAGAAGAAGTGGTGACCTCCGCGAATTTCCTGATAGACTCGGAAGCCAGGCTCAAATCCTCAGTGACTGAATAAAGCCATGATAAAGAAGATAATCGCTTTTTCCGCACATAATAAGGCATTGGTCATCATCTTTACGGCGGTGGCGACACTGGGCGCGTATTATTGCGTAAAGAACATCTCGCTGGACGCCATCCCCGACCTTTCGGACACGCAGGTGATAGTCTATTCCCGCTGGGACCGCTCCCCCGACATCATGGAGGACCAGGTCACCTACCCTATCATCACGTCCCTGCTGGGCGCGCCGAAAGTGAAAACTATAAGGGGTTTTTCTGATTTCGGCTTCTCCTACGTTTATGTTATCTTCGAGGACGGCACGGACATTTACTGGGCCAGGGCCCGCGTGCTGGAATATTTGAACAAGATACAGGGCCGGCTTCCCGAGGGCGTGAAAACGGAGATCGGCCCCGACGCCAGCAGCGTCGGCTGGGTGTTCCAGTACGCCCTGGTGGACAAGAGCGGCAGGCACGACCTGTCCGAGCTGCGCTCCTTCCAGGACTGGAATCTAAAGTATCATTTGCAGTCGGTGCCCGGCGTGGCCGAAGTGGCTTCCATCGGCGGCTTCCAGAAGCAGTACCAGGTGAACCTGAACCCGAACGCGATGGCAGCCTACAAGATCCCGCTTGAGAAAGTGCTGGAGGCGGTAAAGGACGGGAACAATGAAGCCGGCGGGCGCCTCATAGGATTTTCGGGCGCGGAATACATGATCCGCGGCAAGGGCTACGCAAAGTCGGTAAAGGACATAGAGGATATAGTGGTGGCGCGCGACATGAACGGAACGCCGGTGCTTATCAAGAGCATAGCCCGCGTAGAGACCGGCCCGGAAATACGCCGCGGCATAGCTGACCTGGACGGGGAAGGCGATACCGTGGGCGGCATAGTGATAATCCGCCACAAAGAAAACGCGCTGAATGTTATCGAAAGGGTTAAAGAGAAACTGGAGCAGATAAAGCCCTCGCTCCCCGAAGGCGTGGAAGTGCTGACCACATACGACCGCTCCGGCCTGAT
>JAUSCK010000289.1 GCA_030651035.1 Elusimicrobiota bacterium
GCGTGCCGGTTTTCGTCGACCCTAAGGTGGAGCATTTCCAGCTTTACCGCGGCGCGGCCTGCATTACGCCCAACACCGCGGAAGCCTTCGGCGGGATGCGCCTGACCCAGCGCGACGGCCAGGAGGCCGCCGAGCAGCTGGGCCGGGACATAATGCGCAGGCTGGCCCTGCGTTCCCTGCTTATTACGCAGGGCGAGCACGGCATGACCCTTTTCACCCGCAAAGGCGCCGCAGTAACGCCGCACCATATCACCACCCGCGCGCGCGAAGTGTACGATGTAACCGGCGCGGGCGATACCGTTATCTCCGTGCTGGCCCTTACCTGGGCCTCCGGCGCCGCGCCGGAAGAGGCCGCGCTGGCCGCCAACTTCGCCGCCGGCATAGTGGTGGGCAAACTGGGCACCGCCTCAGTGACGGTCGAAGAACTTCTTGAAAGCGCAAAATCATGGTTAGAAGCCATCTAGAAACCCCTTTGATACGCGAAAACGCGGATTTTGCGCCGGATGCAAGGCGCGACGAACGAGCATACTGGTGGTATATGAGTGAGGAGCAACGCGGCAGCCGGTCAAAAGCCGCGTTTGTAGGCGAGGAGGGGTTTCTCGATGGCTTCTAAAGACTGCTTAATCATAATCCCCGCCCGCTACGGGTCGCAGCGTTTCCCCGGCAAGGTCCTTGCGCTTATCGCGGGGAAGCCGGTGATACAGTGGTGCTGGGAAGCGGCGGTTAAAGCCGGGCTCGGCGAGGTGATAATAGCGACCGAGCACGGGAAGGTGCTGAAATTCGCGCTTTCCATCGGCGCGCGCGCCGTTATGACCAGCCCCCGCTGCCAGTCGGGCACGGACCGCGTCTACGAGGCTTCGCGCGGCACAAAAGCGGAATTCATTATAAACATGCAGGGCGACGAGCCTTTCATGAAGGCGTCGGCGCTGGTTAAGGCCCTCAGGAAACTCAAGGCCTCCCCCGGCTGCGACATAGGCACCGCCTGCTCCCGCATAGAGGACAGGAAGGATATAGAGAACCCCAACTGCGTGAAGGTCGCGCTGAACGCCGCGGGGCGCGCCCTTTATTTTTCCCGCTGCCCGATCCCGTTCCACCACCCGCTTTCCGATTTAAAAGGCTACCCGTACTACAAGCATTGCGGCTTCTATATTTACCGCCGGGAAGCCCTGGAGAGATTTGTGAAACTCAAGCCCAGCCCCCTCGAGAGGCTGGAGCGCCTGGAGCAGCTGCGCGCGCTTGAAAACGGCCTGAAGATAGCTGTGGCCGAAGTGCCCGCGCTCGGCCCCGCTATCGACGTGCCGGCCGATATCGGGACGGCTGCGGTATTCCTGAGGAAAAGGTCCAACAAATGACACGATATATCTTTGTTACCGGCGGCGTAGTAAGTTCGCTCGGCAAGGGAATAACCGCGGCCTCCATAGGGCGCCTTCTTAAAGCCCACGGCCTTTCGGTCACCATCGTGAAATGCGACCCCTACATCAACGTCGACGCCGGGACCATGGCCCCGCTGCAGCACGGCGAGGTCTTCGTCACCGACGACGGGGCCGAGACCGACCTTGACCTGGGCTACTACGAACGTTTCCTCGGCATAGACACCAGCCGCATAAACATAGTGACGGCCGGGCAGATCTACCAGACCGTGATAGCCCGCGAGCGCGAGGGCGGCTACCTGGGCCAGACCGTGCAGGTCATCCCCCACATCACCGACGAGATAAAGCGCCGCTTCGTGAAAGCCGCGGAAGGTTTTGATATAACCATAGTGGAGATAGGCGGCACCGTCGGCGACATCGAAAGCCTTCCCTTCCTGGAAGCGGCCCGCCAGATGCGCCCCGACCGCACCCGCAACGACGTCCTTTACCTGCACGTGACGCTGGTCCCCTACCTGAGCGCCTCCGACGAGCTGAAGACCAAGCCGACGCAGCACTCGGTGAACAAGCTGCGCGAGATAGGCATAGACCCGGACATCATAGTCTGCCGCGCCGAGAAGCCGCTGGCCCGCGACATCAAGAACAAGATAGCCCTTTTCACCAGCGTGCCGAGGGAAGCCGTGATAGACGCGCCGGACGCCCCCTCCATCTACGACGTGCCGCTGATCCTGAAGAAACAGGGCCTCGACGAGCAGATCATGATGCTGCTCAGGCTCAGGAGCGGCAAGTGGGACTTCGACGAGTGGACGGATTTTGTGCAGCGCCTTAAGGCCGCGGATAAAGCCGCGCCGGTGCGCATAGCCATAGCCGGCAAATACACGAAGCTGAAGGACTCTTACAAGTCGCTGGTTGAGGCCGTTCTGCACGGCGCCATAGCCAACGGGGTAAAGGCCGAGTTCGACTACGTGGACGTAGAGGACGAGAGTTTTTCGGAGCGCCTGGCCAAGGCCGACGGCCTGATAGTCCCCGGCGGCTTCGGCGACCGGGGCATAGAGGGCAAGATAGCGGCCGTGCGCTACGCGCGCGAGAATAAGCTGCCTTTCCTGGGCATCTGCCTGGGCATGCAGTGCGCCGCCATCGAGTTCGCCAGGAACGTGCTGGGGCTCAGAAACGCCCATTCGGCGGAATTCAACCCGAAGACCCCGCATCCCGTCGTGGACCTGATGGCCGGGCAGAAAGGCGTCAAGGACAAGGGCGGCACCATGCGCCTGGGCGCCTGGCCCTGCGAGATCAAGGCCGGCACCCTGGCCCGCAAGATCTACGGCGAGGACTCCATCTCGGAGCGCCACCGCCACCGCTACGAGTTCAACACCAAGTACGTCCCCCAGTTCGAGAAGAAGGGGATGACGGTGAGCGGCACGAATAAAAAGATAAAGCTGCCGGAGATGGTGGAGCTCAAGGGCCATCCCTGGTTCGTCGGGGTGCAGTTCCACCCGGAATTCAAGTCCAAGCCGCTGATGCCGCACCCGCTGTTCTTCAGCTTCGTCGCCGCGGCGGTTAGAAACAAGGCAGTGAACAATAAAGATAAAATTATTCACATTGATGAGCAGGATAGACAGGATAAAAAAGGGAAGTAGAAATCCTGTCCATCCTGTTTATCCATGTTCAATCTTTCATGCGGCAAACTGGCTCAAAGTTAAGGAGAGTGCGTGAAACAGAAAGAGGTTAAGGTTAAGAACGTTATTTTCTCGAATGACAGGCCGCTGGCCTATATAGCCGGCCCCTGCGTTATCGAGACGCCCAAGGCCTACGCGGCCGAGGCGGAAAAGCTGAAAGGGATCTTCGCGGCGCTCAAGACGCCCTTCGTGCTGAAGGCCTCCTTCGATAAGGCCAACCGCACCTCGCACAAGTCCTTCCGCGGCATAGGGATGGAGGCCGCGCTCGGCTTCCTGAAAGACCTGAAGAACAGGCTTGATATCCCGCTGCTGGTGGACGTGCACGACCCGGCCCAGGCGTCGCGCGTCGCTGAAGTCGCCGACATACTGCAGATACCGGCCTTCATGTGCCGCCAGACGGACCTGCTTTTCGCCTGCGCCGACACCGGCCTCGCTGTCAATGTGAAGAAGGGCCAGTTCCTTTCCCCCTGGGAAGCGGAGAATATAGTAAAAAAGCTGGAAAGCCGCGGCGCCGGCGGCATAATGCTGACCGAGCGCGGCTCCTCCTTCGGCTACGGCAACCTGGTGGTGGACATGCGCGGCCTGGAGATAATGAAGGAGTTCGGCTACCCCGTGATCTTCGACTGCACCCATTCCGTGCAGAAGCCGGGCGCCCTGGGCACAGCCACCGGCGGGGACAGGCGCTTTATAATGCCGCTGGCCAAGGCGGCCGCCGCGCAGAAGATCGCCGGGCTCTTCTTTGAGGCCCACCCGAACCCGGCCAGGGCGCTTTCGGACGGGCCTAATTCGCTCGAATTGAGCGCGGTGAAACCCATGGTCGCCGCCCTTAACCGCGTGGACAGGCTGGCGCTGGAAATTTCGGACATCAGCTCAAGCTGAGATAGTATGAGGAATAAGAATAAAATCACACCAAGGCACGAAGACACGAAGAAATGACAGAAAATTAAATTGAGAAAGTTGTGCTTTGTGGCTTAGTGCCTTTGTGTGAGAAATATTAAGGAAAGATTATGAAATGCACAAATTGCGGGCAGGAAAACCGCTCAACGCTGAAATTCTGCAGAAAATGCAGCACCGACCTCACCTTGCCGCCGGCCTGGTTCCCGGATTGGAAATGGCATTTAAAGACCCTGTCCTGGATATACCTGACGCTGATAGTCGGCTTCTTCGCCGTCAGCTACCTGCTGCACAAGCTGCCGCCGCCCTACGACCAGCGCGAGATGCCGCCGGAAATGACGCCCTGGCTTAACCCGCACAAGCTGCCCGCTAAATAGCCATGAACGCCAAAGACGCGCTGATACTGAAGACCGCCGGGGGCGTGATAGCCGCGGAAAGCCGCGCCGTGGCCGGGCTGTCGAAAACGCTGGGCGCCTCCTTCCTCAAGGCCGTCCGCCTCCTGGAAGGCTGCTCCGGCAAGGCCGTGCTGTTCGGGGTGGGCAAGTCGGGCCTTATAGCGCGCAAGATAGCCTCCACGCTGGCCTCGACCGGCACCCGCAGCGTCTACCTGCACCCGGTGGAATCGCTGCACGGCGACCTGGGCATGATAGCCTCCGACGACGTGGCCGTGGCGCTTTCCTATTCCGGCGAGACCGAGGAGACCGCCAAGCTGCTGCCGATACTGAAGAAGCAGGGCCTGCCGGTGATCTCAATAACCAACAACCCGGACTCCCGGATGGCGCGGTATTCCGACGTGACCCTTTGCCTGCACGTAAAAGCGGAGGCCTGCCCCTACGACATAGTCCCCACCTCTTCGACCACGGCCATGCTGGCGCTCGGCGACGCGCTCGCGGTCACGCTGATGACGCTGAAGGGCTTTGATAAAAAGCGCTTCGCCCGCCTGCACCCGGGAGGCAGCCTGGGGAAACTGCTCAACTTGAAAGTCGGGGACCTTATGCACAAGGGCCGGGAGAACCCGGTGGTGAAGGAGAGCGCCAGCGTTGCCGACGCGCTCAAAGTGATGACGGCGACCAGGGCGGGCGCGGTTTCGGTCGTCGGGGCAGGAGGGAAGCTGACCGGCTATTTTACAGACGGGGACCTGCGCCGCCGCCTCCAGGACGGCTTTTGCGACCTGTCGCTCCCGGTGAAGCTCGTGATGACCCGCGGCCCGCTGACGGTGCATCCGGAGACCATGGCCATGGAAGCGGCGCGCCTGATTTCCGAAAAGAAAATAGACAACCTGCCGGTCACCGACTCCGCGACCGGCCGGCCCATAGGAATAATAGACGAGCGGGACCTGCTGAAGGAAGGTTTGGGTTGAAGAGACTCTTTCCCCTCCTTTTACTGGCCGCGGCCGCCTGCACGGACGCGGGCTCCCGCGAGGCGGCGCCGGGCGTCAGCCTGCTAACGAATTTTTCCATGGCTGAGGCCGCCTCCGGCGCCTCCACCTGGCGGCTGGAGGCGGTTACGGGCCGGCTGGATGAAAGAAAGGGCGTTATAACCTTCAGCGCGCCGCGGATAAAGTTTTACGACCAGGACAGGGTTTCCTCGGAGATAACCTCGCGCACGGGTTCGCTGCAGATGCAGGAAAAATCCGCCGTGCTGACCGACGAGGTAGAGGTTAACGCGAAGAAAGACGGCATGCGCCTCCTGACCACGAAACTTTATTACAGTTCCGCGCGCGCCAAGATCTGGACCGAGGAACCGGTGACCATCTATAAGGGACGCACGGTGATAAAAGGCCGCGGGTTCACGGCTAACCCGGACCTTTCAGAGATAGAAATACAGCACCAGGAGACGCGGCTGGCCGGCAAATGAAGAATATCCTGTTTTTCACCCTCCTTCTCTCCTGCTCCCTGCCGCCGCGCAGCGGGGCGGCGGACTCTCCGAAGAAACCCAGGGAGGCGGATGACTTTCTGATGGGCTCAGTGGTAAAGAGCGACAAGTGGAAGATGGACCGGACCAACGACCGCGAGATATTCGAGGGAAACGTTTCTTTCCGCAACCCGCGCTACATGCTCAAGGCGGACTACGCGCTGTACACGCGGCCCGCGCAGACCTGGAACATGAAGGGCTCCATCTACCTCCTGCGCCGTTTCGACGACAAGTCCCACGTCGAGATGAATTGCGACAAAGCCGTCTACTTTGAAACACTAGAGGAGGCCATACTGGAGCGCGGGGCCCTGCCGGTGAGGATAAAATATTCCGGCCCGGACGGGCGCATCCTCAGGGGCCGCGCCGACAAGACCTTTGCCGAAAACAAGAAGGGGCTTATGACTTTCGACGGGTCTTTCTCACTCTCGACGGAAAACCTGGACATGTACTCGCAGAAGGCCCTCTACAACAACGCTGAGGGGACTTTCCTGATGCACGACTCTACCCCCATGGCGGTCGGCAACCGGCAGGACTATGATTTTGCCATAAGGTCGGAAAAGATAAAGTTCTTTAAAGACAGCCGCGACATAAAGTTCTATAACAGGGTCACCGGCTGGGTAAAAGATGTCGAAGTGAGCAGCGCCTCCGTCAGCGCCGCTAACAAGGGCTATCCCCGTCAGACTGACAGGCCGGCGGCCGCGAAGGCAAAACCTTAATATGAAACTTCAATGCGACCTTCTTGAAAAATCCTTCGGCCGCCGCCAGGTGGTCAACGGCATTTCGCTGCGCGTCAACTCGGGCGAGGTTTGCGGCCTGCTGGGCCCTAACGGGGCGGGCAAGACTACT
>JAUSCK010000290.1 GCA_030651035.1 Elusimicrobiota bacterium
CGCCCGGGAAAGCCGTCTTCGACAACGCCAGCATCACCGCTTTCGCCGTAGGGAAACCTTCCGAGGCCTTCGGCGAAAAATACAAGGTCTTCGATTCCGGGCGCGTAATAGCCAGGCTTCCCGGGGCGCCGTATAAATTCCTGGACCGCATAGTTAAGATAGAGAATTGCCGCCAGTGGGAACTTAGCGCGGGCGGCAGCATAGAGGCCGAATACGACGTCCCGGCGGAAGAATGGTATTTCAAAGCCGGCGGCCAGAGATCAATGCCTTTCGCCGTGCTGCTGGAAGTTGCGCTGCAACCCTGCGGGTGGCTGGCGGCCTACCTGGGCAGCGCGCTGACCAGCCCCGTTGACCTGTCTTTCAGGAACCTGGGCGGCACGGCGACCCAGTACGCCGAAGTCTTCCCCGGCGCGGGCATCCTGACAACTAAAGTAAAGCTAACCAAGGTGTCGCAGTCCGGCGGCATGATAATACAGGATTACGACCTTGAAGTATTATGCAAAGGGCGCACAGTTTATAAAGGGATAACCCAGTTCGGCTTTTTCTCAAAAAAATCCCTTTCCGAGCAGCTCGGGATCCGGGCCGCCGCCAGGCACAGCCCGTCGTCCGATGAGAACGCCGGCCGCGAAGAGCTCCCGCTTGCCGCCGCGCCGGGGCTCCCGGACGAAAAGCTCATAATGCTGGACGCCGTTGAAACCTATATTCCCGCGGGCGGCCCGAAAAAAGAGGGCTTCGTACGCGGCATAAAAAAGGTGGACCCTGACGAGTGGTTCTTCAAGGCGCATTTCTACCAGGACCCCGTCTGCCCCGGCTCGCTGGGCCTGGAATCCTTTATAAATTTGATGAAAGTGGCCGCGGCGCGGCGGTGGAAAGACCTGCCGCCAGGCTCCCGCTTCGAGTCTATGGCGCTGAACGAGAAACACCAGTGGATATACCGCGGCCAGATAGTGCAGAAAAATAAACTGGTAACCGTGGAAGCCCAGATAACCGGCGCTGACGACGAGCGCAAAGTGCTGCGCGCGGATGGCTTCCTGATAGTGGACGGCCTGGTCATCTACCAGATGAAAGATTTCGCGATAAGAGTTGTATAGGCAGGAAGAGCCGGGAACTGCGTTTCACCGCTGAGGCGCGGAGAGCGCAGAGTAGCGGACGCAGAGAAGAATTTACTTTTTCGTTTTACTCTCTTCTTATCTCCGCGACCTCTGCGCCTCAGCGGTGAAAATCATCGGTAAAAAATAAGCATGAAATATACGAAAGTTTTTATTGACACCATCGGCTACGAGCTCGGCCCCAATGTTGTAACTTCGTCGGAGCTGGAGAAGCGCATACTCCCGATGCTGGACGCCCTGCATATCCCCCCCGGCCAGCTGGAAGCCCTGACCGGCATACGCGAGCGCCGCTGGTGGAACCCCGGCTTCGCCCTGTCCGAAGGCGCGGCGCGCGCCGCCCGCAAAGCCCTTGAGCAGGCCGGCCTTTCCGCGGCCGACCTGGGCGCGCTGATCTACGCCGGGGTATGCCGCGAGCACAGCGAGCCGGCCACGGCCGCAGCGGTAGGCGCGGCGCTGGGCGTTAAGCCCGGCA
This sequence comes from Elusimicrobiota bacterium, assembly GCA_030651035.1. Classification (GTDB taxonomy): domain Bacteria; phylum Elusimicrobiota; class Elusimicrobia; order Elusimicrobiales; family UBA9959; genus UBA9959. The sequence goes on from JAUSCK010000290.1 coordinate 1,582, forward strand.
CCGCCGTTTTTGATCTCTCGAACGCCTGCCTGGGCGTCCTCAACGGCATGCTTGACATCGCCAACCGCATCGAGCTCGGCCAGCTAAAGGCCGGCATGGTGGTGTCCTGCGAGTCCTCCCGCGAGATAAACGACAGCATGATAGAACATATGCTGGCCGACAGGTCTTTCGATAACTTCCGGCTTTCGCTCGCCACGCTCACCGGCGGCTCAGGGGCGGTAGCGGTGATCCTTACGGACGGCTCCTTCGGCGGCCACAGAAACCACAAACTGCTGGGCGGGGTATACCGCTCGGCCTGCGAACATCACAACCTCTGCATCTGGCACGGCGACAGGATGTCCACCGACGCGACGGCGGTGCTGAAGCACGGCGTCGCCCTCGGGCGCCAGACCTGGGCGGACCTGCTTGCGGAATTAAACATGCGGGCGGAAGAGTTCGGGAAAGTCATCTGCCACCAGGTAGGCGGCGCGCACAGAAAGAACGTCCTGGACGCGCTGGGCATCCCTGAAACCAAAGATTTTTCCACCTACGAATACCTCGGGAACATGGGCACCGCGGCCCTGCCGACGGCCGCCGCCATAGCCGACGAGCGGGAATTTCTTAACCCCGGCGACAACGCGGCTTTCCTGGGAATAGGCAGCGGCCTCAACACTATAATGATGGGGGTAAAGTGGTGACTACCCACCCTTACCTTCCTGGCGGAGTTTCATGGGAGCTGTACCCCTTTACCGGGAAATATCTCGCGCTGAAGAGCGGCGCGAAAATGCATTACCTCGACGAAGGCAAAGGCAAGCCGGTGGTGATGCTGCACGGCAACCCTTCCTGGTCATTCTATTACCGCAACCTGGCGCTGGCCCTGCGGGGCGGCAGCCGGGTCATAGCGCCCGACCACATAGGCTGCGGACTCTCCGACAAGCCCGGCGACGGCAGTTACGACTACACCCTTAAAAGCCGCGTTGACGACCTTGAGTTCCTGCTGGACAGCCTGGACATAAAGAGCAATATTACGCTGGTAGTCCATGACTGGGGCGGGATGATAGGCATGGCCTACGCCGTGCGGCACCCGGAACGTATAGAAAAGCTGGTGATACTTAATACCGGCGCCTTTTTACTGCCGGGCGGAAAAACTTTCCCCCCGGCCCTGCGCCTTTGCCGCACGCAGCTGGGCGCCCTGCTGATACGCGGGCTTAACGCCTTCGCGCGCGGGGCGGCCTGGGTAGGCTGCAAGCGGCGCAGGATGAGCCGCGAACTCCGCCGCGCCTACGCCGCCCCCTACAACAGCTGGGCGAACCGCATAGCCACTTTGCGCTTTGTTGAGGATATCCCGCTGGCCCCCGGCGACAAGGCCTACCCCGTAGTAGCGGAAACCCAGCAAAAACTGGGCGCCCTGGCCGCCCTGCCGATGCTGATCTGCTGGGGAATGAAGGACTTCGTTTTCGACCGCCATTTCCTGGAAGAATGGAAGCGCAGGTTCCCCGGCGCGGAAATACACACCTTCCCGGACTGCGGGCATTATATTCTTGAGGACGCGCAGGAAGAGGTTATCCCGCTGGTAAAACTCTTCATTGAAAATGCCTAAGAACATCTCCCTGCTGATCTCGGAACTGGCGGCCGCCATGCCGGACCGGCCCGCGGTCATAGACGGCCCCCGTACAATTTCATTCAGAGACCTGGATTCCGAAATATCGCTGCTGGCGGCCGGCCTCTCCGGCGCCGGGATCAGGCCCGGCCTGCGGGCGGCCCTGATGGTTCCGCCTTCTATAGAATTCGTCGCCCTCACCTTCGCCCTCTTCCGCGCCGGGGCCGTGATAGTGCTTATTGACCCCGGCATCGGGCCCGCGAATATGCGCGCCTGCCTCGAAGAGTCGCGGCCGGAAGCTTTCATCGGCGCGCCGAAAGCTCACGCGGCCAGGATATTGCTGCGCTGGGCCGAAAAATCCCTGCGGATATTTATTACCGCAGGGAAAAAGTGGCTCTGGGGCGGGCTTGATCTTGAAGATATAAGGCGGCTCGGCGCCGCCGCCCCGGCGTACGCCCCGGAAAGCGGCCCTGAAACAGCGGCGATTCTTTTCACCTCCGGCAGCACCGGCGCCCCCAAGGGCGCGGTTTATACCCATTCGATGTTCGCCGCCCAGGCTGAAATGCTGAAGGAATATTTCAGGATAGAGCCTGGCTTCCATTCAGTGCCCACCTTCCCGCTCTTCGCCCTTTTTGACGTCGCGCTGGGTCTTACCATAGTGATACCTGAAATGGATTTTACAAGGCCCGCTGCGGCGGACCCCGCTATGCTTTCTGACCTGATAAATAAATATAAAGCCGTGCAGCTGTTCGGTTCCCCAGCCCTGCTGGACACGCTCGGCCGCTACGGCGAAAAGCGCGGAACGCTCCTGCCGACGCTTCAGCGCGTCATCTCCTGCGGGGCGCCGGTTTCCGCCGCAATAATAGCGAGCGCGAAAAAGATGCTGGCTCCCGGGACCCAGGTCTTCACGCCTTACGGCGCTACCGAGGCCCTGCCGGTATCCTGCATTTCAGACGCGGAACTGGCCGGGCTGAAACCCGGCCTCCCCGGGATCTGCGTCGGCAGGACCTGGGAAGGGATGGAATCATTTATCATCAAGATATCCGACGGACCCATACCTTCCTGGTCCGGTGATCTGCTTGCCAAAGACGGTGAGATAGGCGAGATCACGGTGAAAGGCCCGGTAGTTTCGGGCGAATATTTCGGCAGGGAAGAAAGCACCGCGCTGACCAAGATACACGGCGCCGGCGGGGAGATCTACCACCGCATGGGCGACACCGGGTGGAAAGACGCGGACGGCCGGCTGTGGTTCTGCGGACGGAAAAGCCACCGGGTAACTACCCCGGAAGGCACGCTTTTCTCCATCCCCTGCGAAGCCGTTTTCAACGCCCACCCGGACGTGCGGCGCACCGCGCTGGCGGGCAACGGCCCATCGGGTGGACAGACGCCGGTGCTCTGCGTAGAACTTAATAAGGGGGCTGTGCGGCGCGAGTCCCTGACCGCCGAGCTGCTGGCGCTGGGCGCGGCGCATGAGCACACGAAGACTATAAAGACCATCCTTTACCATCCCGGCTTCCCGGTGGATATACGCCACAACGCCAAGATCTCGCGTGAGAAACTCGCCGCCTGGGCGGAGAAAACACTGACTGCAAATTTAACCGCAAAAAACACAAAATAAATGTTTTTTATGTGCCTTATGTGCTTTTTGTGGCCGATCTGAATAGAAAATATATGAAAGCTTTAGTCACCGGCGGCGGAGGATTCCTGGGCGGTGCCATTGTAGAGCTCTTGCTCTCCAAAGGAGTTTCCGTGCGCAGCTTTTCGCGCGCTGAATATCCCCGTCTTGCGAAGCTGGGCGTTGAATGTCTGCGCGGAGATATAGCCGACAGGGATACAGCACTAAAGGCCTGCCAGGGCTGCGACACTGTTTTCCATGTCGCGGCGAAGGTGGGCATGTGGGGCCGCTACGAGGATTTCCACGAAACGAACGTGAACGGCACCGCCAGCCTGCTGGCTGCGGCAAAAGCCGCCGGTGCTGCGCGCTTTATTTTCACCAGTTCCCCCAGCGTGGTTTTTACCGGAGGCGACGTGGAAGGCTGGGATGAAACCGCGCCTTATACGGCCAGCTTCGATTCGTATTATGCAAAAACGAAATCTCTCGCCGAACTCCTGGCGCTGGCGGCCGATTCCCCGGAATTCTCCACCGTGGCTTTAAGGCCGCATCTTGTCTGGGGGCCCGGGCACGACCACATGATATCCAGGATAGTTTCGCAGGGCAAGGCGGGCAAACTGCGGCGGATAGGGAACTTCAACAAGCCGATAGATACCACCTACATCGACGACGCCGCGATGGCCCACTGGCTGGCCGCGGAAAAACTTCACCCCGGCGCGGCCTGCGCCGGCAGGGCGTATTTCATTTCGCAGGGAGATCCCCGCCCCAACTGGGACATAATAAACATGATCCTGGCGGCGTCGGGAGCGGGGCCGGTGGCAAAAACGATCCCGTACGGGCTGGCTTACGCCGCCGCGGCCGCGATGGAAACCGCCTGGAGGCTGGCGCGCAGCAGCAACGAGCCGCCCCTCACCCGTTTTATCCTGCAGCAGCTCACCACCGCCCACTGGTTCAATATCTCCGCCGCCCGCCGCGACCTCGGTTATGTTCCCGGAGTAACGATAGAGCAGGGTATGGAGCGGCTGGGGAAGTGGTTCAAAAGCGTTTGATAAACCGCAAAAAAAAGCCCCGCTTTTCAGAGCGGGGCTTTTTAATTGGGTGTTAATTTCTATTCAGCGGTCTGTATCTTCAGGGATATCCCGGTATCGCTGAGGCTGAAGCCGGTCAGGTGCAGTTCGCCCACCAGGCCCGCGGGGATGAACTGGCTGATTATTTTTGAAGATATCGCCGCGTGCAGGGTCCAGGCGGTCTTGTCGTAATTCAGCTTCACCACGTCCTGGGCCTTCAGCGGGAGATTCTTGGCCTTCAGCTTCGCGTCTAGCGCGGAGTAGATACCCTTTATCATAACGTCCATCACCTGCACCATCAGCTGCTCGTCGGAAATGGCGGCGGCGGGCGCGGCTTTCACGGAGGGCTCCATGGAGGCGTGCAGCTGTACGCGCTGTATGCGTATGGCCAGCTTGTCGCGGCCTTCAAGGTAGGGCTTAAGGGTAAGGGTGGGGATCACTATTATGCCGTTGGCGTCAACGCGGATATTGCTGATCTTCAGGAACTCGCCGGATCTGAAGACCACCGGGGCGGTCATGTCTATAATGGTAAGGCGCTTCTCGGTAGCGGTCATCTGCGCCACGGAGTTCTTGATCATCTTGAAAGGCACGCGGATGTTCATGTCCATGCCCATAAGCTCGTCGGCTTCCAGCCGCGGGGCGGGGGCCCGGAAATCAGCCTGGCCGGCGCGCATGTCGGCGACGTTCAGCAACTGGAGGTTAAATTCCGAGGCTGCCGCCTTGCCGCCGCAGGAGAGCACCGCGGCGAGGGCTAATATTTTAAGGGTTATTTTTTTCATAAATTTTCTCCGTAATCCCGGCTTACAGCTCGAACCCCAGGTACAGCAGGCCGTTGCCCACTTTCAGGTTATTGATGACGGCGCCCTTGGCGAAGGAGGGCAGGAAAGCGCTGTTCTTGAGGACTATCTTCACGGTCTTGTCGTCCAGTTTGGTGGCGGTCATGACCTTGGTCATCGCGGGGTTGGTGGTTAAGGTAGTGATTATGGAAGTTATTACCTTGCCCTGTATCCAGTTGTTGAGGAAACCGGGGATGCCGATGCCGTAGGCTTTGTCCACCTCCACGCGCTCCACGACCACTTTCAGGGTGTTGGGGCCGATGAGCTGGGGGAAAATGGTCGCCTTGAAGTAGACGTTGGGTTTGCCGAACGCGTCGCGGGCGTAGATCTTGCCGGCCAGCTCAAGGCGGCCGTCGGCGCGGAACTTCAGACCGCCTTCCTTGCCCTGGGGGTGCAGCTCGAAATCGGTGCCCTTGGTGAACTGGAGAATGAAGTTGTCCAGCAGGCCGTCGGACAGTGCCAGGTTATAGCCGGGCAGCTTGGCGATGGAGGCCGCGGAGCCGGACTGCACGCTGAGGGCGAAGCCGGTCTCGTCAAAGGTGAAGTTGGAAAGGGTCACGTTGCTGATGAGGCCGGGCAGCAGCGGCGCCACGAAGCCGGGGCTGACGGCGGCGCGCAGGGTCCAGCTTTTGCGGTCATAAGTAAAGGTCAGCACGTCTTTGGCCTTAAGCCCCGTTTTATTGCCGGCAAAGGCCTTGTCCATGGCTTCCAGCATGCCGGTGGTGATATTGGTCATCACCATTTCCATCAGGCCATCCTTGTCCAGCTCGGCCCCGAAAGCGGCTTTAGGCCCGAAAGCTATATTGGCTTCCACCTTCATCACCTTTATGGACAGCTTATTGGCGCCCTCGAAAGCGGGCCTGATCAGTATGGTGGGCTCTACTTCAATGCCGTTGTAGTTAACGGCCACGTTGCTGAAAGCTATGTGGTCGCCCTGGCGGAACAGGATGGGGGCGCCGGAGTTGATGGGCTGCATCTTGATGCCGGGCAGCTCCGAAAAACGGGAGCTGAGGGATTTGAAAGGCAGCTTTATGGTCATGTCCAGGGCCGGGGAGGGTAGATTGGGGGCCTTGTCCATACCGAGCAGCTCGGGCTGCGCGGGCGCGGGTACGGCCAGAATGGTTTCCTGCGAAGCCTTCAGGTCCGAGACGCTGAGAGAATTGAGGTCGAAGTCTCCGGCGAAAACCGCAGTGGAGAGACTCGCCGCCGCTATTGCCGCAAGGATTATTTTTTTCATATTTGCCTCTTTCATGCTTATAGTCTAACAGCCAGGCGCCCGAACAGTAAGTGTCTTAGGGCCTAGGCCCCGGGCCCAAAGGTCCCCCTCAAAAAGGAGGCTGGCTCCTTTTTGAGGTTTTAAGGCCTAAAAAAGGCCAAAAGGCGCCAAAAGGTGCCTGCCTCCTTTTTGCGCGTAAGAAACCCCGGGCCTCCCCGGGGTTAATTGTTTATCCAGGTTAACCTCGTTAACTTAATTGCGGCGCTTGTCCATGAAGGCTTTGAGGGCTTCGCCCATGGAGCCCGCCGGGCCCTCATCGCGGCGCTGGCGCGGGTCGGGGCGGGCTTGCCTGTTAAAGGCCGGCCTCGCCGGGGCAGGGCCGGCGGGCTCCGGCCTGGGGCCGCGGGCTTCGCGGGGGCCTACCACCGGGTTGGGCTTCATTGAAAGGGCGATGCGGTTGCGCGGCAGGTCTATGTCCGTCACTGTCACATTCACGCGCTGGCCTACCTTGACCACCGCGGCGGCGTCCCGGACAAAAGTATCGGCCAGTTCGCTTATATGCACCAGCCCGTCCTGGTGGACCCCGATGTCCACGAAAGCGCCGAAGGCCGCGACGTTGGTGACGATGCCCGGCAGCTTCTGGCCGGGTTTCAGGTCGCCTATCTTCTGCGCTTCGCCGAAGACGAAAGCCTCGAACTGCTTGCGCGGATCGCGGCCGGGCTTGGCGAGCTCGGCTATGATATCCTTCAGCGTGGGCTCCCCCACCCCTTCGGAAACATATTTAGAGATCTCTATTTTCGCCCGCAGGGCCGCGTCGTTAATCAGGTCCTGCACCGAGCAGCCCAGGTCGGCGGCCATCTTCCCCACTATCTCGTAGCGCTCAGGGTGCACAGCGCTCTCGTCCAGCGGGTTCTTCGCCCCGCGCAGGCGCAGGAAGCCGGCCGCCTGCTCAAAAGCCTTGGGCCCGAGGCGCGGAACTTTTTTAAGCGCGGCGCGCGAGGGGAAAGCGCCGTTGGAGTTGCGGTACTCGACGATATTTTTAGCGAGCGTCGCGCCGAGGCCGGAAACATAGGAGAGCAGTTCGCGGCTGGCGGTGTTCAGCTCCACCCCCACGCTGTTGACGCAGCTCATTACGGTAGTGTCCAGGCTCTTCTTCAGATCTCCCTGGTCAACGTCATGCTGGTACTGGCCCACGCCTATGGACTTGGGATCTATTTTCACAAGCTCCGCCAGCGGGTCCATCAGCCTGCGGCCTATGGAGACGGAGCCGCGCACGGTCACGTCCTTGTCGGGGAATTCCTCACGCGCGACCGCGGAGGCGGAATAGACGGAGGCGCCGCTCTCGTTGACCATTACGATTATGACGCCTTCCAGCTTCAAAGCGCGGGCGAATTCCTCGGTCTCGCGGCCGGCGGTGCCGTTGCCTATGGCTATGACCTCGGTCTTGAATTCAGCGGTCAGCTTCTTCACCTTGGCCGCGGCGGAGGCGGAGGCGCCGTCGCCGCTGTGCGGGTAGATCACGTCATCGTGCAGGAGCTTGCCGTTGGAGTCCAGGCAGACCAGCTTGCAGCCGGTGCGGAAGCCGGGGTCCAGCGCCAGGATATTCTTGTGGCCGAGCGGGGAGGACATCAGTATCTCGCGCAGATTGCGGGCGAAAACGGCTATGGCCTCGGCGTCGGCGCGCCTCTTGGTTTCAAGGCGGGCCTCGCCTTCCATTGAAAGGGCGAGCAGGCGGTTGTAGGAATCCGTAACAGCCTCTTTCACCTGTTTGCCGCAGGCGCTGCCGTTCTGCACGAACAGCGGCTCCAGCAGGGCTATGGCTTCGTCGGCCTCTACCTCTATGCGCATGGTCAGAATACCTTCGGATTCGCCGCGGCGCATGGCGAGTATCCGGTGGGAAGGGGCTTTGGCAGCCGGCTCTTTCCAGTCGAAATAATCCTTGAACTTCGCCCCCTCCTCCTGCTTGCCCTCCAGCACCTTGGAATGGAAAATGCCTTTGGCAGAGAAAAGCTGGCGCAGGCGGGCTCGGGCGGGCGCGTCTTCGCTGACGCGTTCCGCTATTATGTCGCGGGCCCCGGCCAGGGCTTCCTCGGCGGTTTTAACGCCTTTCTCGTCGCTGATGAAAGGGACTGCAAGGGCGGAGGGGGCTTCACTGCCCTGTATGTAAACCAGGTCGGCCAGCGGCTCCAGGCCTTTTTCTTTGGCTATAGTGGCGCGGGTGCGGCGCTTGGGGCGGAAGGGCAGGTATATATCTTCAAGTTTCGACAGGACTTCGGCGCCTTCCACTTTGAGTTTAAGTTCCGGGGTGAGCAGGTTTCTTTCGGTAAGCGATTTTATAATGGCTTCGCGGCGCAGGTCCAGTTCTTTGAGCTGGGCGAGGCGATCCTGTATTTTGCCGAGGGCTACTTCATCCAGATTGCCGGTGGCCTCTTTGCGGTAGCGGGAGATGAAAGGGATGGTGGCGTCTTCTTTAAAAAGATTCATCGCGGCGGCCACGCCCGCGGGGTTCAGCCCAAGTTCAGCCGCAATTTTAGACACATAAGGGTCGCTCATTAAATCCTCCGGAAAATTACCGCGGTAAAGCAATGCGTATAGGATATAAAAAAGGCAGGCTCCCGGGCTAACGCTCCGTGGGAAGCCTCTAAAATGTAAAGAAGCCGGGCGGAGACCGTGCTTTACATAAGCCCTTTCTGTTTGAAGCTCATGAAGCCCTCCCTTGTGACTATCACGTGGTCCAGCACCTCTATGCCCAGCAGCTTGCCGGCCTGGGCCAGGCGCTTGGTGAGGGACAGATCTTCATCCGAGGGCTCCAGGCAGCCCGACGGGTGGTTATGCGCCACTATCACGCTGGCGGCCAGGTTCCTCACCGCCGGCTCGAACACCTCGCGCGGGTGCACCAGGTTATAGTTAAGCGTGCCTATCGAGACTATGTCGCGCTTTATCTCCTGGTTACGGGTGTCCAGGTAGAACACGATGAAGTGCTCCTTCTTCTGATCGCGCACGTCGCGCAGCTCCTCCCAAATGTCGCGCGGCTTCAGGTAGATGCCGCTTTTCTTGCCGTTCAGGAAGCGCCGGCCAAGCTCGAAGGCAGCGAGTATCTCGCAGGACCTGGCGGGCCCGAGGCCCGGCGCGGCGCGCAGCTCCGCGAAGCCGGCCTTGGCGATGTCGCCCTGGCCGAAGCGCTTCAGCAGCTCCCCGGCCATGTCCAGCACGTTCTTCCCCCTCATGCCGGTGCGCAGTATTATGGCCAGCAGCTCCTCGTCGGCCAGCTTCTCCGGGCCGTAGCGCATCATCTTCTCGCGCGGCCGCTCCACCCGCGGCATGTCCTGTATGGTTCCCGCTCCTTTCATAGATCTACCCCCTTTACAGCTGACGTTTCAAATAGCATAGCAGACGACCCCGACAAGGGCGTGTCGGGTTGACGAAAGTGGTTTTGGGACATAAAAACATTTAGTATTATTTAGCAGGGGTAAAACCATGGAAACAAACACTTTCGAGATTTACGCGCCGGTGCGCAATACCATAAACAAAGCGCTGGGCGTTGTTGTAAAAGTAGCGGGCGACAATGTAACCGTGCAGCCGCCGGCCGGCGACCGCCTGACTTTCCGCGCGCAGTACCTGGCCCCGGCCAACGAGGCTGAAACCGCCGCCCTGCAGGACCTTATAACCCGCCTTAAGATCGACGACGAGAACCGCAGCAAGGCCAAGACGATAAAGACCGACCCGGCGCTTATCCGCGCGGAGTTCGAGAAGTTCGTGCACCACATAGAGGTGCGCTACCCCAAATCGGCCGGGGCTTTCAGGGAATTCTGGTCCGAGCTTATGGCCGCCGCCGGCGACCTGCCGGGCCAGACCTGGGAGATGAAGCCCAACACCGCGAAAACCCCCGGCCCCGTCCTGAAAATTTTCAACCAGGCCACCCAGAAATGGGTTTACGGCCTGACCCTGCTGGCCGGCTGGGGGCTGCGCATGGAAATAAAGAAAGAATACCTGCCCCCGGGCAGCGAGAACCTTTTTCCCATAGACCACGCGATGTTCGGCGCGGGCCGGGCGGTGGAACTGATCTATAAAGATTTCACTCCGGAAAAGCGCAAGCCCTACGCCGACTGCGTCAGGGCTATGTACGCCCCGCCGCCTCCCCCCGCCGCCTGACGCCAGAAAAAGCCGGAGCGCCTGTCAGCTCCGGCCCTTTCCCCCGCACCAAGGTCTAAAGCTGCGCCCTTGATACGGCAACTGCTCAGCGGTAATACTTGTCGGGGTTGTAGATAAAGTAGAAGTCGAACGGCTGCAGGCGCGGCAGCGAAACGTAGCGCTGGCCTTTCTCGTCCTCCTTCTCCTCCAGCATCCGCTTGGGCATGGACGCCCCTTCAGCGTCCGGGTTCTTCACAAGGCCGGTTTCGTCTATGCGCTCCACCACGCTGGTGGCCCATTTATAATCCACGGCCTTGTCGCCGAACTCCTCCCAGTCGCCGTCCGAATTTTTCTCGTACATCTTTTTCCTGAACGTTTCCATGTCGATGCCTATCTTTTTGGCCACCGGTATCACCAGGCGGCGCTCCCACTCCTTGGCAAGATCAAGCTGCTCTTTAAGCTGCGTCATATTACCCCAGTTCATGGTGGACATCTGGTGGTGCAGTATGATGGCGTTGGGATAGACGTAGGACTTCTCCGCCAGCGTGGTTATCACCGCGGCCATACTGGCCGCGAAAGACTTTACCGCCACGTAGACCGGCGCCTTACTGCCCTGCATGGCCTTCAGTATGCGGTAGCCGGCCATGACGGAGCCGCCGGGCGAGGAATCTATAATTATGAACACCGGGGCGCTGCTGATATTGTTGAAGTAGTGTATGCGGTCGGTGACGAAATCCGCGGAACCGTTGAAGATAGGCCCGTTCAGCGCTATGCGGCGGTCGCTTATCACAAGCTGCCCTTCCTTGTAAGGCTCCGCCATGTAAACCGGCTCCGTATTGGTCTCGCGCTTCCACTCTTCCTTGCGCGAGCGCATCGCCAGGTCGCTGTTCAGCTTATCGGCCCGGCTGTCCATGGCCAGCTTATCTATCTTGAACTGGCGCTCTTTCAGGTCCAGGCGCTTCATCTCCAGGTCTATGGCGCTTTTTTCCGCCGCGTCGGCAATTGCAACGTCGCGCTGTTTCTCAGCCTTAAGGTCGTTCTCAAGCTTCAGCCTGGAGATCTGCCTGTCCAGGTCGGACACCATCTTCCTGTTCAGCTCGGCCGCCAGCTTATTTTCAAGGCTTATCTTAAGGAATTCGGTATTCAGCGCGCCCAGCAGGATCTTCAGCTGCTCTTCGGCCAGCTTGTTTTCGGTGGCGGCTTTTTCGAGGTCGGCCTTAAGCTGCTTAAGGTCCGTCTGCTGTTTCTCGGAGGAAAACTTATTTTCCATGGTGATACGGTTGTACTCCGCCTCAAGCTGCGCCGCCTTGGTCCGCTGCGCCTGGATTATCAGGTCGTATTGGGCCTTCAGCTCATCTTTCTCATCGTTGAGCTGCTGGAATTTTGTTTTCGGCTTCGCTTTCTGGGCGTCGGCTTCGGCCGGTTTATCCTGCACCTGGGCCTGGACGACCGGGACAGCCGCGGACATGACTAGGGAAAGAAGAAGATACTTCATTAAGGGAACCTCCGTTACGGGGCGGCAGCCGCCCGGTTGTTATTCAATAACACCTTAATGATAAATAAGTCCCCTGCCTCCTGTCAATTTGTACCCTTGACAAGTCAAAGAGATGTTGTAAACTATATATTCAGCCGCTTACAATATTATGAAGACACTGCGCCCCCTTTTTATCTTCCTTTCGCTGGCCCTGGCCGGGAGCTACGCCTTCGCGCTGGAGCCGGTGCCCTGGAACAACAAGGATCACGCGGCTGAATTTAAATATTTCCAGGAAAGCGCCGCCTTCACCGCCGAAGGCTGGGCGGCGCTGATACCTGAAGGGCAGGAGAGGGCGCTGCAGGCGGCTAAACAGCCCGCCCTTGAAAGGCAGGAGGCAATAAAAGCCTACTACTCCGCCGCGATGGCGAAGTGGAGCAGCACCGCCCTCCGCGATTACACGGCCAAAACCAAAGAGGCCGATATAAAAGCCGTGCACCTCTGGCTGGGCAAAGAGAAAGCCGCGGACTTCTCCCGCAAACTCGCGCTTACGCACTCCGCGCTGAAAAAAGCGCGCGCCGAAAGGCTTAGCGACAAGGACGCCCTGGCGCTGGAGCCCTACCTGCTGCCTGAAGCGATAGCTGACCTGCGCGCCTTAAAAGCCGCGTCCGAAGCCCTTAATAACCGGTCTTCCGGTGAAGCGCCGAAGGGGCCGGGCAGCCGGTCGACCGCGGCGCTGGACAAATTCGCCGGGCCGGACCCCTCAAAGCTGGGGGCTGACAGCTTCGCCAAGCTTTACGACAACATGAGCGCCTCGGGAGCCGACCCCGTGGTAGCGGGACGCGGGCAGTACGCTGCCGGAGCCGCCAGGCCGGGCGCTGCCGCGCAGCTTACGGCCCCCGCGACAAGGACCCCGGCCTTCGCCATGCCCGGGGTAAAGTCCGCCCCGGCCGCCGCTACCGTGCCGACAGGGACAGCTAAATCCGGCGGCCTCACCTCCGACGCCTATGGCATTACCATTTACACAAGCGGCGCCCAGCAGCCGCAGACCTTCCGCAAAGGCGAGGACGCGGTAGCCGCCATACGCAGGATGCCGGACGGCTCGATAACCAGGATCGTTTTCTACGGCCACGGCGGCCCCGGCCTGCAGGCCGTCGGTCCCTTTGACGTTGACGCGGAAAGCGCGGGCATTATGCTTAAAGGCAAGATGGCGCGCGGCGGCGTGGTGCAGTTCGCCGGCTGCAATACTTCTTCGGTCGGTGGCCCCACTCTTAACCCGGCCGTGGGGCTTTCAATATTGGCCCGGCGGCTGCTCTATTTCAGCCTGCCCTATTTCCAGGACAGGTTCGGCGGTACCCCTTCGGACGAGGCCAGGCAGCAGTGGAGCAGGACCTGGAACGCTGACCTGGCGCGGGACACCAGCCTTAACCTGCGCGGGTCGGTGGTCTGCGGCTACCGCACCTTCGGCCTGGTGCCGGGCCGCCTGCCGGGGGTAACGGCTATAATAGGCAACCAGGAAGCCACCACGCCTGGCTATGTCGCGGGCAAGAAGGCCTGCTACCAGGACGGCAGAGAGGTTCCGGCGCAATGATAGACCTGGAAGTCGCAATTGAAGCTCTTTTGCTGCTGGGCGTCTCTTTTGCGCCCCTGGCGGCAGGCATTATACTGCGGCGCAAATTCCGGCCGGCGGACGCGGCGGGAAGCGCGGCGGCGGCACCCGTGACCGGGGCGCAAAAAATGGGCCGCCTGGCCGGGAATATACTATTCTGGGGCGGCATACTGGGAATACTGTTTATGATAGTGCTGTTCCTGCACTTCAAAGGCAAGATCTAAAAGCGGGCGCGGGCGGCTCAGCCCAGCGTCGGGGTCTTACGGCGCTTCCAGTTCTTCGGCATTTCCTTGAAAGTGATGAGCCCGCTGACAGGGCACACGAAGCTGCAGACCATGCAGCTCAGGCATTTGTCCTCGGTCAGGACGGGGCGGCGTTTTTTGCCGTCCCATTTCAGCGCCGAGCCGCCGGCGTCGCGGCACACTATGTAGCACTGGCCGCAGCCCACGCAGCGGTCCAGGTCGTAGCGCGCTATTCCCTGGCGCCGCACGTCGAATTCCGATGTTTCATGGACGTTCTTCACGGCCTTTCCGACGAGGTCGGCTACCCGGGTAATGCGCCGCTGCGCCATGTAGTCGGAGAGGCCTTCGATCATATCCTCGACGATGCGGTAGCCGTAATGGATGACGCCGGTGGTAACCTGCACCGTGCTCGCGCCCAGCAGGATATATTCCAGCGCGTCCACCCACGTCTCAATGCCGCCTATGCCCGAGAGCGGGAGGCCCAGCTCCCTGTTCTTCGCCAGCTGCGCGATGAACCTGAGCCCGATGGGCTTTATCGCCGGGCCGGAGTAGCCGCTGATGGCGCCTTTGCCGAAAACGTCCGGCTTGGGGATGAAATTATCCAGGTCCACCTCGGAGAGCCCGGCCACGGTGTTAATGGCGGATATCCCGTCGGCCCCGCCGGCCCTGGCCGCCAGGGCGGGCTCGTTCATGTCCGCCACGTTCGGGGTCAGCTTCGCCACCAGGGGGAGCTTGGTCACGCGCCTGGCGGTTTCGGTGAACTTGCGCACCAGGTCGTTCGCCTGCCCGACCTTGGCGCCCGAGCCTTCCACCGCCATGTGGGGACAGGAGAAATTCAGCTCCAGCATGTCGGAGCCGGCGTCGGTGGCGGCTTTCGCCAGGTCCGCCCATTCCTGGTTGGAGAAGCCCATGATGCTCGTCATCACCACGTGTTTGGGATAATGTTTCTTCAGATAAGCGATGTCGCGCAGGTTCGGCTTCAGCCCCCGGTCGGTGGTCTGCTCCACGTTCTGAAGGCCGACGAGCCGCTTCCCTTCGTAGCTGCAGCCGTGCATCCGGGGCGAGGGATGTATGATGGGTATCCTGTCAGTGACGAGCGTCTTGTAGGCCACGCCGCCCCAGCCGGCGTCGAACGCCCGCGCGATCATCTCGGCGCAGTTGGAAACCGGCGACGAGGACAGCATGAACGGGTTCGAAAAAACAACGCCGCAGAATTCTATCGAAAGATCGACTTTTTTCAGCATAAGAACTCCTTATTTTAACCCGCAAGAAAGAACATTCACATGGATGAACAGGATAGACAGGATAGAAAAAGGAAACATGGAATCCCGCTCATCCTGTTCATCCTGTATATCCATGTTTAATCGCTCCCTCTTCATAAACCGTTTATTTTGCCAGCTGCTTCATGATGGCCCGCGCCGCCGCCTTGCCGTCGGCCACCGCCTGGACCACCGTGGCGGGGCCCCGCACGATGTCGCCGCCGGCGAAGATGCCGGCTTTGGACGTCCTGCCCGTCCCGGGGTCGGCGCTGATGAGCCTGCCCAGCGAAAGCGATCTTTCTTCCGGCTTATTGCCGATAGCCTCGATGCAGGCGCCGGCGTCCAGGACCCAGTCGCTGCCTTTAACGTCGCTGGGCTTGCGCCTGCCGGAGCTATCCTTTCCGGAAAGCCTGGTCCTGACCAGCTTTACGCCCGTCAGGTTCCCGCGCGCATCCCGCGCGTAGCCTGTCGGCTGGTTCAGCGGGAGGAAATGTATGCCCTCGTTCAAAGCCTCTATCCTCTCAAGCTCTTCGGCCGGCATCTGGGCGAACGATCTCCGGTAAACCAGGTAGACGTCCTCCGCTCCCAGCCGGAGCGCCGTCCTGGCGCAATCCACGGCCACCGAGCCGCCGCCGATCACCGCCACCGGCTTCCCCCCGCACAGCTTGCGCAGCTGCGCGGGCTTGCCGCGGTACAGTTCAAGGAACCGCACCGACGCTATGACGTTCGCGCCTTCTTTGCCGCCAAAAGGCGGGCGGACCGGCGCCCACAAGCCGATGCCGATAAAGACCGCCTGGAAACCTTTCTTAAGCAATTTCTCCGCCCCGTCCGGGCCCTTAATGCCCTGCGAACACCTGAAGGTCACGCCCAGGGCTTTAATATCCTCCAGTTCCTTCTTCAGGAACTCGGCGGACAGCCTGAACCCGGGAACGCCGTAGCGCAGCACGCCGCCGGGTTCCGCACGCTCTTCAAAAACCGTGACCTGGCAGCCGTTCTTCGCCAGCTCCGCCGCGCAGGCGAGCCCTGCCGGCCCGGCGCCGATGACGGCCACTTTGCCCTTCACGGGCCGCGGGAGCTCAAAACGCCCGCCGGCGAACGGCTTAAATCCGATCTTCCAGGAATGCTCTACCAGGAACCTCTGGATCTTGCCGATGCGGATGGGGCGGTCGATGCCGGTTGCGGCGCACTCCTTCTCGCAGAGCCGGGCGGTCGGGCACAGCGCGCCGCAGGCCCCGCCGAGTATATTGTTCTCTTTTACGGTCCTGATGGCGCCCGCGACGTTGCGCAGGCGCAGCTTCCTGATAAACTCGCCCGGGTTGGTGAGCGCCGGGCAGCCTTTGGAGCAGGGCGCGTCATGGCACAGCAGGCATCTTTCCGCCTCGGCCATGGCCTGGCCGCAGTCAAAATTCTTTTCCATATTTTCAGTCTCCCTGGCTAACGTTGAACTGCCCGCCTTCTATAATTCTTTCGCCGTTTGGAGCACCCATTGCGCTATGTCCCTCGTGGAGGTTCCAGGCGGGAAGATCTCCCTGACGCCGGCCTTCTTAAGCTTCGGGATATCCGGGGCCGGTATGATGCCCCCCGCGAAAACGATTATATCCCCGGCTCCTTTTTTGCGCAGAAGCCGCACCACCCGCGTAAAGAGGTTATTGTGCGCTCCCGACAGGCAGGAGAGCCCGACGAAATCCACCCCTTCCTGCACGGCGGCGCTGGCGATAGCCTCGGGGGTCTGACGGATGCCGGTATAGATCACCTCCATGCCGGCGTCGCGCAGCGCCCGCACCACCACTTTGGCCCCGCGGTCATGGCCGTCCAGGCCCGGCTTGGCTATCAGCACCCGGATCTTTCGTTTTTTTTCGTTCATATTTCCCTGTGTTCGCCGAAGACTTTCCGCAGCGCGTCGGAGATCTCGCCCAGTGTCGCCCCGGCTTTGACCGCCTCCAGGATGGGAGGGACCAGGTTGCCCGTGCCCCCCGCCGTGTTTATTATATTTTCAAGCGCCGTCATCGTCCGGCGCTGGTTCCGCTTCTTGCGGAAAGCCGCCAGCTTCCGGCGCTGCAGGCGCTCCACCCCGGGGCTGACGCTGAGGACCGGCCGCGCCGGGTGCTCCGGTATCTCAAAGCTGTTGACGCCGACCACTACGCGGGCGCCGCTCTCCACCTCCCGCTGGTGGCGGTAGGCGCTGTCCGCGATCTCGGACTGCATATAGCCCGCCTCGATAGCTTTGACAGAGCCCCCCAGGGCTGCTATCTTCCTGAGGTAGTCCAGTGCCCCGGCCTCTATCTGGTCGGTGAGCGCCTCCACGGCGTAAGACCCGCCCAGGGGGTCTATGGTGTCGGCTATCCCGCTCTCCAGGGCTATGACCTGCTGCGTGCGCAGGGCGAGGTGCACAGAATCCTCGGTGGGCAGGGCCAGGGCTTCGTCCCGGGAGTTGGTGTGCAGGGACTGGGCTCCGCCCAGCACCGCCGCCATGGCCTGGACGGCGACCCTGACCACGTTATTGTCGGGCTGCTGCGCGGTCAGCGTCGAGCCCGCGGTCTGCGCGTGGAAGCGCATTATGCAGGACTTCGGGTCCCGCGCCTTAAAACGGTCGCGCATGATCCCGGCCCAGAGCCTGCGCGCGGCCCTGAACTTGGCCACCTCTTCAAGAAAGTTGTTATGCGCGTTAAAAAAGAAGGAAAGCCGCGAGGCGAAACTGTCCACGTCCATGCCGCTGGCCAGAGCCGCCTCGACATAGGCGATGCCGTTGGCTATGGTGAAGGCCGCCTCCTGCACCGCCGAGGACCCCGCCTCGCGGATGTGGTAGCCGCTGATGCTGATGGGATTGAATTTCGGCAGGCGCTTGCGGCAGAAGGCGAAGATATCGGTGATCACGCGCATGGACTGGCGGGGCGGGTAGATGTAAGTGCCGCGCGCCGCGTATTCCTTGAGGATGTCGTTCTGGATGGTGCCCTGGAGCGACTCCGTCCTGACGCCCTGCTTTTCGGCCACGGCTATATACATGGCCAGCAGGACCGCGGCCGTGGAATTTATGGTCATCGAGGTGGAGACCTTGTCCAGCGGAATGCCCCTGAACAGTTCCTCGGCGTCCTGCAAAGTGGAGACCGCGACCCCCACCTTGCCGACCTCGCCCTCGGCGAGCGGGTGGTCGGAGTCGTAGCCGATCTGGGTGGGGAGGTCGAAGGCGACGCTGAGGCCGGTCTGGCCGTTTTTGAGAAGGTAGCGGTAGCGCTGGTTGGTCTCCCGGGCCGTACCGAAGCCCGCGTACTGGCGCATTGTCCACAGGCGGCTCCTGTACATAGTAGGCTGGACTCCGCGCGTAAAGGGCGGCTCGCCGGGAAAACCCAGGTCGCGCAGGTAATCGTTCTTTCCCAGGTCCAGCGGCGTATAGAGGCGCTTTATCTCCAGGCCGGAGTCGCTCACGAAGCGCGCGCGGCGCTCCGGCAGCCTGGCCAGGGATCTTTTGAGCGTGTCCGCTTCCCAGCGCCGGGCTCTGAGCCGCAGTTTCGCGCCGGGATTCGTTTTGGCGGGCTGCCGTTTACCCCGCACTTTTTCCGTTGAGGGTGCGGCCAAAGTGCGGGGCTTGCGGGCGGATTTCATTTGCATGCCTTTATATTCAGCAGCTTTCGCAGGGCGCTGCGGGCCGCGGAATGCGGGTCCGCGCGGCGGCTGGCCAGGTCGCTGAAGGTCCGGCGCCAGCGTTTTTCTCGCGCTAATTCCCCGCTTATGAATTCCCTGGCCCCGGTCTCCAGCAGCTCCATGAACGCGGTCCTGGCCATGTTCATAGACCGCCGCTCCCACGCCCGGCCGCTGACAAGGGCGCTGCGGTGAGCGCCGATAACGTCCAGGAGTTCCCGGGTTCCCTTGCCCGAGACGGCCTCCGTTTTAATAATGGGCGTCGTCCAGCCGTCCCGGGGCGCCGTCCCCTCCAGCGCCAGCAGCAGCGAGCGCGCCAGCTGTTCGCTGTACCTGTGATCGCATTTATTCACTACGTAAATATCGCCGATCTCCAGAACCCCCGCCTTGATGGCCTGGATATCGTCGCCCTGGCCCGGAGACAGGACCACCAGCACGGTGTGGGCCGCCCCCGCGACCTTGATGCCGTCCTGCCCCACCCCGGCGGTTTCCAGGATTATAAGGTCCTTTCCCATGGCATCCAGGACCGTCACGGTGTCGAAGACCGAGCGCGAGAGGCCGCCTACGCTTCCGCGCGCGGCCAGCGAGCGGATAAAGACCTTTTCGTCCGCGGCGTGGCGCTGCATGCGGATGCGGTCCCCCAGCACCGCGCCCCCGGAGATTGGGCTGGTCGGGTCCACCGCCACCACGCCGACCGTCTGGCCCTTGCGGCGCGCGGCCTCCACCAGCTTGTCGGCGAGCGTGGACTTCCCGGCGCCCGGCGACCCCGTAATTCCGACCACGTGGGCGCGTCCCGCGCGCGCGTAGAGCCCGCGCAGCGCGGCCCTGGCCGCAGGGATCTCGTCGTCAAGGTCGCGCATCAGGCGGGCCGCGGCCCCGACGTCCCCCCCCAGTATCCGCCGCACGATCAGTGAGTTCATAATGAATTAATCAACGGAATAAATTAACGGCCTTCAAGCGGACTTTTTCAGATTCACCGCAGAGGCGCAGAGGTCGCAGAGTTTTTATAATTGAGAACAATGCATTTATAAAAAAGCGCTTGCTCTTTCTCTCCCATACTCCTCTCTGCGTACTCTGCGCCTCTGCGGTGAAATAAGTAAATAAAAGAATTCCTGCCAGTAGTAATTTATATTGAAATTTCTTTGAGCGCGGGCGAGACTATCAGTTCCGCACCGGTGACTTTCTGTATCTCCGCGGCGGTGAAGCCCGGCGCGGTTTCCTCAAGGACCAGGCCTTTGTCAGTGACACGGATAACGGCAAGGTCTGTTACGATCAGACTGACGCATTTGCGGCCCGTCAGCGGGAAGGTGCATTCCTTTAATATTTTGGGCGCGCCGTCCTTGTCCGTGTGCGTCATCGTGACCACGATGCATTTCGTCCCGGCGGCCAGGTCCATCGCCCCGCCCATGCCGGGGATGGTATCCTCGCCCGGGACCTTCCAGTTGGCGAGGTCGCCTTTTTCGGAGACCTGGAACGCGCCGAGGAAGGTCATATCCAGATGTCCGCCGCGTATCACCATGAACGAATCGGACTGGGAGACGATCGACCCGCCCGGGACTATGGTTACGGGCTGTTTGGTGGCGTTGATCACGTCGGGGTCCTCAGCGCCCTTTTTCGCCCTGGGCCCCATGCCGATGATCCCGTTCTCGGTGTGAAGGAAAATATCCTTTCCCGCCAGGTATTCGGGCACCAGGCTCGGTATGCCGAACCCGACGTTGACGTACATCCCGTCGCGCACCTCTCGCGCCGCCCGCGCCGCTAAGAGTTCCTTGCTAAGTCCTTCTTTCATACTTCTCGCCTTTCACGATCCTCGTGACGAATATGCCCGGCGTATGGACGCTGTCGGGGTCGAAGGAGCCGGTTTCGCACAGCTCCTCCACCTCGGCTATCGTGACTCCGGCGGCGGGCGCCATGACGGGGTTATAGTTCCGCGCCGAATAGCGGTAGACCAGGTTTCCCGCGCGGTCGCCTTTCTGAGCTTTGACGAGCGCGAAGTCCGCGCGCAGCGGAAGCTCCAGGAGATATTCGCGGCCGTCCAGCACGCGCTTCTCCTTGCCTTCCTCGATGGGCGTGCCGACGCCGGTGGGGGTGTAAACGCCGCCCAGCCCCGCGGCGGCGCACCTTATCCTTTCGTTCAAAGTGCCCTGCGGGATTATCTCCAGCTCGATCTTCTTCGACCTGTACAGCTCCCTGAACCAGGGGAGCTTCGCTATAGGCCCGGGGAAAGAGCCGATGAATTTTTTTATCTGGCCGTTCCGGGCGAGCAGGCCGATGCCGTACAGCTGGCCGTCGGCAGAATCCGTGGAGCCGAGGTTGTTCCCGATCAGCGTGAGGTCTTTAACGCCCTTGCGGACGAGCGCGCGGATGAGGTTCTCGGGGATGCCGCAGAGGCCGAAGCCCGCCGACATGACGACCGCCCCGTCGCCGATGTCGCGCACCGCCTCGTCCGCGCTTTTTACCGTTTTATCCATAAACGCCCTTTAGCAGCAACAAATTATTCACATTGATGAACAGGATTTACAGGATCAGAATCAGGAAAACAAAAATCCTGTCTATCCTGTTTATCCATGTTCAATCTTTCATGCGGCGAACTGGTCCAGTCAGCCGCCGGAGAGGACCGGCAGGATCTCTACGGCGCAGCTTTTTTCTATTACGCGGTCGAGATCTACGGCTTTACCCTCTACAGTGACCGCCATCACTTCCCCCTCCGGGATCTTCAGCTTCCTGAGCAGCGCCCGGCCGGTCAGGGGCCGCTTCGTTTCTACGGAGGCGGTCTCATTGGCGCCGGGAAGATAGTGCCTTAAATTGGCGCACGCCAATATCCGGTATTGGATCGTCCCGGCGGGTGTTTTAGTCATTATTCGATGCCCAGCTCGGCGAGTTTTACCTTCCCCGGGATGCCGTCCGTGGTCCAGTTCCTGAGCTGGTAATAGCTGTAGAGCATGTTCCCCATGTCCGGGAGCACGCCTTTTGCCGAGCCGTCCGGCTTGGCCTCAGCGTAAAGCCTCGGCGGCAGCACGTCGTCCTTCCGGCTTATGCCGAGACCCACGTTATACATCCTCTTCAGGTTAAAAATGCGCTCGCCCGTGAGGAGCACTTCGTCCATCGTGGCGTCCCAGCCGCATACGAGCTGCAGCCACCTGGCCACCTTCTTCGGCCCCACCCTGCCGATGAACAGGAACTTGCACATGCCTAGCGGGTTGAAGACGGACATATAGTTCTGCATGTTGACAACGATGGGCGGCTTATCCGACGAGAGGTGCGGGTCCCCCGGCTTCGTGTAGCCGAAGTCGGCCGCCGGGATGCCCCGGTCGAGAAAATAGGTGAGGCCCTCAAGATGGCAGGCGCCGCGGCAGGCGGTCGCGTAATTCAGCGCCATGCTCACGTGGCCACGCGGATCGTGGGCCGGGTACTCGAGCCCTTTCGTATGGACCGCGAACTCGGAGGCGTTATGGCCGAGCTTTTCGGCCGCTTTCTTCACGCCGAGGCCGAGCGTTCTGCCGATGTCTTCCTGCCGCCCTATCTTGTGGGTGAGCGCGACGACGCTCGCGCCGTTCCAGCCGAGCGCTAAGCCACCGGTGTCCTTCTGCGTGATGATGCCCCGCTCGTAGGCCTCGATCGCGAACGCGAAGATCGCGCCTGCGGAAATGGTATCCATGCCGTAGCGGTTGCACCATTCGTTGCTCTCGGCGATCGCTTCCGGGTCGTCGTTGAGGCAGTTGGCGCCCAGCATGCCTATCGTCTCGTACTCGGGGCCGTGGCCGTACAGCCCGAGCTTGTCGTGCTTGTAGATCTTGCCGCACCGGATAGGGCAGGCATAGCAGGAATAATGTTTATCCAGCATCGCCGGCTGCATCGCCTGGCCGCAGACTTTTTTCGCGCCCTCGGGCCAGCTCCCCAGCTGCCAGTTCTTGATCGGCAGGTCGCCGTATTTCTCCACGGCCTCTACCCCGCCGGAAGTGCCGAAATTAGTGAGCCCGACGGTGTTCCTGCGGATCTCGTCGACGTCCGCCTTGAGCTCGGCCCTGAGCTCCTCGGGCCGGGCGATAGGCAGCTGGATGGCCGGATCGCCCTCCACGACTATCGCCTTGAGCTTCTTTGAGCCCATGACCGCGCCGATGCCGGCGCGCGCGGCAACCCGCGAGATGGGCGGGTCGAACATGATGGAGGAGATCAGGACGCAATTCTCGCCGGCCTGGCCGATCACGGCGGCTTTCGCCCGCGCGGAGAATTTGTCCTTGAGCAGCGCGCCGGTCTCGTACGCGTCCTTGCCGGCCAGCCCGGCGGCGGAGTGAAACTCGGCCCCGCTCTTAGTCACATGCAGAAGCGTCAGTTCCGGGCAGCTCCCGGTCAGGATCAGGCCGTCAAAGCCGGTCTTACGGAACTCCGCCGGCCAGTGTCCCCCGACCGTGGCCTCGTTCCAGATCCCGGTCTGGGGCGATTTCGCGCAGACGCTGAGCTTCGACGTGCCGGGAAGATTGCCGCCGGTGAAGAGCCCGGAGATGAACAGGAGCGGAGCCGCCTCGTCGAGCGGGTCCATGTCGTTCCGGAAGTCGCAATACAGGAGCTTCGCCGCCAGGCCCGATCCGAGGAAATACTTGCGCGCGTCCGGCTCGCCGAATTCGACGACCCGCGAGGCCTTTGTCGAGAGGTTGATGTCCAGAAGCCTGCCGAAGAAGCCGCCCGCGGGTTTTTTATCGCTCATCAGATCCTCTCGAACGCGCTCTTTAAGATCTTGAACGCCGCGTCCACCTGCTCTTTGGTCACCGTCATGGGCGGGCTGATCCTCAGCACGTTCCCGTACAGGCCGCCTTTGCCGATAAGCAGGCCCTGCTTCCTGGTTTCCTCGAAGAGCTTTATAACGGACTGCGGGTCCGGCGTTTTGGATTTCCTGTCGGTTACCAGTTCCACTCCGAGCATCAGCCCCATGCCGCGCACGTCGCCGATCTTCGGCTGGCTTTGCTGGAGCTCCGTCAGGAGCCCGCGGAAATAGTCGCCCATCTTGCGGACATGGGCCAGCAGGTTCTCCTTTTCGATGAACTCTATGGTCGCCTGGGCCGCCGCGCAGGAGACCGGGTTGCCGCCGAAAGTGGAGATGGTCAGGCCTTTGAGGCTGTCCGCTATTTCGGGCGTGGCGATGGTCCAGCCGATGGGAACGCCGTTGGCCATGCCCTTGGCCGAGGTCATGATGTCGGGCACCACCCCGAAATGCTCGATGCCGAACCAGTGGTCGCCGGTCCGTCCCCAGCCGGTCTGGACCTCGTCGGCTATGAACACCCCGCCGGCTTTCCGGACGATCTCCACCGCGACCTGGAAATACTCCTTAGGGGGAACGATGAAGCCGCCGACGCCCAGTATCGGCTCGGCGATGAAGGCCGCGATCTTGCCGCAGGTCTCGGTCTTGATGAGCTCCTCGAGGTCGCGCGCGCACGCCAGGTCGCAGGCCGGGTAAGTCAGGTGGAACGGGCAGCGGTAGCAGTAGGGCGCGGGCGCGTGGTGTATGCCGGGCACAAGGATCTTGGAGGTTCTCCAGGGAGAATGCGCGGTCATGTTCATGGCCAGGGCCGAGCGGCCGCTATAGCAATGCCGGAGCGCGATGATCTCAACCTGCCCCGTATAATGCTGCGCGAGCATGACCGCCGTCTCGTCGGCCTCGGTGCCGCTGCTGGTGAAGAAGCTCTTTTTCAGGTTTCCCGGGGCGAGCCCGGCAAGTTTTTCCGCCAGCTCGCCGATCGGCAGCGTGGGGTAAAGCGTAGAGACATGCTGGAGCTTCCGCGCCTGGTCCGTGAAGCGGGCGGTGACGAACTCGTTGCAGTGGCCGACGGAGACCGTCAGTATGCCGCCGAAGAAATCCAGGTATTCCCGCCCTTCGGCGTCGTAGACGCAGCAGCCTTTGCCGGAGACGAGCGGCAGCGGTTCGCCGTAATAGGTGATGACGCCCGGGATAAGGAAATCCTTGTACTTCTTCGTTATTTCCGCGTTCGTTGTCTTAGCGTTTTCTGTCATATTTTTATCTCCATTTTAACCCACCTAAAGTCCGCCGCTGTTTTGACCCGAAATCTTCAGTTGAAAGATCTATAACTACCCAGATTGTCATTGCGAGCGGAGCGAAGCAATCTGATGAGATTGCTTCGGGCTTCGTCTCGCAATGACAGAGAAAACTGAGCAGTTACAAAGATTTTTAGATTGATAATTTTACCCTGTCACCATGAATCCGGTTCAAATAGAACCGTCTCCTTTTAACTTTTAACAGATTTCGGGGATCTGCTTACAACTTGTGCAACGACACCCGAGAATTCTTTCCTGGTATAATCGAGGAGGATCTCTATATCAGGATCTAATTTTATGCTCCTGTAGTGTATACCCCAGCCATTTTCTCCATCGTATCCAAAATGGATGTATATATTGTTGAATACCCACTGATACGAAAACGACTTACTACCTCTCATAAGATAGCTCGGATTGCCGTAAGAGCGTTTTAGCGCACTTAAAATCTCTTCAGACCCAGACCATATCTCAGACCGTGTTAGTTTTCTTCCATCCAGATTGGTAAAATGAAACGAAGCATCAGTTTCATATAGGCCTTGTTTGCTGAACTTAAAGCCAAGTAAAGCTCCATGTTTATATAGAGTTCCGAATAGAGCCTGACTAAAACAGGTAAGATGGGGTGGGCCTTTGAATTCGGTGATTTTCTCTTCTGGAATGTCCATTAAAATAGAGTCGCCGTATGCTGCTGATACCTGTTGCTGTCTCATCCCCCACGAAATTCCCTTAAATTGGGGCTCATGGAACTTTGTTGGTTTTTTGTATTCAATCCCTTTCTGGAGGTTTCCTGATTCCGAAAGATGTGAACATCCATATGCTTTAACGATTTTCATTATGATTGGTTTGCCTTTCTTTTCAGCAACCTCGTCGTAGACTGATAGACGCGCCATATACTTAATATTCAGCAGCGTCTGCACATTGTTGAGGATGAAAAACCAGATAAGCCAGCAACCTATACCAGCAATTGCAAGTAACCAGGAATAGATGAAAGACATAATAACAAGAACAAGGCCACCCCACCATAGGCCCTGGTTAAGCCAGATGACAGAGTTGAATATCCATTTTGTCTCGAGAGCGCCACTGATGAATTCCGTTCTGAACTGGGCGGATGGGTCAGAGAGTATATGTAGCATGTGCGCGTAGTCAGGCTGGTTAACCGTCCCCAGGAAGAATTTTGGTGTCCAGGGGGAGTCTTGAAGAACTTGCCTTTCAATGATCCTTTGCTTCTTTTCGATTTTTTCCCAGGGGACATTAGTGTCGAGACATTCCTTCAATAGGCGCGGTATTTGCGCCGCAAACTCCCCCTGACTTTGAGAAAGTCTACTGCGGATCTCTTTCGCGGATTCACACATATGGAATGGCCCCTAACGCTGGAACTCAGCCTGCCCCGTGGCCGTTAACGGGTCGGCTGGAGCGACTGGTTTGGATTTCAATCTTTGCTTTGTGCATAAAAGGCTAAATAATGTGTTCTATTGGGTTTTGCTGGGGTTACCACAGCGCCCACCAGGGCAAAATCCTCAATTTTGCGCAATTCAACCATAACAACTCCCCTGTTTTAACGATAATTTATAATCCTGCAATTTTTCTTTTACCTCATTCAAACATTTACGTCCAAAACCCTTTATCTGCATCAAATCGCCTTCAGATTTATTCCTCAAATCTTCTATGGTACAAATACCCGCAATGCTCAGACAACTATTTAATCTGACCGAAAAATCCAAATTTTCCACAGAGAAATTGTTCATAGAGGAGTTTTTAATGCCAATTATGTGTTCCGGTCTCGTAAATAATTGTTTTATCTGAAGACTTTTTAACTTATATCGTTGCTGCACCGCGCCCACTGACAATCCAACTTCAGTGCCGATTTCTTTAAACGACAGCGGCTTTTCACGCCCTATCCCGAATCTTAGCGCAAGGATTTGGATATCAATGGGTTTTGACAGGTTAGCCAGCTTACATATTTTTTTTCGCATTTCCTTGAAGAATAATTCGTCTATCGCAAATAATTCCTTTTTCATTTTTTATTTCCGTTGGTTTTGCAGTAAAGTAATTTCACAGCAAGACCGCCACGCTGCGCTCGCGGTGACACAGGGAAGCATCATTACGAGCCCGTTTTTGGGCGGAGCAATCCGACGAAGCCGTTGCGAGCTTAGTGAAGCAATCTTACAATTCATCTGACAAATCCCTCCAATCGGGGTTCATGCTGTTTATCAAATCTGCCTTTTTTTGCCTTGAGCCGCCTTTTATTTGTTTTTCTCGTCCTATTGCACTATTAACATCCGGTGTCGTCTCATAATAAACAAGTTTGGTGATGTTATATTTTGATGTAAATCCCTGTACGAGTTTTTGCTTGTGCTCATAAACCCTTCGTACGAGATTATTCGTAACACCTGTGTAAAGAACTGTGTCGCTCCAATTTGTCATAATGTAAATGTAATATTGTCTGGAATACATGTTTTATAGATTGCTTCGTCACTACGTTCCTCGCAACGACATACCACAAACGCCATATCATTCGTCAAAACCCCCACTCGCGGACGTCGAATTTCTTCCGCTTCAGATACCGGCCATGGCCTTTTTTACCCGTGAATTTTCCGTATTCGGCGACCACCTGCCCGCGCGAGATCACGAAGGCGGGAAGCCCGTCGAGCTTGAAGCCCTCGAACGCTGAATAATCCACGTTGTGGCGCGAGTTTTTAACCGAGACCTCTCCGGCGCGGGCCGGGTTGAATATGACCAGGTCGGCGTCCGAGCCAACAGCCACCGTTCCTTTCCCGGGATACATGCCGAATATTTTTGCCGCGTTCGTGGCTATGGCGGCCGCGAACTGGTTGCGGCTCAGCCTCCCGCTGCGCACCCCGTAGGTGTAAAGGAGGTTCACCCGGTCGCCCACGCCGGGAATGCCGTTGGGTATCCTCAGGAAGTCGCCCTTCCCCATTTCCTTCTGGCCCTTGAAATTGAAGGAGCAGTGGTCCGTGGCCACGCTTTGGAGGAAGCCGTCGCGCAGGCCGTTCCAGAGCTTGTCCTGGTTCAAGACATGGCGCAGCGGCGGGGACATTACCCACTTGGCGGCCTCGAAGCCGTTCTTCTTGTACAGCTCGTCGGAGAGCAGCAGGTATTGCGGGCAGGTTTCCGCGAGCACCAGCTGGCCGCGCACCCTGGCGGCCTGGACTTCGCGCAGCGCTTCGTCGCAGCTCAGGTGGACTATGTGCAGCGGGGCCCCGGCGAACCCGGCCAGGACGATGGCGCGGTGCGCGGCTTCGCCCTCGGCCTCGGCGGGATGCGCGAGCGCATGGTACTCCGGTCCGGTCTTGCCCTCGCCGGCGAACCGCTTCATCAAATGGGTGAGCATATCGCCGTTCTCGGCGTGGACGGAAACAAGGGCCGAATTCTCCTTGGCCGCGCCCAGGACCTGCAGGAGCTGGTCGTCGTCTATCATCAGCGCGCCTTTATAGGCCATGAAGCACTTGAAGCTGGAGATACCCTCCGCAACTACTCCCGGGATGTCCGCGAGCACTTCCGCGTTGACCTCGGGGAGCGCCATATGGAAGCCGTAATCCACCGCGGCCTTCCCCATGGCCTTCTCATGCCAGGCCGCTACGGCCGCGGCGAGCTTCTGCCCCTTGCCCGGGATGACGAAATCCACGATGGCGGTGGTGCCACCGCACGCGGCCGCGACCGTGCCGGTCTCGAAATCGTCGGGGGATACTGCCCCCATGAAAGGGAGGGCGAAATGCGTGTGCGCGTCTATCCCGCCCGGGTAGATCTCCAGGCCGGCCGCGTCTATCACAGTGTCGCCGGCGGAAGGCTCGATGCCCGGGCCGAGCCGGCAGATCTTCCCGTCCTCCGCCAGGATATCGGCGGAGAAAGTATCGGAAGCCGTGAAGATGGTCCCGTTCTTTATCAACATTCTTTTTGTCATATTATCCTTTGGTTGCGAATAAGACGAATAGCTGCGAATTACACGAATAACTGCCTGATTATAATTCTCTGCTGTTATTCGTCCTATTCGTTGTCATTCGTGACATTTCTTTCACGGCAGAAGCTTGATCATGTCGCCGTAAGTCTCGGGGCGGCGGTCGCGGTAGAACTGCCAGGTATTGCGCACCTCGTCGATCTTGTCCAGGTCGATGTCGGCGGTCACCAGCTCGTCGCTGTCCTCGCTGCCTTCCGCGAGTATTTCCCCGCGCGGGTTCACGAAATAGCTGTGGCCGTAGAACTTCCCTATCTTCCAGGGCAGCTCCGTCCCCACGCGGTTGATGCAGCCCATGAAATAGCCGTTGGCCACGGCGTGGGCCGGCTGCTCGATCTTCCAGAGATGCTGCGACAGGCCGGCTACCGTGGCGGAGGGGTTGAACACTATCTCCGCCCCGGCGAGACCCAGCAGGCGGGCGCCCTCGGGGAAGTGCCGGTCGTAGCAGATGTACACGCCGACCACCCCGTATTTGGTCTTAAAGACCGGGTAATCCATGTTCCCGGGCTTGAAGAAGAACTTCTCCCAGAACCCCGCGACCTGCGGGATATGGATCTTGCGGTATTTTCCGAGGTATTTCCCGTCCGCGTCAATGACCGCGGCGGTGTTATAATAAACGCCGGCCGTGGCCCGCTCATAGATAGGGACGACGATGGCCATATCGTATTTCTTCGCGTATTTGGACAGCAGCTCCGTGGTCGGCCCCGGCACCGCTTCGGCGGTCGCGTACCATTTGGCGTCCTGTGAAGGGCAGAAATAGGGGGTTGAGAAGATCTCCTGGAGACAAAGTATTTTGACGCCTTTTTTGCCGGCCTTGTCCACCCAGGCAAGGTGCTTCTTTATCATCGCCGCCTTGATCGCCTGAACGCTCCCTTCCCCTTCCTGCATCGGAAGGCCGCACTGGATCACGCCGCATTTCACCGTTCTTGGCATATTGGCTCCTTTAATTTGTCCCGGCTTCGAAAGTTCCAGGCGGGCTTGCCTGCGAATGTTCCCATGCCGCCCCCCGCGGGAACGGACCCGCTATTAAGATAAATATAATACAAAGATAACTATAGTGTCAAACACGCCTTTCCGGTATTTTATCGAAATGCGAACTTGCAAAGAAATATTCCATGAAATAATGCGTGAAAACCCGTAAAACCGTCAATCCTATTTGTCATCCCTGCGATCCGTTGGCAGGGATCCAGGCAGCTATTTATGGATTCCCGCCTACAGACTGCGGGAATGACACATGGGTTTACTGAATATTTACTACAAATTATGCGCGGAAAACCCGTAAAACCGTCAAAATGCCGCGCTTTTTGTTAATGTAGAGGATTAATGAACAAGTTTGTAACGGCGCGAGCGAACGCTTCATCCGGCTGGCGTTCTGCAATTTAAGCGAAGAGGACCTGGCGCAGGCCATGGTCCAGCTAAAAGCGTGGGATTCTGAAGCGTGAGCCGGGCGATAACGGCCGAGAGCTGAACGTTAAGCCGGCGTCTCTTCTCCGCGCACTGTCTTCATCTCCAGGATGCGGTCCACCCTGAACATGCGCTTCTCGCCCCGCTTGAGGCAATGCGCCTCCAGGCCCTTGAAGGTAACGGTGTTGTATTTGCAGTCGCCCACCGACAGCGGCCTCACGGTGCGGCGGCTTTTTTCGTCGCGCGCTTTAAGGTAGGTCATCTCAAGGCAGTTGCCGTCCTTAATGGCCTGCTCTATCATTCTAATTTTTTCTTCGAGCGGCATAAGCTGCTCGCTGGTCCCGTACTGGTGGCCGGTTACATAGCGCACAATGCGCCAGTCCGTCATCACGTCCGCTGGCCGCACGGCCCGCGCCAGCGATAAGCCCTCCAGCGCCGTGCAGCGGCTGAGCGCCACATAGGTCTGCCCGGCGGCGAAAGCCCGGCGGCCCAGGTCTATTATCGCCCGCTCGAAGGTCTTGCCCTGGCTTTTGTGGATGGTAATGCCCCAGGCCAGCTTCAGCGGGTACTGGGTGAAGGTACCGGCAGTTTCCGTCTTTATTTTTTTAGCCTCTTCGTCGAAGGTGAAATGGAAAAGCTCCCAGGCGTGCGGCTCCACCGGCTCAACGGAGCCGTCCGCTAAACGCACGTGTATCACGTCCGGCTCGCCCGCCGGGCCTCTCATAATATCCTGCACCGCGGCCATGCTGCCGTTCACCCAGCGCCCGTCGGGGTCGTTGTTCAGCATCATCACCTGCGCCCCGGCCTTCAGGTGCAGCTCGTCGTCGGCAGGGTAGGAATCGCGGGTAAACTCGCCGGAGGTTTCCGCCCTGTAGACATGGGAGCGCCCGTCTATGCCGCGCAGGCGCTCGTTGTTTATTTCGGCCGCGTCGGCGTTGGTGGTGAGCAGGCGCACTATAAGGCCGCGGCCGTCCGTCTCCACGTCCGCGCCCACGCGGCTGTTAAGCCGCGCCAGCTGGGCGGGGCTCACGCGGTTGTTCCTTATCGCGTTCAGGATCTCTATAAAGCCCTGGTCCTTCTGGCGGTAGATCTTCTCCAGCTCCAGGTACTCGATACCGGCCTCGCCGAAAATTTTGGAGTTGAAGAAGTAGGGCCCCTTGTAATAAGTAGAAAACAGCTCGCGCTCGGCCCCGGTGACCACCGGCGGCAGCTGGTAAAGGTCGCCGAAAAGTATAAGCTGCGTCCCGCCGAAAGGCTTCCCCGGCTCCCGCCCGTTCATGCGCATGAAGGCGTCCACGCAATCCATCAGGTCGGCCCTCACCATGGAGGCCTCGTCTATAACTATGGCGGCCAGCTCCCTGTAAATTTCGGCGTCTTTCTTGCGCGCCCTTCTTACCTTGTCGGGCGTGGTCCCAGGCCTGAAGCGGAAGAAAGAATGTATGGTTTCCCCGGCCACGTTCAGGGCGGCCACGCCGGTGGGGGCCAGCACCACTATTTTTTTCGAGGTATGGGCGCGGAAATAGCGCAGCAGTGTGCTTTTGCCGGTGCCTGCCTTGCCGGTCACGAATACGTTATGGCTGCCGTGCTGCAGCAGATGCAGGGCCTTTGTGAACTGCTCGTTAAATTCTATTTCTGTCTCTTCAGTCATATTGCGCCTCAATTTTACCATTTACAGAAAGCCCGCTTGCCCTTAAGTCCTATTTTTCACTAGGCCTTTTTTCCGCAAATTTCAGGGACCTTAGCCCCTCAATAGAAACGCGTAAAAAGTGATATCGTTTCTCTAGGAAGTAAAATTTTAGGAGGGTAAGCATGAATAATTCCGGCAAAAGCGCTTTCATCGCAATGGCGGCGCTCATATGTTACGCGGGCTTCGCTACAGCCCAGGTAGTCTCTTTCGATAGCCCCGGCGACCTCGGCGCTCTTGTTAGCGAACTGAAGGCCGGTCCCGGCGGCCACGGCGGCCACGGCGGCGGCCAGTTCAACAACATTCCGAAACCGCCTGCCCCTACACACCAGAACGGGAACTTCGGCAACCAGGGCCACGGCAATAACGGCGGGAACCATAACGGCCCCGGCAACCACAATGGTCCCGGCGGCAATAACGGCTGGAACAACAACAATCCCGGGAACCACAACTACCCCGGGAACCACAACTACCCTGGGAACCACAATAACCCGGGAAACCACCCCGGCTCCCAGCCCGGTCCTTGGCATCCCCAGCCCGGTCCTTGGTATCCTCAGCCTGGCCCTCAGCCCGGTCCTTGGCATCCTGGCCCTCAGCCCGGTCCGTGGCACCCGCAGCCCGGTCCCGGACAGTGGCATCCGCATCACAACGGCCAGCCCAATTGGGACAACAACAATTGGGGCAACAACCATTGGAACAATCACGGCCCCGAGTACAGCTACTGGTGGAACAACTACAACGGCTGGTGGACAAACACCGTACATCCCTACTCCATCTACCGCACCGTCTGCAATGTAACCCCCGGGGTTTCAGCGAAGGGCTTCATAGTTGAGCAGTCCATGCCGTTCTATGGCAGGGCGACGTTCTACTACTACAACGCCTTCAACTCCCTCATAGGCACCAGCAACCCTATGAACGGCGTTTACAGCGGCGGCAACGGCACACCGGTATTCGACTTCTACCGCGTGCCCTTACAGGCCGATCGCTGCTTCCTGGCTATAACCCAGTAAACTGACCGTCATCCGAGCAACAGGCGCCCCGCCAAAAACGGGGCGCTTGTTTTTTTGCCCGCCGTAAAACCTTACGCGCGCTAAAATATAAACCGAAGCAGAATACGCAAACTGCTGCCCGGGGAAAATCCCGTGGCGCTTATTGATATAGGTCTTAAGACCTAGATGCGTCTAGGCCTTTTGACCCTTGAGCGAAGTCAATGCTGGCTGTAAAGTATACTCAGCTACTGTGTAATCCCTGGAATTGGCCAGGGAGCATCCACCTCCGGACCTTAATCCGGATTCACCACGGTAAGCGGCAGACGCTGTTTCGGGAGGTGGATATGCTTCGCGTGACCAAGAACTCTCCAGCACCCGTAGTCCTCAGAACCGTGTTTTCAGCGGCCCTCTTTCTTTTATCCATATTCAATTTTGCCCCCTGCCCTCTTAGCGCGCAGGCTTTCGACCAGCTCAGCTTCGACGCCCCCGCCGTAGAAATACCACTCATCCCCACCCCGCAGAACGCCACCCTCTACACCGTAGCCCCGGGCCTTAATGTATATTTCCTTAATGTAGGCCAGGGCGATTCCATCTACATAGAACTGCCCGGCGGCAAGAACGCCCTTATAGACGGCGGCCCCTCCAAATCCGCCACCGGGCGCCTG
>JAUSCK010000001.1 GCA_030651035.1 Elusimicrobiota bacterium
GCCGCCGCGCGCCCCGCGGCGAACTTCCAGCCCAGTACCGCCCAGGTCAGCACCAGCGTCTGCGGGCTCACCAGCGGCGAAGCCAGCAGGAAACTGGTGACCGTGCCCAGGTCCGCGCCTTTGCGGCGCAGCCCCTCGGCCATCGGCATTGTGGCGCAGGAACACCCCGGTATCACCATTCCCAGCACGGAGGCTTTGACCATGGACAGCCAGCCGCCTCGCAAATGTTTAAGCGCGAATTCCGGCTTCACGAACACATCCAGCGCCGCGCCCAGAGCGGCCCCCGCCAGAAAGTACGGCAGCACCATCCAGGTAAGGTTCAGGAATTCTTTGGCAAAAGCGTGCAGATAGGTCATAGCTTTACTTCTTAAGCTCGCCGATGAACCAATCCTCCACGCGCTTGCGCGCCCAGGGCGTTTGCCGCAGGAACTTTAGACTGGATTTTACGCTGGGGTCGAACATGAAACAGCGCACCGGGATGCGCCGCGCCAGCTCGCCCCAGCCATGCCGCTGGACAAGCTGGGTGAGGAGGCTCTCCAGCGTTATCCCGTGCAGTGGATCTTTGGGGTTTTTGTCGAAAGGCGCCATAGAAGCTGTATTATGTCACCGGATCAGGTGATGATGCCCAGGCGTTTTAGTTCCCAGAAACATTTTACCGTCGCTGAAATATCAGCGGCCGCATTGTGCGCTTCTTCAAATCCTGTTTGAAATAATTTTTGGTGCAGCTCTGTAAGTCTTGGCCATTTATAGCCGCATTGTCCAGGTAGGGCGCAGTAGTTAGTGGAACTCTGCATCGTGCAGATTTTCTTTTTAGTTGGTAGGCTGTCTTCCATTTTGTTTCTTAGAAATTCAGCACCGACGATCTTCTCATCGAACCTTATATTGTGAGCAATGAGATAGTCTGCCTGGTGGACCACCGCCTGGAAGTCCCGCAAAACAACTTGTAAATCTTTACCTTCTTTTTGTGCCCGTGTTGTTGTAATACCATGTATACGCGCTGCGTCGGTGGGAATCGTAAAGCCAACCGGCTTTATTATGAAATCTCCGCCAGCTATTTTATTTCCATTACTGTTAAAAAACAAATAAGCCAATTGAACCAACCTGGGCCAGTTGTTTAAGTCAGTTATTGGGGCCTTCCAATTTCTAGGAAGTCCTGTTGTTTCAGTATCAAAGAATAAATACATATTGTAAATTATAGGAAACATTAAGAACAATTATTGCTGTGTAACGGCCCGCCGTCATGTATTGCGATTGCGGCGCCCGCCCGCTATAGGCGGGCCGGTTCGTGGACCGCCGGGCCGCATTCTTACGCCCCACTCTTGCGCGGCCGCGCGCCCCCCTTGCCGCCGTTGGCGGCAAGGCCCGCGCAAACAACCACGGCCTTGCGGGAATAAGATTTTGATAAAAGCGGTATAATAATTATGTTAGGAAAACACTAATCAGGGAGCCAACAAAAGATATAAATTTATGTTTACTGCGGACAACCATTTAATGAATATAGGATCATATGTCACGCGCTGCTGACTACACTATTAAAGGGTTTCTGTATCAATTTAATAAAACGTTGCTTGAGATACTTAATTCCCCTGATGGCAGCAGTATTACGGCAGAAGGTATTATCGAGGACGTAGAAATCGTAACCACATCACTGATGAAGAAGGCAATTCAGTGTAAGTATCACGAAGCAAGTAAGACTTTCATCTCAAGTAGTATCTTTAAACCATTACTCCAGATGATGTGCCATTTTCATGCGAACCCTGGCGCAAACATTCATTACATTTTATTCGCTCATTATCCGAGCGTGACTGGGACATCTCAGCCGTCAATCGGGAAAACAGATCTTCAAGCTGCTCTTAACTCAAACAATAGAGACTCCGAAAAATATATTACACAGTTACGTGGCAAGGTTGACCTCGATAAATTCCTTAGTAAGTTCGTCATGGAATTTGGTCCAAGCTTTAATAGTCTTGTTGCTCAGGTTAATACTGCATTAAAGATAAATGGAATTCCTGTGGGTGATATCGATACCCTCGCATATCCCAACGCAATTCACATGATTGCCACAATTAGCACGAAACACAAAGTAATGGACCGCAATATAACAAAGCAGCAGTTACTTAAAAATCTAAAAAGCATTCGTAAGACAGCTATTTCTCGTTGGACTATGGCCCTTCATACGCGCAAACACTTGCTTGATGCTAGGCGAAAACAACTTAAAACACAACTCGATAAGAATTCCCGGACCCGATATTTTGTGGTTGATTCCAAGAGTTTAGATGACTACAATACAGAAATCGTTCTTTTTATAAGTGACTACATCGATAAATATCACTTCAAGACTGCGCACATCAGTACGCCTGTGTTGTGCCTTTGTACTTCGGAAGAAGATTTTCAAAACGTTGAAAAGCGACTATACGAGAAGGGAATTATGTTGGCCGATGGTTACATCGGCGGCCGTTTTTACGAAAAGATGTTTTTTAGAAATCCTATTACCAGTGGCACTCGCAACACATTTAGACGTGAATTTACACTTAGAATGCTTCGTTGGGAAGCTAATGGCACCATGCTTAACAATCAAAAGTGTGATGATCTGTTCATCATTGGGGAACCTGATTGCGCCTTACTTAATACTGGTGATGTTAATGTTGAGCATCTTGCGGCAACATCGCTCAAAGAAATCAAGTACGTTATAGGAGTCAGTAATGTCTACGAATAAAATCGGTCAAGTCTTGTCCTGTGCACCCGGAGCTATTGTCGTTGTTGTGGATGATTTAAAAGTATTTGAGGAGCACAAGGAAAACCTCCAAGTTGGTAGGTATTTACGGATCGCACAAGGCAATAGCGACTTCACGGTGGCTGCAATTCGTAATATTAAAGGAGTAAGCCCACAAGATAAAGATGGTAATCCTACATGGCAGTTTTACATAGAATGCCAAGCTGTTGGCACTCTTGTTGGGGGTAAGACTTTTGAACGTGCCAGCGTGCTCTTGCCAGTTCCAACGGAACCGGCCTTTGCGGCAGACAAAGAAACATTAGACAAACTGTTTGCTGAGGATGCCAATTATAAATTTCCGCTTGGACAACTATCACTTAATAAGTCCATTGCATTAAAGGTCAATGGAGACCGCTTTTTTAGCAAGCATATCGCTATTGTGGGTTCAACCGGCTCTGGCAAGTCATGCACCGTGGCGCGCATCCTTCAAGATGTTGTTGGCATTGCCGCTCAAAAGAACGACAATATTGGAAAGCAAAACAATTCCCATATTGTAATATTTGATATTCACGACGAATATAGCGCGGCGTTCGCCCTTCCCAAAAACCAATCATTTACATTAAACAGGTTG
>JAUSCK010000008.1 GCA_030651035.1 Elusimicrobiota bacterium
CACCAGGTGGCCCAGAATTCCAGCACCACCACTCTCCCTTTAAGCTCATCCAGGCTTTTAAGTTCCGGGAAGGGCGCGCCAATTAGTTTTTTCAGGCTGATCCCGGGGGCGGGCAGGCCTTTTTTAGCGAGCTTCGGCCGCTCAAGCGGCTGCCCGGAGCAGGCGGCCAGCGCGGCAGCAAGGACGATCAGCGTCAGCTTTTTATGCATTTTCACTTCCGGGAGCGGGCTTTACTCCCCGGCTTTTATCCCCATGGCCAGGCCTTCTCCGGTGGGGATAACCGCGGAAGAAACAAAGCGTCCCGAATCGAACAGGATGTGGAAGAATTCCCGCATGGAGCGCGCGGCGGATTTGCAGGCGGGGTCGTCGCCCTCGTAAGAGGTCTTGCCCTTAAGGAACGCGCCGCCCGCGACTACCAGGCCGCCCGGCTTAAGGCTGGCGGCGGCCCAGCGCAGGTAGGCCGGATAATTTTCGATGTCCGCGTCTATGAAACAGAAGTCGAAAGGAGCCAGCTTGGCCAGGGTTTTAAGGCTCTCAAGCGCGGGCCCGTCCATAACGGTCACCTTGCGCGTAAGGCTGGAAGCCTCGATCCCGTCCTTGGCCGCGCTTACGCAGGCGGGGTCTTTTTCAAGCGAATAAAGCCTGGCGCCCTCCGGCAGGCCGCGGGCTATCCAGTGCGCGGAATAGCCGTAAAGAGAGCCTATCTCCACGGCCTTCCTGGCGCCGGAAAGCCGCGCCAGGCATTCCAGCAGCCTCCCCTCCATCGCCGAAACGGAGGAGGCGAGCAGGCCGGCCTTTTCCATGGCGGCTATGACATGTGCCGCGTAGCCCTCGTCGGCCGCCGTAAGCGCGTCGAAGTAGGCCGCCAGTTCGGGCGTGTGGCGGAGGCCGGAAAAGATATTCAGTTTTTCTTCGTTCATTTTTAAAGCGGCTGGCGGTGCAGGGTCACTCCGAAGCGGCGGCCGTCGGGCGCGATCCCGGCGCACATGAGCACCGGGAAGGGCGCGAAGTCGGCGGCGTTAAGGGAGACCGCGCAGAAGGCGCCCGCCCGGCCGGAAAGAGAGACCTGGGCCTGGAAGTACCTTCCGGCGCAGTTGTCCTTTCCGGCGTAGGGACAGATCGCGAAAAAATTTATATCGGCGGGCAGTTCCCCGCCGCCGGGCAGGGCCAGGGTTTCCTCGGCATGGGCGGCGGCGGCCTCGCCGGGGGCGGCGGGCATCCCCAGGCGCAGCGTAACGGGGCGGTTGCGCTCGCCGGGCTTCGGCAGCTGGCAGGCGCCGCCGGCGCAGTCCTGCGACCAGGCGGAGATATAGCCTTTAAGCTCCAGCTCAGGTTCGCCCACTGCCGCGGCTATAGGCTGCGCCAGGAGCGCGAGGCTGATTAGTATTAAATTTTTCATGAAGATTATATATTTTACTAAATATAACCCAGTAAAGTCGCCTTTTAACCAGCCGGCTTTTCGCGGACTCCGGCGGTTTTTTTCCGCTCTCTTCCGCTTTTTTTTGCTTTTTGTGTGTTCTTTTGCTATATTTCAGTATCTATGGCAACCCCAAACATCAAATTCGGCACCTCCGGCTGGAGGGCCATCATCGGCGAAGACCTGACTATTTCAAGCATGCGCCGCGTAAGCCACGCAGTAGCGGACCATGTCAACGAAAACCGGGAATACGGCTACAAGGGCGAGGAATACCTGCTGAACCTGCGCAAGGCCGGCAAACCGGCGCCCAAGACCGCCAGGATAATAATAGGCTACGACACGCGCTACCTCTCGGAGGATTTCGCGAAAAACGTGGCCGAAGCCCTGGCCGCCGAGAGCATAACCGCGGTGATCTCGGACACGGAAGCCCCCACGCCCGTAGTGGCCTGGGAAGTTATGCGCAACCACGCTTCCGGCGGGGTGATGATCACCGCCAGCCACAACCCCCCGCACTACAACGGCTTCAAGTGGACGCCTTACTGGGGCGGCCCTGCGCTGCAGGAGATCACCAACGACCTGGAAGCCAGGGTACAGGGCCTGACCATAGCCGAAGTGGAGAAGCACATCCCCTTCGACCACGGCGTGACGGCCGGCATCATAAAGGTGGAGGATTTTCACGCGAACTATTTCAAGCAGCTCGACACCCTGCTGGACCTGGCTTCGATAAAGAAAGCCGGGCTGAAGATAGCCGCCGACTCCGTCAACGGCGCGGCGCGCACCTACCTGCGCCCCGTCCTGGAGAAGGCCGGGGCCAGGGTCATAGGCCTGCGCGAGGAGCGCGACGTGCTTTTCGGCGGCCACGCCCCGGACACCAACGAGGAAAACCTCAAAGGCCTGCGCGACACCGTGCTGAAGAACAAGCTGAACCTGGGCCTGGCCTGCGACGGCGACGCCGACCGCTTCGGCATCATAGATTCCGACGGGACCTGGATCTCGCCCAACCTGGTGCTGGGCCTGGTCCTGGAGCACCTGGTGAAGAACCGCGGCCTGAAGGGCAAGTTCGCCCGCTCGGTGATGACCTCCCATTTCGCGGACGCGATAGCGCGCCACCACGGCCTGGAAGTGCGCGAGACCGCCGTGGGCTTCAAGCACATAGGCAACCTGCTGCGCACGGGCCAGTACCTGCTGGGCGGGGAAGAGTCCGGCGGGCTGTCCATAATGAACCACGTCCCCGAGAAGGACGGCATCCTGGCCTGCCTGCTTATAGCCGAAATGGTCGCCTACGAGCGCAAGCCCCTGAAAAAGATACTGGCGGACCTGTACAAGCGCGTCGGGAATTTTGTGAACTCCAGGGTGAACCTGAAGCTGGACCGGAACCTCAACATGGACGTGCTGGTGGAGCGCCTGCGGGTCAACCCGCCGCTGAACCTGGCCGGCGCCTCGGTCTGGCGCATAGACCACACCGACGGGTTCAAGTTCATCATGAAGGACGGCAGCTGGCTGGGCCTGCGCCCCTCCGGCACGGAGCCGCTGGTGCGCATCTACGCGGAAGCCCCCACCGCCCAGAAAACGGCCGCCCTGAACGAGGCCGGCAAGAAGATAATGACGGGTAAATTTTAAGGCCGGACGCCGCTTAAGGCGCCGGACAGGAGAAAAAATAAAATGGACGCAAAAATAAAGAAAATTACAGCAAGGGAGATCCTCGACTCGCGCGGCTTCCCCACCGTGGAAACCGACGTGCTGCTGACCGACGGCTCTTTCGGGCGGGCGGCGGTGCCCAGCGGCGCCTCCACCGGCACCCACGAAGCCCTTGAAATGCGCGACGGCGGCAAGCGCTACCTGGGCAAAGGCGTGTCCAAGGCCGTCGAGAACGTGAACAAGGCCATAGCCGCCGAGATAACCGGCCTGAAGGCCGAGCAGATCAGGATAGACGAGATGATGATCAAGCTCGACGACACCCAGACAAAGAGCAAGCTGGGCGCCAACGCCATCCTCTCCGTCTCGATGGCGCTGGCGCGCGCGAGCGCGGCCTCCGCGAAACTCCCGCTCTACGCCTACATCCGCAAGGCCTACGGCCTCAAGCACAAGGATTTCGTGATCCCCGCCCCGATGATGAACATCGTGAACGGCGGCAAGCACGCGGACTCCGGCATCAGCATCCAGGAGTTCATGATCGTCCCCACCGGCGCGGCGAGGTTCACCGACGCGATACGGATGGGCTGCGAGATCTACCACACGCTTAAGAAGATCCTGATCAAGGCCGGCTACAGCACCTCGGTAGGCGACGAGGGCGGCTTCGCCCCTAAATTATTCACCCACGAATCCG
>JAUSCK010000013.1 GCA_030651035.1 Elusimicrobiota bacterium
GCTCACTTTGCATTGGAAACAGGCTTTTTCTCATGCTCATCTTGCATTGGATAATTCTGCACGTTCCCAAAGCCCCCCAAATATAATATAATAGATGAGCACGATAGCCCGCGCAGCAGCGGGCGCGTGTCCGATTTTTTCGGCAAGGTCAAGGAGGATACTATGGCAGTTGTTTTGAGGCTTCAGAGAATTGGCAAACGCACGCAGCCGCATTACCGGATAGTCGCCATTGAAAAGGCGAGCGGTCCGCACGGCCAGCCGCTTGAGATCATCGGCCACTATAACCCCAAGGCCGACAAGGACAGGGAGAAGGTCACCCTTAACACGGAAAAGCTTGACCGCTGGGTAAAGACGGGCGCCAAGCCCTCCGAAACCGTCGGCACGCTGATCGCCCGCGCCCTCAAGGCCGAAAAGGCCGTCGAGAAGAAATAAGCGGCCGCCCTGATGGCATAGCCTTGATAGCGGCACAAGAAAGTGGCGGTGCGCCACGAGCATAGCTTCGGAGGCCTAATTTATGAAAGACGTCTTAATGTACATTATCGGCTCGCTGGTGGAAAACCCGCAGGCCGTGAAAGTCGGTGTCGCCGAAGACGGCGATATTATCCGGTTCAAACTGGTGCTGGCCTCTTCCGACCGCGGCAAGGTGATAGGGAAGGAAGGGCGCGTGGTGAAAGCCATACGCACCGTCCTGCAGACCGCCGCCGCCCGGCAGAACAAAAAAGTCTACCTGGATATAGATTGAGCTTATGCGTGTAGACGCGGTTACGCTTTTCCCCGGCATGATAGACTCGCCGCTTTCGGAAAGCATCGTGGGCCGCGCGCGCCAGGAGGGCTTCCTCGAGCTGGGTTTTTTGACCCCGCGGGATTTTACCGAGGACCGCCACCGCACGGTGGACGACAGGCCGTACGGCGGCGGCACCGGCATGGTGATGATGGCGGAGCCGGTTTACAGGGCGCTTAAGAAGGTCAGGAAGAAGAATTCCTTCGTGATACTCCTTACGCCGAAGGGCCGCCGCTTCGACCAGCCCCTCGCCTTGGCGCTGGCTAAAAAGAAGCACCTGATCTTTATCTGCGGGCATTACGAAGGCATAGACGAGCGCGTGACCCCGCTTGCGGACCTGGAGCTTTCCATCGGCGACTATGTGCTGACCGGCGGCGAGCCGGCCGCGGTGGCGGTGATAGACGCGGTGGCGCGGCTTATCCCGGGCGTTCTCAGAAAAGAGGACGCCACCGTGAACGAGACTTTTACCGGCGGCCTGCTTGAGGCCCCGCATTACACCCGGCCCGGTGTCTGGCGCGGAAAAAAAGTGCCGGACGCCCTTTTAAGCGGGAACCACAAGCTGATAGCCGAGTGGCGCGGCCTGCAGGCGGCGGAACTTACAAGCAAAACCAGGCCGGACCTGGCTGTCCCCGGCCAGAAAAAGAAACCGGCGCGCGGCAGAAAAGAAAATTTAGGATAAGTTGGCGGCTTTTAAAATAACTTAGGAGGCAGTATGATAAACATCAACAAGTACCTGGGCATCAAAAGCGAAAAATTTAACTTCAGGTCCGGCGACACCGTGAAAGTCTATACCAAGGTCGTGGAAGGCGACAGCGAGCGCATCCAGATCTTCGACGGAGTCGTTCTGTCCCGGCGCGGAAGCGGGATCTCCGAGAGCTTCATGGTGCGCAAGATCTCCTACGGCATCGGCGTGGAAAGGGTATTCCCGCTGCATTCCCCCCGCATCGACAAAATTGAAGTTGTGAAGGCGGGCAAGGTCCGCCGCTCCAAGATCTATTACCTCCGCGGCCTGTCCGGCAAAGCTGCCAGGCTTAACGAGGCGGCCAAGGAAATAGAGGCCGCCGCCCCGGTGGCAGTTCCGGCCAGCCCCGCGCCCGCCGCCCAGCAGCCCGCCGGCAAATAAGCCCGTCCCGGAGCCCGCTGTTTCAGCGGGCGCTCGCCGGACCGGCGAGCGTATTTTCCGGGTTAACTCAAAACCGTGCCCCTAAGCAGATTTGACCTGACGCTCCTGGAAAAAAGAAAACCGGCTTTCCTCGCAGGCGTTGACGAGGCCGGCAGGGGGCCTCTGGCCGGACCGGTTACCGCCTGCGCGGCCTGGATCCCCCTTTCCGCCCACAGCCTTATCTCCCCCCTCGTAAACGAC
Organism: Elusimicrobiota bacterium; assembly: GCA_030651035.1. Classification (GTDB taxonomy): domain Bacteria; phylum Elusimicrobiota; class Elusimicrobia; order Elusimicrobiales; family UBA9959; genus UBA9959. The sequence continues at coordinate 2,145 of JAUSCK010000013.1, forward strand.
AGCAAGAAGCTCTCCCCCGCCAGGCGCGAGCGCGCCCTCAGGCTGATGCTCGATTCCGGCGTGCGCTTCGGCTTCGGCTTTTCAGGTCCTGGAGAGATAGACCGCGTTAACATCCTTGAAGCCACGTTCAACGCCATGGGGGCCGCCGTAAGGCGGCTTCTTTCTAATACGGGCGCCTCCCCGTCCCGGACCCTTATCCTGGTGGACGGGCCGTACCGGATAAAGCGCCTTGAGTCCTGCGCGCAGGAGCCGGTGGTGGACGGCGACGCCAAATCCCTTTCAATAGCCGCGGCCAGCATTTACGCTAAAGTCATCCGCGACCGCTGGATGCGCGTCCTCGACCGGAGACACCCCGGCTACGGCCTGGCCGGGCATAAGGGCTACGGCACCGCCGCGCACCTGGAGGCCCTGCGGAGGCTGGGCCCCAGCCCCCAGCACCGCTTCAGCTTCGCGCCGGTCAGGAGCGCGGGGGCCCGCCCATGAATGAAAAGGGCGCGAAATACGAGGAGCAGGCCGCGCTTTTTTTAAAGGAAGCGGGTTTCGAGATACTTGACCGCAACTGGTCCTGCCCCATGGGCGAGCTGGATATAGTCGCGCGGAAAGGCGATACGGTGGCTTTTGTCGAGGTGCGCGCCCGCTCCAGCTCCGAATACGGACTGCCGGCGGAGACGGTTAACCGCGCCAAGCAAGCTAAAATAATCAAGTCAGCCATGGCCTACATAAAAGCGCGCGGCCTGCGGGCCGATACCTTCAGGTTCGATTTTGTGGGAATAGTGCCGGGCCAGGCCCCGGAACATATAGAGGACGCTTTCAGCGCCGACGGCTTCGGTTTCTAGGCGGATGCCTGGAAGGAGAAAACATGGACTCTTCTGAAATACTCGCGAACGTCGAGAAAACGGCGGGCTGGCTTAAAAAGAAGGCCCCCGGCTTCAAGCCGGTCACCGCGATCATCGCCGGGTCCGGCCTGGGCAATTCCCTGCCCCGCCTGGCGGACAGGTTTTTAATTCCCTACTCCTCCATCCCCGGTTTCCCCGTCACTACCGTCAAGGGCCACGCCGGCGAGCTTGTGTTCGGCCGCATGGGCGGGAAAGACGCGGTGATGATGCGCGGCCGCTTCCATTATTACGAGGGCCGGCCGCTCAGCTTCATCGCCTTTCCCATAAGGGTGCTGGCCTCGCTGGGCGTGAAGAACCTGCTGCTCACCGCGGCCGTGGGATCGCTCAAGCCGGCTATTAAGCCCGGCGATATGGTTATCCTCAAAGACCACCTGAACCTGATGGGCTCGAACCCGCTGATGGGCAACCACCACGAGGCCTTCGGCGCCATGTTCCCCGATATGAACGATCCTTACGACGTTCCCCTGCGCAGGGAGGCCCTGAATCTGGCCCGGGCTCTTAAGATACGCGCGCTGGAGGGCGTCTATGCCGCCGTAACCGGCCCCTCCTACGAGACCCCCGCGGAGGTGAAGATGTACCGGCTGCTCGGCGGCGACATAGCCGGGATGTCCGTGGTGCCGGAAACCATAACGGCCCGCCAGCTGAAGATCCGCGTGGCGGCCCTTTGCTGGGTCTCCAATTTCACCAGCGGCATATCAAAGACCGTCCTCAGCCACGACGAAGTGCTCGAGCTCGGCGAGAAAGTCTCGGAGAAAATGCGCGCCCTGCTGGAAGGCCTGCTGAAGTCGAAAGTAATATAAGAAAATGCAAATTGCAGGTAACTACCTAAATTACTGCGTATCACCGCAGAGGCGCAGAGGTCGCAGAGCAGAAATACACTACCAAGGAAACAAGAGTATAGTTTCCCAAGTAGACTCAATATTTTGCTTTGTACTGCTGTTCTCTGCGTCCTCCGCGCCTCAGCGGTGAAATAAGGATTCTTATGAGAATGATGGATTTGCTGCTTAAAAAACGCTCCGGGCTGGCGATGACCCCCGCCGAGCTTGAATTTATCTCGATGGGCGCGGCCGACGGGACCATCCCCGACTACCAGCTTTCAGCCTGGCTGATGGCCGCCTTTCTCAACGGCCTTACCCCCGGCGAAACCGCCGGGCTTACCAGGGCCATGGCCCTTTCCGGCAGGAAGCTGGACCTCTCGTCTATAAAAGCCATGAAGGTGGATAAGCATTCCACCGGCGGCGTGGGCGACGGCGTTTCGATAGCGCTGGCCCCCGTGGCGGCGGCCTGCGGCGTCGCGGTGCCGATGATGAGCGGGCGCGGCCTCGGGCATACCGGCGGCACGCTGGACAAGCTTGAGGCCATGAAGGGCTTCAGGGTGCGGCTTGAGCCGGAGTATGTCGTGAAGCAGCTCAAGGCCACCGGGCTTTCGATGTTCGGCCAGACCGAGCTCCTGGCCCCCAGCGACAAGAAGCTTTACGCCCTGCGCGACGCCTCCTGCACCGTCGAGGCGCTGCCGCTGATAGTCGCCAGCATTCTTTCCAAGAAATACGCCGAGGATATCACCGGCCTCGTGATGGACGTGAAATACGGCTCCGGCGCCTTCCTGAAGGATTTCAGGAAGAGCCGCGAGCTCGCGGTGGCGCTGATGAATACGGCCAAGCTGCTCGGGATACGCTGCGTGGCCGTTATGACCGCCATGAACGAGCCGCTGGGCCTGGCCGTGGGCAACGGCATAGAGGTCTCGCAGTCCATAAAGATACTGGCCGGCGAGAAAGGCCCGGCGGATTTTATGCGCGTGCTCGAAGTGCTGTCCGGCTGGATGATCCACCTGGGAGGAAAGGCCCGCTCCGCCGCCGAAGGCGAAGAGCAGGCCCGCGCCGCCATAGCCGACGGCAGCGCCCTTGAAAAATTCCGGCTTATGGTCAAATGGCAGGGCGGCGATACGCGGGTCGCCGCCGATCCCGACCGCTTCATGCCGAAGGCGAAACTCGTTAAAGAGATCCTGGCTGAGAAGGCCGGCTTCCTGACCGCTATGGAGGCGCGCACCGTGGGCTTTGCCAGCGTGGCGCTGGGCGCGGGACGCGCCAGGGCCGAGGACGCGGTGGATTTCGGCGCGGGCTTTATCCTCGTGAAGAAGCCCGGAGACCGCGTTACACCCGGCGATGTGATAGCCAGGGCCTACGCCTCCGCTCCGGCGAAGCTCGCCGACGGTGTGAAAATGTTCGAGTCCTCTCTGGCCTATGGCCCGAAGGCGCCGCGCAAAGAGCCGCTTATCAGGGAAATAATAAAATAGCGTACCGGGAGACCGCAATGAAAAATGTTCACGTCTCGAAGCACCCGCTGGTGATGGACAAGATAGCCCGCCTGCGGGATAAAAAGACAAGCGTGGCTGATTTCAGGCGCCTGATGGGCGAGGTAACCATGTTCCTCTCCCACGACGCGCTGCTGCACGCAAAGGTGAAAAGCGCCAGGGTCAGCACGCCTGTCGGCGTCGCGAACGCCATGAGGCTGTCCCACGATATTGTCTTTGTAGCCATCCTGCGGGCCGGCCTGGGCATGGTGGACGGCCTGGTTAAGATGTACCCGGAGGCCAAGCAGGCCCATATCGGCATTTACCGCGACGAGGAGACCCTGAAGCCGGTAAAATATTATGTGCGCCTGCCCGAGAACGTGGCCGGCAGCCTGGTAGTGATCGCCGACCCGATGCTGGCCACCGGCGGCTCCGCCGTGGAGGCTGTGGAGATAATGAAAAGCCGGGGCGCGAAGAAGATCTGCTTTATCTGCATGATAGCGGCGCAGGAAGGCCTCAGGAGGCTTTCCGCCGCCCACCCGGACATGCCCATCTACGTCGGGACCGTGGACGCGAAATTGAACGGCAAAGGCTACATAGTGCCCGGCCTCGGCGACGCCGGCGACAGGATGTTTGGAACCAACTAGATAATTTAACAGAACCGGGAAATAAAAAAGGGACAGCTGACGCTGTCCCTTTTTTGTTGTCCGGGCGAAGTTATTTCTTCGCGTGCGGGTCGGCCACTCGTACCAGGGTGGGGTGATCCAGGATCTTAATGGACTTCGTTTCGCGCTTTATGATGTGGCGCTTCTCCAGCTCCGCCAGCGTGCGCACCACGGTCTCCAGCGCCAGGCCGGTTATCTCGGCTATCTCCGTGCGCTTCAGCCCGTGTATGGCCGGCGTGGTGGTGTTCTTCGATTTGTAGGAGATGGCGTTTAAAAGCGCCCTGGCCACCTTGGAGCGGGCCGGTTTATAAGCCGTGTCCTTAAGCTTAAGCTGCAGCGAGCGCATTTCGTTCGCTATCTTGCGCAGGAAGATCTTGTATGTCTTGGGGTGGTCATCGAGGAACCTCTCCAGCTTCGTTTTCTCGACGAAAGAGAGTATGGTCTCGCCCATGGTCTGGGCATTGCAGTGATATTCGTTCTCCGAGAAAAGCGCTATGTGGCCGAAAGTATCTCCGGGATGGCGTATCCAGGTTATCATCTGCTGGCCCTTCGCGTCGGTGGAAAACACTTTGGCGCGGCCTTTGCATACCGTGTAAACGCCCAGCGGCTCCTGGGCTTCGGTATAGATCTGTTCCTCGGCGGCGAATTTGCGGCCGAGCTTCAGCGAGTTCCAGGTCTTCTGCGCCTCCGGGGCAAGCCGGACTACAAAGCAGTTCTGCTTAAAGCGGCACGTACCGCAGTCAGGAGCCTTGTCTTTTGTGAATTGTTCCATCAATTTCCCCCCACCTGCTTAGTGAATGAACTTAATTATAACTTATTTGTCCCTCCGCCGTCATTTGCTAAACTATTGGCAGTGGACGGCGGGCGGCGCCGGGCTCCAAGTCTCGCGACATGCTCAAAGACCTTAAAGCGCTCGGCAAAGAATCCCTGATCTACGGCCTCTCGACGGTAGGCGCCCGCCTGCTGAACTTCCTGCTGATGCCGTTCTACACTCACTACCTGCTCCCGGCCGAGTACGGCGTAGTGGCCACGGTCTTCTCCTACATAGCCTTCCTCAATGTCATCTACCAGTACGGCATGGACCAGGCCTACATGCGCCATTACGCCCACAAGGAAAAAGCCTTCTCCACCGCCTACTCCTGCGTACTGGTCACCTCCGTGGTCTTCTCCGCCGTGCTGGCCTGCTTCCCCTCCTTCTGGGCCGGCCTCGGCGGCATAGGGCCCGAGCGCGGCAACTTGGTGCTTTACGCCGCCGCCATACTTTTCCTCGACAGCATAAACGTGCTGCCCTTCGCGGACCTGCGCATGGCCCACAAGCCTTTCTATTTCGCCGGGGTGCGCCTGGCCTCCATAACCCTCAACGTCGCCCTTAACATCTTTTTCCTCACCCGGCTCGGCATGGGGATAGAGGGCGTCTTCCTGGCCAACCTTATCTCCTCTCTGTTATCCGTGGCCGCGGTGCCCAAGCGCTTCACCTTCACCTTCGACCGGGAGCTGTTCGGGAAGCTGGCGGCCTATTCCCTGCCGCTGCTGCCGGCGGGCCTGGGCGCCATGGCCGTGCAGGTGATAGACCGCCCCATACTGCTGCGCCTGGCAGGTGAATCCGCCGTCGGCATCTACCAGGCCAACTACCGCCTGGGCATCTTCATGGTGCTGATAGTCAGCATGTTCGACCAGGCCTGGCGGCCTTTCTTCCTGGAGCGCGCGGACAAGCCCGGCGGCCCGGCGGTCTTCGCCCGGGTGCTCACCTACTTCACGCTGGCCCTCGTCTGGCTGGGCATGGCGCTTTCCTTCTTCATCCCGGACCTGGCGCGCCTGCAGGTGGCCGGCCGCGCGCTGATACACGAAAGCTACTGGCCCGGCCTCCCTATAGTCCCGGTAGTCCTGTTCGCCTACCTGGTCAACGGCATTTATGTTAACCTCCTCGCCCCTATCATCATTTCCAAGAAAACCAAGGTGATAATGCTGGCGACGCTGGCGGGCGCGCTGGTGAACGTGGCTGCGAACTTCGCCCTTATCCCCCGGTTCGGCATCTACGGCCCGCCGTGGGCCGCCTTCGCCGCTTACTGCGTGATGGCGCTGACGGTTTATTTTTACGGATGCCGGTATTTCCCCGTCCCCTATGAACTGAAGCGCCTTGGCAAGATAGCTTTTGTGGCTTTGGCGCTTTCACTCCCGGCCCTGGCGGGCTGGATAAGGGGCGGCTGGCAATGGACCGCGTACCGGCTCCTGGCCCTTTCCGCCTACCCTGTCGCGCTGCTGGCCCTCGGCTTCTTCCTGCCCGAGGAGAAGCGGAAAGCCTGCATGATGGTCGGCCGCACGCCCGTCTGCCTATATAAAGAGTAGGGGCCCACTCCCGCGTAGGCCTTTAGACACTTCCGTTCTCCCCCCGCCTGCGTTATAATTGTACTAATGCAGTTGAATAATATTACGCGTATCGCCTGCGGCCTGTTTTGCGCCGCCCTTTCCTCCCCGGCTTTTTCAGCCGGCTTCAGCCTTGAAATGAAAGACCTTCCCGAACTGCCCGCCTTGCCCGAGGCGCGGCCCGCGGCCGCCAGGGACTGGACCGTGATGTATTTCGTCAACGGCAAGAACAACCTGGAAAGCTACGCGATGATCGACGTGAATAATATGGAACTGGCCGGCAGCACTGCCAGGGTAGCCATAACGGCCGAGGTCGGCCGCATGAACGGCCAGCCGGAAGGAGACGACCACAGCGAGGGCGACTGGACCGGCGTGCGCCGCTACCTTATAACGAAGGATGCGGACGCCTCGCGCATAGCTTCCCCGGTGCTGCAGAACCTCGGCAAGGCGGATATGGGCTCCTGGAAGGAGCTGGTCGCTTTTATTAACTGGAGCAAGGCCAATTTTCCCGCCCGCCGCTACGCGCTGGTGCTATGGGACCACGGCAACGGCTGGAAGCCGGTGGACCCGGCCAACGCCTACGACTTCAATAATCTCAAGGGCTTCTCGCTGGACGAGGAGACGGGGCACGAGTTCTCGACGCTGCAGATGGCGGCGGCCCTGAAGGCCGCCGGCGGCGTCAATTTCCTCCTGCTGGACGGCTGCAACATGGCTATGGCTTCCGTGGCTTACGAAGTTAAGGACTACGCCGAGGCGCTGACCGCCTCGGAGGAGACCGAGCCGGGCATGCTGGTGCGCTACGCCAATTTCCTGGGCATGCTTAACGCAAAGCCTTCCATGGGCGCGGAGGAGTTTGCCGTTAACACCGTGCGGACCTACCGCGATTATTTTGTTAATTCGGGCG
>JAUSCK010000017.1 GCA_030651035.1 Elusimicrobiota bacterium
CACCAGGAATTCCTTGCCGCGCGGACGGACACGATATCGCGCAACTTAAATTCCTTTTTGATGAACCCGACACCGAACGTCAGGCGCACGGCTTCATGGTCCACCTCCACCGTCAGGTCCCTGAAACCGAGATAAATGAACAGCGCTACCGCCGCGGCGGGATAGAATCCGGCAAAATGCGGCGTTACCGAACCGGCAAAAACGCCGATCGCCAGCGCGCCTAGGGCCGACAATATCATTATCCCGCCAGTCTGGGTGTGTTTGTACATTTCTCCTCCCGGGCTTTGCTCCCCCAGTGAAGGGGACGTTGCACAGTAACGATTCCGCTGAAAAACCCCCTGTTTTATCCGAATACTTTTTTGTCGTCTGATTTTCCTTTGATTTTACAGCGCAACAGATGCAGTTGCTCGCGGGAATCTAATTCCCATTGGACTTCTTCACCCGGTTCCAGGTTGATGGCTGCGGCCAGCGCCATAGGCATAGCGACATAGAGTCTGACCGGGCGGCCCTTGCTTCTGATGACCTGAACTTTAACCGGATAATTTATTTGTTGCATATTGTATGGCTATTATATATAATATCCTATAGCGAGATAAAACAATCGTCAGCGACTAAGGATATTATATAACATGAGCCTGCCCGAATTAGACTTGCAAAGAACATTTTTTGATACGGACATCTTGTTCCCCCGTCTTGGCAGTGCCGCCGGCGCGGAACGCTTCAGCTTTTTCGCCGAGCGCATTCTGCCTGAGCTTATGAAGCGGCGCCCGGAGCTTGAAAAGATGTATTGCGCGAATAACGGACGTCCGGCGGAAGAGCCGGTGCGAATGCTGGCGGCTACAATTTTACAGTTCATGGAGCGGATGCCTGACCGGCAGGCGGCGGAGGCGTGCAGTTTTGATCTGCGGTGGAAGCTGGCGTTGGGGATGGAAGCGGATGAGCCGGCGTTCCACGCGACAAGCCTTGTCAAGTTCCGCGAGCGGTTACTGTCGCACGGGTTGGAGCAGCTTGGTTTTGCGGCCGTATTGGAGCGGATGGGTGAAGCCGGGTATCTTGCCAAGCGCAACCGGCAGCGTCTGGATTCCACACATATAATCGGGCTGGTAAGCCGGATGAGCAGGCTGGACTGCATACGCGAAACATTTCGATTGGCCCTGGAGGAGTTGTCACGGATCGAGAGCTTGCCGCGTCCTGGGGCGTGGGCACTTTGGTGGGAACGCTATGTTGAAAGCCGCATTGATTACAGAAGTTCCGGCGATATTATACGCGCCAAGATGGGCCAGGCGGGGATAGACGCGCGGGACGCGCTGGCTTGGATAAAAGAGCTGCCCATGAACGTCCGTCAGGGCGAAGCGGCGAAACTTTTGCAGCGAGTGTTTAACGAGAATTTTGAGACTGGGGCGAATGGCGCCGTGGAGAAAGTGAAGGTGCGGCCTACGGGTGCGGTTCAGAATCCGCACAATCCCGAAGCGCAGTGGAGCAGCAAAGAAACGTTAACGGAAAAGACCTGGGTCGGGCATAAAGTACAGGTGGCCGAGACTGTGGAGGATATGCCGTGTCAAACCGGCGAACCGACAAAAAATGTTATCACGGCAATAGTTACCCAGAACGCTATAGAGAGTGACAAGGCCGGGATGGCCGCGGTATTCGCGGAACAGAAGCGGTTGGGCATGGAGAAGCCCGAAATACTTTATGCTGATGCGGCATATGTTTCGGGTCCGAGTATGGCGCAAGCGCAATCAGAGTCGCGCGAGTTAATGGGGCCGGCGATAGCATCGCCTGATCGCGGTGTGTACACTTGCGAGGCATTTCATGTCGATGTTGAGCGCCGCTATGCGATTTGTCCGTCAGGAAAAACCAGTACGCAATGCGCGCGGATGAAAGCGGGAAAGACGGGAAGGATTACTTATCGTTTTGAATGGTGCGGGCTTTGTCAGAGCTGCGCGGTAAAGGGAGACTGTCTTCATAAGGGCGAACGTGACCGCATGCTGCGGGTGAATGAACATCACACGCTTACACAAGCCCGCCGTAAACTTATGCGCACTGAAGAATTTAAGAAAGACATGCGCCATCGCAACGGGATTGAGGGCACCCAAAGCGAACTGGTAAGAGGATACGGATTGCGCCGGGCACGGTATCGCGGGAATAAAAAAACCCGGTTGCAAAATTACTTTATCGGCGCAGCGTGTAACATAAAGCGCTGGTGCCGCCGCGTTACCTGGGAGGCTCAACAAGTGGCGGACAGGGGGGTAAGAATGAAACAACCCCTTGCGGTATCGGCCTAAAAGACGGTTCAGCGTCAATTTTGCGTCTTAGACGGCAGTCCGTGAGGAAAAACAGAAGCCGAAGTTGGCCTTTTTTGTGCGATTGCAAATCTTAAAGCTGATTTTGCGTTCTGCGAATTAAAACAGGGGGTTTTTCAGCGGAATCAATAACTCAGTAACAAGGATGAGAACGCCGCCCGGGAAGCCGGGCGGTTTTGTTTTTGGGGGAATGGCGTTTGGCGCCTTTTCCCTATATCCGCCCGGGGCCAAAGGGCCTATGTCTGGCGCGCCATTTTTCCCCGCAACTCTGGGCCTTTCTGCCCTATTTCTCTTTGCAGGGGTTGGCTACAATTATAGTATCTGTTCGATTCTCCGGAAATCCGGAACGTGGGGGTATGTTTAATGAAAAAAGCATTCTGCGCGGCGTCGTTGTTCCCTTCTCTTCTGATAGCCTCGGGCGTGATATTTGCCTCAAGCGACGGTGCTATCCAACTGTCGGATGTCAGCGACAGTCTCAAACAGATCATACAAGAACAGAAAGATACTCAAGGTAAGCCGGGGCCCCAAGGGTGGCAGCCCGGGCAGCACCCTGGTGGTCAGCCCCAACAGCCCGGACACCCCGGTCAGCCCGGCGGGCACCCCGGCGGAAATCCTGGCGGTAACCCCGGTCAGCCTCCTCAGCCTCCCCAGCCGCCTGCTCCGGTAGATACCACTCATGCGCGTAATGCCGGCTTAAGGGATGGGGCCGCAGTAGGCGAGAGGGAAGGACGGCAGAGGGGCTACGCGGACGGCGTAGACTCCGGTGAAAGGGAAGGACGCAGGAGAGGTACTGACGAAGGCGATACCGCGGGCAGGCAATCGGGCTACAGGGACGGCTATAACGTCGATCAGTCCATGGGAACACAGAGAGGAAATATCGACGGTCAGAACGCCGGCACATCTAACGGCACCCAGGCCGGCCAGAAGCGCTGTTATGACGCGGGATATACCAGC
>JAUSCK010000021.1 GCA_030651035.1 Elusimicrobiota bacterium
GGCTTACCTCGATAAAATCGCAGATAGGCCATACCAAAGCGGCCGCCGGAGCGATGGGGATAGCAAAAACCACCCTGGCCATCTATAATAAAACCCTGCCTACTTCGATAAACTGCATAAACCCCAATCCCGGCATAAACCTGGACCTGTTCCGCGTCATTACCAAAGCCGAAGAGTGGAAAAAAACCGGCATACGCCGCGCCAACGTTTCCTCCTTCGGTTTCGGCGGCACAAATTTCCACGTAACCATGGAAGAATACACCGGTCCGGACCACCAGCGCAGCGCCAGGGCTTCGGCAGAGTCCGAAGCGCCCCGCGCGCAGGCTGAAGTTGTGGAAAACCCGAAAGCCGCGTTCTCCGCCATACAGGGCGAAGCCGTAACGTTTACCGCCTCCACCCCGGCCGAGGTTATCAGCCTGGCCAGGGCCGCCGCGGAAGGCGCGATCTCGAAATGGCCGGAAACCTACCCGCTGTCGGTTTTCGCGCAGCCTTCCCAGATGAAACCGAAGGCCGCCTGGGGCGTGTCCATAGTTGCCAAGTCCCCGAAAGATCTTATGGAGAAAGTTGCCTTCCTGGCGACTAACGCCAAGGAAGAAACGTGGACCGCGCCGCCGCTCAACTTCAAGCTGAAAGGCGTTTACACCTTCAAGACCGGCAGGAACAACGCCAAGGTAGGGCTGCTGTTCCCCGGCCAGGGCTCGCAGTACGTGGATATGATGAGGGACCTGGCCGCCAAGTACGCCGTCGTCCAAGCCACCTTCGACGAGGCCGACATCATCCTTGAAAAAATGATAGGCATACGCCTGACCGAAACGCTCTGGTCAAAAGTCGGCGAAAGCAAGGAAGACCTGGCAAAGTGCGAAGAGGCTATAAAGCAGACCCAGCTGACCCAGCCGGCCATGCTGACGGCCGACATAGCGATGTACCGCCTTTTCAAGGAATTCGGCATAAAGCCCGACATGGCCATCGGCCACAGCCTGGGCGAATACGCAGCCGCCACCGCCGCCGGGATCTTCACGTTCGAGGACGGCCTGCGCGCCGTGACCAGCCGCGCCAAGGAAATGTCCGCCGTGAAAGTCACCGACCCCGGCAAGATGGCCTCCATAGCCTGGGGCTGCGACAAGGTCGAGGCGGAACTGAAAAAGATTAAGGGCTACGTTATCTGCGCCAACAAGAACTGCCCGCTGCAGACCGTGATAGCCGGCGAAGCCGCCGCCGTCGATCAGGCCGTGCGGAGATTCAAGGACCTGGGTGTCGAAGCGGGGATAATACCCGTGTCGCACGCCTTCCATTCGACCATAATAGAGCCCGCGATGGGGCCCTACCGCAAGTTCCTCCAGAACATCCCGATAAAGCCGGCCGACATGAAGATCCTGTCCAATGTCACCGCGGATTTCTTCCCGACCGACACGCAGGGCATCTACGACATGCTGATAAAGCAGATGACGAGCCCCGTGGAATTCATCAAGCAGCTGGAGCGCATGTACGCCGAGGGCGTGCGCACCTTCATAGAGTGCGGCCCCAAGCGCGTGCTGAGCGCCTTCGCCGCCTCCACGCTGAAGGACCGTCCCGACGTGACCATACTCGCCTCCAACCATCCCAAGCGCGGCGGCATAACGGAGTTCAACGATCTGCTGGCCAACATGACGGCGCTGGGCATACCGGTGAAATGGGAAGGCAAGCTGCCGCAGGACGGGGGAAAGTTCTTCAACCCGTACTACCAGAACTGGGCGCTGAAAGTTACTTCCCCTGCTTCTTCCCGGACTCCCGATTCCCGATCCTCGACGCTTCCCGCCGACAAGGCTTCCTTCGCCGAGCGCTACGGCTTCAACTTCAACCCGCTGGCGATCTCCGGCATAGCCGGCGGCACGCCGGGGACCTGGGACAAATTATTCCGCGAGCATAACCTCGACGAGATCCTCGCCGGCAAGAACATGATAGAGCCGATCCCGATGGAATGGCGCGAGAAGATAATGGAGAAGAACATCATCCGCGTGATGAAGTCGCCTACCGGCAACCATACCATAGAGAAGATAGACTCGGTGGACCAGTCGATAAAGCTTTCCGCCCGCGCCGGCCAGCTGGACATCGAGGCCGAGTTCGGCCTGCCGCATACCGTGGCCAAAGCCCTCGACACGACTTTCAAGATGGCGATAGGCGCCGGAGTGCTGGCGCTGAAAGACGCCGGCCTGCCGCTGATCCACCAGTATAAAAAAACTACCACCGGCAGCTACCTGCCGGAGAAATGGGCCCTGCCCGAGCCGCTGGCTTCGGAGACCGGCGTGATCTTCGCGTCGGCCTTCCCGGTCACGGAATCCATGATCAAGGAGCTGACCCATTATTTCAACCATAAGTACTCCGGCCGCACCGCCGAGCAGCTCTGGGAGGTTTATAACCAGATAGTGGACAAGCTGCCCACCGAGGCGGACAAGGCCGGGCTCCGCGCCTGGCTGCAGAAGAACTTCGCGGACTACCAGCCCGGCACCGGCAAGGACCCGTACACTTTCAGCTCGAACTTCCTGCTGAAGGTGATACCGATAGCGGACAGCCAGTTCGCCCAGTGGGTCGGGGCCAAGGGCCCGACCATCCACCTGAGCGCCGCCTGCGCCTCCACCACCCAGGCCGTTCATACGGCGGAGACCTGGATACGCGCGGGGAAATGCAAGCGCGTAGTGATCATAGGCGCCGACGATATCACCAGCGAGATCGTGCAGGAATGGACCCTGCCGGGCTTCCTCGCTTCCGGCACGGCCACCACCTCGGCTAACGTTTCCGAAGCGGCTCTGCCCTTCGACCGCCGCCGCCACGGCCTGATAGTAGGTTCCGCCGCCGTAGCCATGGTGATAGAGGACGAAACTCTCGCGCTCGGGCGCGGCATGAAGCCGCTCGCGCGCCTGCTGCTGTCCGAGTGCGCGAACTCCGCCTTCCACGCCACCCGGCTGGACACGGAGCACGTGGCCGCCGTCATGGAAAAATTCGTGCAAAAAGTCGAACGCATCTACGGCCTGAAGAAAGAAGAGATCGCGCCGTATACCATGTTCATGTCCCACGAGACCTACACCCCGGCCCGCGGCGGCAGCGCCTCGGCGGAAGTGAAAGCGCTCAAGAAGGCCTTCGGCGCCAGCGCCGACAAAGTGATAGTCAGCAATGTCAAAGGTTTTACCGGCCACTCCATGGGTGCCGGCCTCGAGGACGTCATAGCCGTGCGGGCGCTGAACACCGGCATAATCCCGCCCATCGCCAATTACAAGGAGCCGGACCCCGAACTGGCCGGCATAAACCTTTCAAAAGGGGGGAAGTACGATCTGAAATATGTGATGCGCTTCGCCGCGGGCTTCGGCTCGCATATGGCCATGTCCTTTACCGAGCGCGTCTGGAAGGAAGGGGAGAACCGCTACGACCAGGCCCGCTATAACGCCTGGCTCAAGGAAATTTCCGGCGACCCGACGGCCGAACTGGAGGTGGTGTTCAACACCCTCAGGGTAAAGGACAATAAGGCGGCCAGGACCAAGACAACGAACCCGGCCCCGGCACCGGCCAAAGAGCCCGTAGGAGCAGCTGCCAGGGCTGTCGAGAATCGAGGATCGAAAGTCGAAAATCAGGCGGCAACTGCAACGGCTCCGGCGCCTATAGCTGCATCCGCCCCGATTCTCGATTTTCGACCTGCGATTTCCCCGACTTCTTTAAACGCGGACGCGGTCCAGGCCGAGGTCCTGAACATGATAACCGCCAAGACCGGCTATCCCAAGGACATGCTGGAGCTGGACCTCGACATGGAGGCCGACCTCGGCATCGACACCGTGAAGCAGGCCGAGCTCTTCGCCGCCATACGCGAACATTATAGTATCCCGCGCAAGGACAACATCTCGCTCAAGGACTATCCGACGATACGCCACTGCATAAAGTACGTGATGGACGCAACGGGCGAAACTGTCGAAAATCGAGG
>JAUSCK010000029.1 GCA_030651035.1 Elusimicrobiota bacterium
CGGCACAAGCTACTGGCAGGCCCCGTACCGCGAAGATTCCTGCCTTATCTTCGGCGCGGAAACCGCCGGTTTCCCGGACTGGATGTACGAGAAATACGCGGACCGGCTTTACCGCATCCCGATGTGGTCGGACAGGGTACGCTCGCTGAACCTGTCGACGGCGGCCGGCGTGGCGCTTTATGAGGCGCTCAGGCAGACCGGGAAAGCAGCGGGGTGATGCCAATGAAAATCAAATGTTTCAAGGTTTTTTCGGCCTTTTGCTTTTTTTTGCCTCTGGCTGCCCAAAGCGGGAATGCGATTGAAACGCCGACAGGTATTGTATTTGACGAGGTTTCCAGCACTACAATAGTGGCATCCGGCTATGCCGCTACGCCAGCATTCAGCGGGCTGGAAACAGGTCTGGCTGGAGTAGCCGTGGCCAAGAACGGGACCTATTCAGCCTGGCGGAACGGAAATAAATGGACCACAAAAACGGCAATGCCTACGGGCCGGTGGAATCCGTCGGCAGGAATAATAGGAGGGAAGCTGTTCGCGGTGGGGGGGAGGAACGCCGGTTATTTAGATAATAACGAGGAGTATGACCCGGTTGCCGATGCGTGGACTATAAAAGCCGGAATGCCGACCGCCCGGCAGCAGTTCTCCATCGGCGTGATAGGCGGGAAACTTTATGCCGTAGGCGGACATAATGGCCGTTACCTGAATGCCAACGAGGAATATGATCCCGAAATGAATACCTGGACCGCAAAAGCGGGAATGCCGGAAGCGCGAGATGGCTTTTGCGCCGGTGTAATAAGCGGCAAGCTATATGCCGCGGGCGGGGCTTATCTGGGTAACGGAGTTAATACCAACTTCGAATACGACCCCGCATTAAATACGTGGAAGACAAAAGCCCCAATGTCAACGGCCCGGTATTATTTGGCGGCCGGAGTGATCGGTGGCAAGCTGTACGCGGTGGGGGGGGCGCTCTCCGGGGGCGGGGACACGCCTATTAACGAGGAGTATGACCCCATTTCTAACACTTGGAGCACAAAAGAGGCAATGCCTACACCTCGCGGTAATTTCACGACCGGAGTGATAGGCGGTAAGCTGTATGCCGTTGGCGGAGAGATAAATCCTGTTTCAGGCAAGGCTCATGTGAACGCTAATGAGGAGTATGACCCTGCAAGCAACACATGGAGTATAAAGGCGGGAATGCCTACGCCCCGGAGCGCATTGTCCGCAGGGGTGATCGGCGGCAAACTGTATGCCGTGGGGGGGTATAGCGGTGCTGACGGTTATCTCGATACCAATGAGGCGTACGACCCCGGCGTGGCTTCGGCCTTTACCAGCCTGACGCCGAACACCTTGTATGGTTTCAAGGCCAAGGCCCGAGATGCGAGCGGAGTGGAAACTGCTGAAAGCCCTGCGGTTTCAACCTACACATTGGCGGCTCTGCCTGCCGCCGGTTCGCCCGTGTTCACTCCTGTAGGCTCGTCCTCGTTGGCTTTGCAATGGCGCGCGAACGGGAACCCCAGAGGCACCCTGTACCGGGCCCAGCTATCCGCGTCCGGGGAATTCACGTCTGCGGCGTCTTCTGATACTTACAGCACGTCTGCGGTTTTCACGCGATTGTCCCCAGGTATTCCGTATTACGCCAGGGTAGCCGCGATGAATGGCAACGGAATATGGACGAGTTACGCCGCTCTCGGGTCTACTCGTCTTGGTGCAGTTGAAAAGTGGAGCAAGCCGAGGCAGCCTGTTGAAGAAAAGGCCGAGCCGAGGCAGCCTGTTGAAGAAAAGATCGCGCCGCGGGCGCCTGATGCGGTCCCGGCGGGAGGCCCCGTAGTCTCACCTGCCAAGGTTAAAACAACATCGGGCGGGATAAATGTGGCCGTGGCGGAGTTCACCGGCAAGAATGTGTCGCAGGCGGACGCCTCCATAGTGGCTGACTTTTTAAGGACCGCGCTGGTTGCGACAAAACAGGTCAGTGTCATGGACAGGAACAATATGGATACCGTCCTGGCCGAGCAAAAGTTCCAGAACAGCGGCTGCACCGATCAGCAATGCGCCGTGGAAATGGGTAAACTGCTTAGTGTTAATCAGATGCTTGTGGGCTCGCTCTCAAAGCTTTTGGACACCTACTACATTACGGTGAACGTGGTGGACGTGGAAACCGGGAAAATAATCGCGTCTTACGACGCCGATGCCGGGAACTCCAAAGAGCTGAAGACAGCCTGTAAAAAAATAGTGGAAAAAATAACCAAAAAATAAAGCCCGCCCGTATTTTCAGCGGGCGGTGGCCCTTGTGAAAGGAGGTTCTCATGCGTTTTATTGATACCTTTAAAAACTATGTGAGAAGTCAGGCGCGGCATAACGTTATTCTCCGGAAACTCCTTATCTGGAACCGTGACAGGAACTCCCGGGCGGCGCAGGGAGGGCTTATTTCAAAACAGCCCTTCGGGATATCCAATGTCGAACTGACTAACAAATGTCCGATGAGATGCGTTATGTGCCCGAGGACCAGGAACATGACGCGGGCGCAGGGATTCATGGAATTCGCCGTCTTCAAGTCGATCGCAGACCAATATGCCGCGGCCAACCCCGCGGGCGCGGCGACCGACAATTTCTGGCTTCACCATTTCGGCGAAAGCCTGCTGCATCCCGAATTGGGGAAATTTATCCGTTATGCGGTCTCCAGGAACGTTAAGGCTTCTTTATCGGTCAATCCTTTCCTGCTGTCGCCGGAGGTCTCGCGGGATCTCCTCGAAGCGGGGATCCGCGTCCTGTACATTTCTCTCGACGGGCACGATGACGCGAGCTTTGAGAGGATCCGGGGCGTTAAGAACGCTTTTGAGCCGTCCAAAAAGAACCTGCTGGCTTTTTTGAAATTAAAGCTCGAATTGAAGAGCGCAGCCAGGGTTTCTCTTTCAATGATTGATTTCGAAGAGAACCAGGAGAGCATCGAGGTCATGCGGCGGTTCTGGGCCCAGGTCCCGGGCATCGACGAGTTCAAGTGCAAGACGTTCGTGACCTGGGACGGAGAGGCGCCCGATGTGAACGCCCTGGCGGGAACAGGGCGCGACAGCCGGGAATCCCGCAAGCTGCACAGCGCGGTCGGGTGCCTCAGCCCGTGGCGGCATATGACAGTGGCCTGGGACGGGGATGTCCTGCCCTGCTGTTTTGATTACGACAAGAAATACGTTTTGGGCAACGTGAAGGAACAGTCCCTGGCGGAGATCTGGAACGGCGAACGGATGCAGAGCCTGCGCAAAGAATTCCTTTCGAATAATGTTTCCAACAGGCTGTGCCGCAGCTGCGCCGAATTGTATCCGCCCTTATGATCCTTCTCCGGGAGCCGGGGCAATTTTTTACCATGCTATCATGAATTACGAATAATTTGATAATGTATAGGCGAGCCGGGCCCGGGCGGGAGCCCGTCCGGTGCCGGGGCTGTTTTTTACTATTTATCGGGCTATAAAACATATGAAAAATTTCGGCAAACAGTATTCCTGCAGCTACGACTGCCTGTACCAGGCCAAGGACTATGAGCGGGAATGCGATTTCCTGGAGGCGGCTTTCAAATCCGGCCCGGTAAAGGTCAAAACCATACTCGACCTCGGCTGCGGCACCGGCAATCACGCGCTTATACTGGCGAAACGGGGCTACCAGGTTACCGGGGTGGACATTTCCGGGAACATGCTGGCGCTGGCGCGGCGGAAAGCCGCCAAAGCGGGGCTCCCGCTTGAACTGGTAAAGGGAGATATAACCCGCCTTAACCTGGGCAAAAAATTCGACGCGGTGATCTCGATGTTCGCGGTGATGGGCTACCAGACCTCCAACGCGGCTCTTTCGGGCGCCTGCGCGTCCGCCCGCCTGAACCTGCGCGATAACGGGCTGTTCATTTTCGACTGCTGGAACGGGAACGCCGTGCTGACGCAGAAGCCGGGCAAGCGCGTCAGGAGAATAAATGCCGGACCCGGAGAAAAACTGATCCGCTATACGACCCCCGCCCTCGACACGATGGGGAACACGGTGCGGACGGATTTCAGGCTTGTCAGGGAGATAGCCGGCAAAAAAACCGCCGAGACCGCCGAATCCCACCTGATGAGGTTCTTTTATCCGCAGGAGCTGAAACATTATCTTGAAACTTCCAATTTCGGCGAAATAGCCTTCTGCCCCTTCCCCGAATTCGGCGGGAAACTGGCCGACAAGGATTGGAACATGGCCGTGATATGCCGCGCCCGGGCGGAGCTCTCCGCACGCCCGGAAAAGCTGACGGAAGAAGTCCGCCATAAAGGCCTCCTGCTCAGCATCATACTCCGCGATGGCTACGCCGCCGATAAGATAACTTTTTTCGGCCAGCCGGAATTTTCGCAGCAGCTTGGGTTTTTGCCTCACAAGAAAGGCGGCATTATCGCCGCCCATTTCCACCGAGTGGTTCACCGGGACATAACGCTGACGCAGGAAGTCCTTTTTGTGAAAAGCGGGAAGCTGACCGTGAACTTTTACACCACCGGAAAAGACTACATCTGCTCCCGCGAGCTCCGGGCGGGGGACCTGATCTTCCTGTGCGCCGGCGGGCATGGGTTCAAGATGCTTGAAGACTCGGTGCTGATAGAGGTCAAGCAGGGGCCGTATTCCGGCCATGACAGCGACAAAGAAGTTTTTAAAGGAATAGAGAAATGATACCAGTGAACGAACCGCTGCTTAAGGGGAACGAGCTCGCGTACGTCACCGAGTGCATAAAGACGGGCTGGATCTCGTCGGCCGGGCGCTTTATAGAGCAGTTCGAACAGAAATGGTCCGCCTATTGCGGCATGGAGCACGGGGTTTCGATGTGCAACGGGACGGTGGCCCTCCAGGCCGCGGTCGCGGCGCTGGAACTTAAGCCGGGCGACGAGATAATCATGCCCAGCTTTACCATCATCTCCTGCGCGCTCGCAGCTGTTTATAACGGGGCGAAGCCCGTCCTGGTGGACTGCGACCCCGAGACGTGGACCATGGACCCGGCCGCCATCGAAGCTAAAATAAATCCGAAGACCCGCGCTATAATGCCCGTGCACATCTACGGCCATCCTTGCGACATGGACCCGATCCTCGCGCTGGCGAAAAAACATTCCCTGGCGGTAATAGAGGACGCGGCCGAGGCCCACGGCGCCGAATACAAAGGCCGCAAGTGCGGGAGCTTCGGGGATATAAGCTGCTTCAGCTTCTATGCGAACAAGATCATTACCGCCGGCGAGGGCGGCATGGCGCTTACCAGCAACCCGGTTTACGCCGAAAGGCTCAAGGCCCAGCGCAATCTGTGCTTCCGCCCGGAAAGGCGGTTCTTTCACACCGAGCTGGGCCATAATTTCAGGATAACCAACATGCAGGCCGCGGTGGCGCTCGCGCAGATGGAGCAGATAGAGGAATTCCTCAAAAAGAAGCGCGCGATGGCGCGCGCCTACCAGGAGAAGCTCAAGGGCGTGAAAGGGCTGACCCTCCCCGTGGAAAAAGACTGGGCGAAGAACGTCTACTGGATGTACGGCCTGGTCCTGGACGGTTCCCGCGGCATGGACGCGGTCCAATTCGCCAAACTTCTTTCCACTGAAGGCGTGGAAACCCGCCCGTTCTTTCTCGGGCTGCATGAACAGCCGGTTTTTCATGACATGGGGCTGTTCAGGGGCGAGCGGTACCCGGTGACGGAAAGGATAGCCGCCAACGGCCTGTATCTGCCTTCGGGCCTCGCAATTACGCCGCAGCAGATAGAGCAGGCCGCTGACGCCGTCGTTAAGGTGCTTGCCTGAAGCCCGGCCCCTGACAATCAGGAAAAAAAGGGCTCCCTCGGGGACCCGGACCAAACATGGCTTTAATTAAATCCGTAGTCAACCTGATACTTAAAGAGCACGGGCATTATAAATTTTCCGGGCCGCTGCTCGCGCTGGGCGTTCCCGACGTCTACGCTACGCCGGCGGAATTGAAGTCGTGGCTGAAAACATATTCCCTGCCCGGGGCGGTCCAGGAGAACGCGGCGGTCTCCGGCAGGATGGGCTTCGTCGACGCGAAAACTTTTTTTAATACGCTCGGTTTCAGGGACGTGACCACGGCGGATATCCCGGGCTGTACGCTGAAGCCGGATATCTACCACGATATGAACCAGCCTTTCCCAAAGGAGCTGGAGGGGAAATTCCAGTGCGTGCTGGACCCCGGAACCACCGAGCATGTCTTCGACGTAAAAACCTGCTTCACTAACATTGTGAACTCGCTCGCCATTAACGGCGTGGTGATCCACGAGGTTCCCATCTACAGTTATAACGGCGGGTACTTCTCCATCAATCCCCAGGTTTTGTTCGATTTTTATTCAATAAACGGTTTTGAGGACCTGAAAGGTTATATCGTGATGTGGGACAGGTATCTGCCTTACGCTGCGCTCAATAAAGTTTACGAATACAACTTCGAGGCGCTCGGGCCCCGCCATGCCTTGGCGGACCGCGACCAGTGCCGCTATACGCCTCACCTGCTGTTTTTCGCCCGCAAGGTAAAAAAAGTTGAGCGGCTGCTCGTCCCCATACAGAAAGTCGTGTATCTGCCGCAGAGGCCCAAAAGCGCGAACCCTCTGGTCTCACGCATCAAGAAGTTCATCCTGGAGATCGTGCCTTTCCAGGTTATCATGTATTTTTTACAGAGGAGCGAGAGGGAACGCTCTTTAAAGAGGACTAAGAAATTCAGTTTTAAGGCGTAACGCCGCCGCCGTCCTGGAGCCCCAGCAATCTTTTTGCCAGCTTAACCGCCTTGCCGTACAGGAGGGGGACGCTTATTTTGCCTTCGGGGAAATAGCTGTAAAAAGTCCTTGCGGAATTCTTTAAAAGAGAAGCTTTGTAAGCCAGGGCCTCCGCCGCGGTAAAAGCGGGGGCGTTCTCCGCCGTATAGAGCGACGCCGTGCCGTCCGGGTACGGTTCCCCCGGGAGCCTGGGCGCGGAGGGGCCTTCCAGCAGGCGGTGCCACAGGTCTATGTGCTTGCGGGCGTAATTCGGCCAGGTCCAGGAAGCCACCGACTGCGGCAGGGCGCGGCGTTTGGCCGCTATCGCAAGGCAGGCTACCGCGAGCTCCTCGGCGTCGTTCACTGGGAGCGTCAGGCCCCCCGGGGCATCGAGGTGGTAGCCTTGCGGCGTGACCATGGTCTGTACGCCGGCGCTGAGCGCGTCCAGGAAGCCCATTGAGCCCTCGTCGTGCGAAATGTAGAGGTAGTAGTCGAAGGACGGGACTAGTTCTGTGTATTTGCCGTAATCGAAGTCGCCGTAGTAATCCACGCCGAAGCCGAGCGCGCGCATTTTTTCCGCCGTCTCCTTCCAGCCTGCGCCCATTATTATAAAGCGGAAATCCAGCGGCGAGATCTTTTTGCAGAGGGCGGCTATCGTCTCCTCGCCCTTTCGCCCGTCGGCGTGCACCTTCGAGGTGATCCCGAGGACCAGCGGCCGGGGCTTTATAACCCCGTCGTGGGCGGGGTTTATGTAGCAGAGCCGGTCCGCCGGCAGGCCGGAGGAGACCAGCTTTTGCTGCGTTTCGCGCGACATGCAGATCCCCATCGCGGCCTTGGCCAGCTGCCCCTTGAGCATCTGGAGCTTGTGCAGCGTGTCCACGTGGGTGATCATCAGCGTGTCGGCGCCGCGGGCTTCGCCGCGGTAGTTTATATAGCTGATGTGGTGGTTTATGTCGGCGGCGGGGTCGGGCTCGCGGGAGAGGGCGCATTGTACGCCGGCGCGCGAAACCTCCTCGTGGAGTTTTTTTGCGAATTTGCCGAAGATCCACAGGCCGGGGTCTTCGTAAGAGACGATGTTTACTTTCATTCAGGGTTCATCTTACCGATTGAATTGAACCATTTCGGCGGCGGCTAAAGCAAGAAGAGGCCGCGACAGAGGGGTCAGTGTTCTCCGGAGGACAGGTATGAATCCTTTAGCTTCCAGAGCCAGCCTATTATTGTCGAGTAGGTCAGTATAAAAGAGACGGCTACCCCCGCCACGCCGAGCTTCGGCACAAGGATGAGGCAGGCCGTAAAATTAAGCAGCCCTGAACCCAGCGAGATATACAGCCACAGCCTCGCTGCCTTTATGCCTTCGGAGAGCAGTATCTGCGCCAGCTAATTCCCGGCCAGCAGCAGCGTGCCGCAGACCGCGAAAAGGATCACCAGCAGCGGGTCGAAGCCGTACTGGTGCCTGCCCATCAGCGACAGTATGATGAACTCGACAAAAACAAAGGAAACCAGCACGGCCGGGGCC
>JAUSCK010000033.1 GCA_030651035.1 Elusimicrobiota bacterium
CCGGCAGGCAGATTATCCTTTTTTTGGGGAGGCTGCATTCTAAAAAGCGGCCCGATATAGCCATACAAGCCTTTAACGCCGTTCATTCAGCCGCCCCGGCTACCCATCTTGTAATTGCCGGGACTGGCGCTCCGGATTATATCGTTGCATTACGACGCATGGTGGATGACCTGGGGCTCCGGTCTCGGGTTACCTTCACGGGTATTCTTTTGGGGGAAGCCAAACTGGAAGCTTTTTCCGCCGCTAAATTGTTCGTTCTTCCCAGTTTTCGGGAAAATTTCGGCATCTCCGTGGCTGAAGCAATGGCGGCCGGCTGTCCTGTTGTTGTCAGCGATGGGGTGGATATAGCCGGAGATATTCTGGAGTCCGAGGCCGGGCTTGTGTGTCCGCCTGAATCTGTTCCCTTTGCGGCGGCGATGAATAAGATATTAAGGACTCCCGGGCTTGGCGAGACGATGGGGGGGAATGGGAAACGTCTGGTAATGAGAAAGTATACATGGGAAAGAGTGGCTGCTGAATTAAGCGGGATCTATGATCGTATCCTTTCCGGTCATTAAAGATCTGATCGGGGCTGGACAAAACCAATGATAATACTCGGGCTTAACGCTTATCACGGGGATTCTGCCGCTTGTCTCGTAGTTGACGGCAAGTTGGTCTGCGCCATGGAAGAGGAGCGTATCCGTAGGCAGAAGCATTGGGCCGGCCTTCCTGCCGAGGCCGTGAAATGGTGTCTTGATTACGCACATTTAGAGTTTAAAGACGTGGACTATATCGCCATAGGCAGGAATCCTTTCGCCCATCTCGATAAAAAACTTTTTAAGTTAATGTCCAAACGCCCCAGTCTAAGTTTTGTCCGGGGCAGGCTTTCCAATGCCTCCAAGGTGGGCGATATAAAGACCGAACTTTGTAAGGCCCTTGGGGCAGATAAACACCTGATCAAAGCCAAAGTGAAAAATATCGAGCATCACAGGGCGCACTTGGCCAGTTCGTATTTTGTCTCACCTTTCAAACGTGCGGTCTGCGTTTCGGTGGACGGCTTCGGCGATTTTGTCAGCACAATGCGCGGTTTGGGCGCGGGCAATAAGCTTACGGTTAAGGACGCCGTTTATTATCCTCACTCGCTTGGCATTTTCTACACCGCCCTGACCCAGTACCTGGGCTTCCCTCATTACGGGGATGAATACAAGGTTATGGGCCTTTCCGCCATGGGGAAGCCCGTTTATATGGCGGAGATGCGCAAAATAGTGAAGCTTAAGCCCAACGGGCTTTTTGAACTGGATTCCGCTTACTTCACCCATGATTCGAAGGGTGTAGAAATGACCTGGAGCGAGGGCTCTCCCTCCATCGCGCCCATCTTCGCGGATAAACTGAACGATCTTTTAGGGAAACTGCGCGGCAAGGACGAGCCGGTGACGGACCATCACGCCAACATCGCCGCCTCGATGCAGGCGATGTATGAGGAAGCTTTCTTCAACCTGCTCAATAAAACTTACGACAAGTACAAGGTTCCGAACCTTTGCCTTTCGGGGGGCTGCATACAGAATTCCCTGGCGAACGGCAGGATATTCGAAAAAACAAAGTTCAAAGAGGTTTATATACCGCCTGCCGCCTACGATGCCGGCACGGCCGTGGGCGCGGCTTACTGGCTTTGGAACGAGACTCTTGGCCATCCCAGGACTTATGTAATGGATAGGCCTTATCTTGGCCCTGAATATAATGACGCAGAAATAGAGAAGGTGCTGAACGAGAAAGGCGTTACCTATGCCAAGCTTACGGACGATGAGCTTTTCACGGTTTTTGCCAAGGCCGTGGCCGACGGAAAGATAACCGGCTGGTTCCAGGGGCGCACCGAGTGGGGCCCCCGGGCGCTTGGCAACCGGAGCATCGTTGTAGACCCGCGCCGTGCCGAAATGAAGGATATCCTGAACGCCCGTGTGAAACGCAGGGAAAATTTCAGGCCGTTCGCGCCGTCTATCCTGGCTGAGGCTGCGGGGGAATGGTTCGACGCGCCTTATCCGGTGCCTTTCATGGAAAAAGTCTACATGATAAAAGAGGATAAACGGAAACTTATCCCGGCCGTGACTCATCTGGACGGGACCGGCCGCCTGCAGACCGTTACAGAGGCCATGAACCCGAGGTATCACCGCCTTATTAAGACTTTTGAAAAACTCACCGGGGTTCCTATCGTTCTCAACACTTCATTTAATGAGAACGAGCCGATAGTGAATACCCCCGGACAAGCGATAGACTGCTTCCAGCGCGTAGGGATGGACCTGCTCGCGATAGGTAATTATCTCGTAGCTTCGCTAAACAAATCGACAGGTAAATTATGAAAAAAATAATAGTCACGGGCTCTTCAGGTTTGATCGGCTCAGAGGTGTGTGTGCATTTTGCTGACCTGGGCTGGGAGATACATGGGGTCGATAATAATCAAAGAGCGGCTTTTTTTGGCCCGAGCGGTGACACAAGATGGAACCAACGCAGATTAGAAGAAAAAATAAAGCGGTTTAGTCACCATGAGCTGGATATTAGGAACCGAACAGGCGTGCTTGAATTAATAGCGACTGTCCAGCCGGATGCAATCGTCCATACTGCGGCGCAGCCAAGTCATGACCGTGCGGCTGATATCCCTTTTGATGATTTCGACACTAATGCGGTCGGCACGTTCAACTTGCTGGAAGCTGTCAGAAGATATAGAACGGACGTCCCGTTCGTGCATCTTTCGACCAATAAAGTATATGGCGATGCCCCCAATGAGATAAAAATGGCCGAATTGGGAAAGCGTTGGGATTATGCGGACCTGAATTTTAAACATGGTATTGATGAAACATTTAGGATAGATCAGACTAAACATTCACTGTTTGGGGCTTCAAAAGTATCCGCGGATATTTCCGTTCAGGAATACGGGAGATATTTTAACATGCCTACGGCGTGCCTGCGCGGCGGATGTTTAACAGGCCCGAATCATACCGGGGTCGAGCTGCATGGATTTTTAAGTTACCTGGTGAAATGTAATTTAGAAGAGCGTGAATACACCATATTCGGATATAAAGGGAAGCAGGTAAGGGATAATATACACTCCTATGACGTGGCAAGGTTTATAGAAGAGTTTATAAATTCGCCACGTGTCGCCGAAGTGTATAATTTAGGGGGAGGAAAAGACAACACCTGCTCAATATTGGAGGCGTTCGACACCATTTCTGCTATCAGCGGCCGGCGGATGAGGTTTAAATATAATGAGGCAAACCGTATCGGCGACCATATCTGCTACTATAGTGATCTGCGAAAAATGAAAGCTCATTATCCCAATTGGGGCATCACAAAACCATTACAGACAATATTTGAGGAAATACACAGATCATGGATAGAAAGAGAGAAACAATAAATCTCTATGTATGCAGCAGTGTCGGGTTGGATTATTTTTTCTTTCTTGAGAAAACGATTGCGACTGCCGGATATGATGTGGCGCCCGTTTATCTGATCTCGGAAAAAAGGTACAGGACCTTAGCCAAATTTTCTGGTTTTAAAAAAATATGGCTGCGTTTGGAAATGTACTTCGTTTATCCTGCGATGCTGTTTTGTAAAGCGCTTTTCAGTAAAAAAGGAAGTGTTTTTGTCGTATCCAGCAATCCTTTTTATGCCCCCTTGCTGACCAAGCTGGCGGTTTGTTTCCGGGATATCAAGGTCATACATTTATTGTATGACCTTTTCCCTGACGCGATCGAGGTCGCTGGTACTATTGAAAAAGACAAGATGGTGTCCAGGCTTATCGGGCTGATCGCAAAAAAGAGCCAACGTGTTTGTGATGGGACAGTGTACCTTGGAGACTTTTTACGAAAGCATGCGGATCTACGATGGGGCGTGCCGGAATTGGAAGCGACAATCGATATTTCCACCGATCTCGAATTATACAGGTCGCCATTTGCCCCGTTGCCCTCCGGTGAGAAAATAATCATCCATTACGGCGGTCAGCTGGGTCATATGCATGATGTTGCCTCGATGGTCGAGTGCGTCAAAGATGTGTTAAATTCCGAATTATCAAATCTTATCGAGTTTAATTTTTATGTCAGCGGCGCTAAGGCTGAATTTTTAGAGAATTGCCTTCAGGGCTACAGGGTTAACATCAGGCCGGCGGTCCCCAGTCAAAAATGGAGAGAAGATGTCGCCGGTTTTCATGTCGGGCTGGTTTTGTTGTCCCCCGGTGGAGCGAGTGTCTGTTTGCCAAGCAGAACGTATGCGATGATGGCCGGGGGAATGGCAATAATCGGGATTTGTCCCGCTTGGTCGGATCTGGCCTCGGTGATCCGGCAATCTGATGCCGGGTGGATAGTTAATAATTCCAAATACGATAATTTGGATCAGCTTCAGGGGCCTGATTATTTAGACAGGCTTAATGATAAAAATAATATTGAAGAAATAAAATCGCAGTTCAAAAATATCCTAACCAGTATTGTGAACAACAGGTCGCTCATTAAGGAAAAACGGGAGAATGCCTATTCCGGAGTCAGAAAAAATTTCAATATAGAGATTTTAAGTAAGCAATGGGAACGTTTTATTAACGATGTGCGTGCGGGAAAGAGGGTCTCCGGGCCCCTCTTTTCTCAAAGGGTTCCAAATCCAATGCGTGTCTCAATCATAACCGTAGCACTCAATGCAAAAGCGACGATTGAAGACACCATAACAAGCGTTTTAGGGCAGGGTTACAAAGATATCGAATACATTATTATCGATGGCGGGTCCACTGACGGAACTTTGGAGGTTATAAATAAATATAAAAACAGGATTTCCAAAGTCGTTTCTGAGCCGGATAATGGAATGTACGATGCGATAAATAAAGGTGTCCGTATAGCAACCGGCGAAATCGTGGGGCTTTTACATGCTGACGACCTGTATGTCGACAAGGATGTCGTAGGCGCCATAGTAGAGGAATTTAAACCCGGGGTGGACTCCGTTTACGCAGACCTGGTTTATGTTGAGAGGGAGAATATTGAGAAGGTGGTGCGATATTACGATTCTTCCGCTTTTAATGTGTCAAAATTCGCCTATGGCTGGATGCCGGCGCATCCTGCCTGCTTTTTCAGAAAAAGTGTTTATGATAAACATGGGTTATACAAAAATGATTACTTGATCGCGGCTGACTATGAGTTGCTTGTTCGATTTTATGCTAAATTCAAAATAACTCACCGGTATCTGCATAAGGTTATCGTTAAAATGCGCAGCGGAGGGGTAAGCACGAAGAATTTCAAAAGCAATATCACTTTGAACAGGGAAATTGTGCGTGCCTGCAGGGAAAACGGGGTGGAAACGAATATATTTAAAGTTTATTTAAAATATTTTTCCAAATTCCTTCAGCTATTCCAACGCCCGGGCTAGATAGTTAGTAAAAGACTTTCTCCATGTCAAACATATTAGTGACCGGGGCTACGGGTTTTATAGGCAGGCCGCTTTGCGCCAGGCTGTCGGCGGACGGCGCTTTGGTGCGCGCCGCGGTATGGCGCGAGGGGCCTGCCGGCAACTTTCAGGAGGGGACCAAAGTCGTTCCGATAGATTCCATCGGGCCGGATACCGACTGGACACAGGCGCTGGCGGGGATAGATATCATCATCCACCTGGCCGCCCGGGTCCATGTGATGGATGAGAAGGCTGAAGAACCGCTGGCGGCTTACCGCCGCGTAAATGTTGACGGGACCGGGAGGCTGGCACGGATGGCCGCCGCGAACGGGGTGAAGCGCCTGGTTTTTTTAAGTTCGGTTAAAGCACATGGGGTGGAAGCCGCGCACCTGGACCCTTATGGTGTCAGCAAATCAGAGGCGGAAGAAATTTTGAAGCGAATTGCCGGCGAGACCGGGCTTGAGGTCGTTATCCTCAGGCCGCCGCTGGTGTACGGCCCCGGGGTTAAAGCCAATTTTTACCGGTTAATAGGGATATCGGCACAGGGGCTGCCATTGCCGTTTGCCAGCGTTAATAACACGCGCAGTCTGGTATATCTGGGCAACCTGATAGATGTGGTTGTTCTTTGCGCGGTGCACCCGCTGGCTGCCGGGAGGACATTCCTAGTACGCGACGGTGAGGACGTCTCCACACCGGAACTTATCCGGAGGATAGCCGGCGCCCTGGGCCGGCCCGCGCGCTTGTTCCCGTTCCCGCCCGCACTGCTGCGTCTTGCCGCGAGCCTTATCGGCAGGACAGCCGCCGCGGACCGTTTATTAGGGTCTCTTTCCGTGGATGACGGTAAGATCCGGAAGGAGCTCGGTTGGAAACCGCCTTTTACCATGGCCGAGGGGCTAAAAGAAACGGCGGAATGGTATATGCGGGGAAAAACAGAGAGCGTCGGGGTCATGAAGCGCATCTTCGATATCGGGGGATCTTTTGTCGCGTTGCTGATTTTCGGCGTACCTATGCTGCTGGTCGCGTTGCTGGTCCGTCTTACCTCGCGGGGCCCGGCTCTGCATTGGTCCGACCGGGTGGGGCGGG
>JAUSCK010000034.1 GCA_030651035.1 Elusimicrobiota bacterium
CCGCCGATGCTGCCGTCGGGAGGCGACGGATAATCCTGCATGGCGCCGTTGACCTCGGCGATATCGCGGAAATATATGTCCGACGGCGGTTTGGAAACGCTGTTCTCGACCACGTTGACCAGGGTGGAAGTAGGGAAAGAAATGTCGAAGCGGAACGACCTTTCGTTCACGCCGTTAGTAAATAACGTTTCCACATTGCCCGAGGTGTCCACTGACCTGGCCCTGAGCCTGTATTGCCTGGACTCCGCCTTGACCAGGGCCGGGACGGTATAGGTCCAGTTTGGGTAGCCGCCGGTGGCCGTGACGAATGTTGAGAAACTAACGGTGTAGGCCACCCAGGCGTTGTTGTCCCAGATCCACTGGGGGGTATCCGAAGGGTAAACCAGCTCCAGCTCCACGCGTGCGATCTGGCCGGACTGCGGTGAGTCGGAGGCGTTGCCGGCCAGTTGGGTCAGGTCATTAACAAAATTGGTTATGGGCCAGGTAATGGAAGAATTGGGCTTCGTATTGTCGACGACGAAGGAATTGGAGGACTCGCCGATCGTGAAAACGGACTGGTAGTTCCCGGGCACGGACCTGTCTTTGGCCACGCTCACCAGCAGGAAACTCGCGCCGGTCTCAAGGCTTATCGGCAGCTGGTAGGTCCAGGAGGACTCCCAGATCAGCGCGTCGGGCAGGTCGGAGTAGGCGGGCGTCCCGGTCTGCCAGGAGCCGCCATAATACAATTTCCCGGTCTCGACTCCCGTTTTGGCGTATAATTTTATCTTTACCGCGCCGCCGACAACGGGACCGAGGCCGGAATGCTTGTCATAGTAGGTTCCGTGAAACAGCGGGTTCACGCCGCTCACGCCCAGGTGCATCGGGAAATTTATGGTGGAGGTGGGCGGGGTCACGTCCCAGTAGAAAGTGGTTCCGCCCAGAGGCGGATTTACCTGCTCCACAAGATTGACGGGGGTGTTCAGGTCGGTGCCCTTGCCGAACACGGCGTACGACGACCCGGACACGCCCCAGTCGGCGTCGCTGATGGAGTAGGTCCAGATGGTGCCGGTGGAGTTTATGGTCCCGACCGGCGTGGACTGGCTATTCCAGGCGACACCGGTGTTCCAGCCGGGCTGCCAGTAGTTGCCGTCCGAGAGGCGGCGTACCGCTATCTGGATATTGTCCAGCTTCTCTATGGATTGGGGGCTGAGAGGCCCGTCCCGCGCGGTGCCGGCAAGCTGGTTATTAAGGGCGCTGTACCACTGGTCCTGCTGGGGCGTTACAACGACGGTGGTGGGCGAAGTGGTGTCCACGATATAGGTCCGCTTCGGCGAGACCGCGGTCTCAAGGTTGCCGGCATAATCGCAGACGCGCGTGTAGACCTTGTACAGCGTGTTATCGGCGTTCTCCGGCGGCGGATACTGCCAGGACAAGCCGTTGCCGAGGTTGAACCACTTGGGATCGGACAGGCCGAAACTGCCGCCGTCCCAGTACAGGCTCCCTCTCTGGAAAGCTATGGAGGCGTACCTTACGTTGAAAGCGTCGTCGCTCGCGCCGGCGATATTGGCGACCGGCGAATACTGGCTGTTGTCGGTGAGGGGCCAGGAGATGGAAGTGGTCGGGGTAGTGTTGTCTATAACGAAAGTGTTGCTTACGAAGGCCGGCGGCTGGTTGCCCGCCTGGTCGGCCGGCTGCACCATCATATAATACGTAGTCTGGTCCTCGATGAAAGCGCCGGTGGTTATCGTGGTGGACCAGTTCCAGTTCCTGTTGTTGTCCGGCGCCGTTATCGTCTTGTTGCTGGCGGTCTTCAGCGTGTCCCACTGGTTGGTCGTCCAGTTCCAGTATTTCCCGGTCTTGCCCGAAGTCGGCGAGTTTGCGCATTGCAGACGCAGCGTCACCGACTGCAGCAGGCCCGGGTCGGTGTCCACGGCCGTTCCGCTGATGGCAAAGTCGGGCTGGCTATAGTCCATCCTGATATAGCTGTTGCCCGAAAGCACGCTGATGGACGAAGGATAGACCACCGCGGCCGTGGGCCAGGACACGTCGTAGCGGAAGATCCTTTCGTTTATATCTACGGTCCAGTCGCTTTCCACTTTGTTCACCACGTCCGTTCCCCTGGCCCTTATCTTGTAATAGGTGTTCTCCTGCCAGCCTATGCCGGCCGGCACGGTGGAAACCCAATTCGGCAGCGACGTATTGGTGAAGCCGAGGCCGCCGTTGGCAAGCCGCGTGAAAGTGCTGAAAGACGAGTTGTAAGGCGAAGTGTAGTCGTTCCATTGGGCGCCGCCCCATATTTTGGCCGGGATATAGGTCGGCGGGGCGCCGACCTGGGTTATTTCAAGGTCCACGTATTTGATGTTTATCGGGCTGGGCTGGTCCGCCGCCGTACCATATAGGTAGACAAGAGCGCTGCCGTTCAAATAGGCGACATTAGGGGCGGTGATCCCGGAATCCGGCTCGGTATCGTCCGCTGTGAACGTAACGGACGCGCGGGTTGTGGTGAAATCGTTCTGGTAATTGCCGGGGTACGCCGAGTCCCTGACCCTTGAGACCAGTAGATACTTGTGGCTGGCGATAAGAGTGGGGTGTGTCCAGGTCCAGGAACTGGTATAGATGTTGGTGGCCATAGGCCAGGGCGTGTCGACGGCCGGGTTCGGCGGGACGCTGATTACCGGGGGGTAGGTCTCCCAGGAGCCGAAGGCAGAGTAGTAGTACCAAGGCGGAGAACCGTCGGTGTTCTTGTCCACAAGCAGCAGTTCCACCATACCGGCGCCGCCCAGGCCGGAGGTGCCCAGGCCGGCGCCCAGGTCGCCGAAGGTACCGGCAAAGTCGCCGGTGAGGTTCACATAATCCGCGGGCGCGGCCGCCGGGCTGGTCACGGCGGAAGTCGGCAGCGTGACATCCCAGTAGAACGTCGCCTGGGCGGTCAGGTTGAAAGTGAGCGGCGGATTTGACTGCTCTATAAGTTTGACGACCGGTTCGGCGAAGCTTTTCTTTGAAATGTCCGTCGCTTTTGAATAGACGGTAAACGAAGAACCTGTAACAAGACCCCAGTTGGATTCCGTGAAAGACGTAGACCAATTTGCGTTTACGGTTTTTATCGGGGTGGCGGGAGTATCCTGATAATACCATTGCGGCCCGCCCGTGTCCCAGCCGGGCTGCCAGTAATTGCCGTCCGAGTGCCTTTTAACGGCGATCCGGACGGAATACAGTTTCTCAATGGAACCGAATTCAGGCCCGTCCCGGGCTGTTCCGGTAATAGCGCCCAGTGAACTATACCACTTATTATTCCCGGGCGCGGTAAGCCCCGAGGTCGGGGAACTCGTGTCGATTATGTAAGTCCTGTCCGGCGCGCCCATATCCGTAGTTTCAATATTGCCGGCATAGTCCATTGAGCGGCCGTATATTCTGTACTGCGCGTTGTCGTTGTTCTCAACGGCCGGGTAAGTCCAGTTAAGCGTGCCGGCGGCATTGAGCCAGACCGGGGTCGGGACATCGAAACCGTCGCCGTCCCAGTAAGAGTTGCCCTTCCTGATGGCGATGGAGGAAGACCAGATATTAAAAGCGTCGTAAGTGCCGCCTGTCAGCGTGGTCACCGGGGAGAACTGTTCGGTGTCCGGGTCCAGGTCCGGCCAGGTCACCGAGGTCTGCGGCGGGGTGTTGTCTATGACAAAGGTGTTGGTGGAAGCCTCGGCCTGCCAGTTGCCGGCCTTGTCCTGGATCTGTACCGATATATAGTAGGTGGTCTGGTCCTCGCTGAAGGCCTTGGTGCTTATATTGGCCTGCCAGTTGTAGTTGAAAGTGTCGGCGGGGGTTATCACCTTTTCCCTGTAGGTGGCCTCCCAGGTCTCGGTGGTCCAGTCCCAGTACTGCCCCGGCTTGGTCGGGGAGCCCGCGCACTGCAGCCGCACGACTACATTCTTTATCCTGCCCGCGTCCACGTCGGTGGAGGTGCCGGTGGCGACCACGTAGGTATTGGCGTAGTTTATCTTCAGGAAGCTTTTCGCCGAGACGACGGAAACATCCGTGGGGTAGGTCACGCCGCTCCTGGGGGGGGCGGTATCGTAAACGACATCCACTTCCAGGCCTGTCAGCGCTGTCTGGACGTTTCCGACCATGTCTATGCCCCTGGCGGACACCCTGTACTTGTGGTTGGTCTTCCAGATGCCGTCTATGTTCCCCCAGCCGGCCGTATTCCAGGGGCTCAGGTCCGTGGCGTCGTTCCAGAGATAGCCGCCGGGGTTGTCGACCCAGAGGCCGGTCCCCTCGTTGTAATAAGTGGTCGGATAAGTCAGGTCCTTTATGGATAGCTGGACCTTCTTAAGCCCGGACACATTATACCCCGCTCCGTCCGACGCTGTGCCGTCCAGCTGCGTAAGCGCCATATAATGCCCGCCGACCACGGGATTGGCTATATAAGCAACGGGGGGCAGGAAATCCCGCTCGTAGCACATGGCTATAGGCTCGACCCTGGCCGTATTCTGCCAGTAATAACCGTCGTAGAGCGTGGGTGTCCAGGGCGTATCGAAAGCGGTGGTCTGAAGCGCCGGGTTGGACCAGTGATAGACCCTTACCTGGCCCAGGTGGGTGATCACCGCGGCGAACAGCTCGTTCGTGGTCGGGTCGTTGGGGTCGGGGTAGAGGGAAACCGACCTCGGCACGCCGCCGCAGGGGTCATCGCCCACTTCAGCGCCCCAGCCGACGCCGGTCCTGTAAACCCTGTGCCTCAAAGACCAGTTGCCGTCGGCGTAGGAGACTATCATATCGCCGCCGCCGCCTTCCCAGGCTATATCGAACTGCCTGTAATCATAAAGCGCGCTGGCGTCGGGGTCCACCGTCGCGGTCTCCAGGTTCATCAGCTGGCTGCCCCAGACCTCGGTCTCGCCGTCGAAGATCATGGCGGTCAGGTCGCCCTCGCCGTCGTTTACGGCCATGCCTATCCTGCCGCCCGTGGCCACGTTAGACCTGTCCGAAGCCAGCTTTATCCACACCGCGTTGTCCAAGGTGCTCCCCGTATCCAGGTCGGGGGCGGTCTGCTGTGCGCCCCAGGTGTCGGAGGTGGAATACCAGATACGGTAGCGGGGGACGGTCGTGGCGGCGGCGTCCCCCCAGGCCACGAGGGCCTTATAGTGAGGCTCGTTGGTATAGGCCACGTCGAAATTCTGGGCGTAGAGCTGGCCGGTCAGGGTCGTCGTGAACGTGAGGGGCGAAACGAAACCCGTCCCGTCCCAGACGGCGCCGAACAGGTCGAAGTTGGAATCCATGACGACCAGCATAGCCTCGGAAGAAGCGGGGTCCGGATTGGGCTCCACCCTTATCCAGAGCGGGGTGCCGGAGCCGGCCCAGCCGGTTATCGGCATCTGCACGCCCCATTCGGCGGCGCCGTCCAGCTTTGTCCTGTACTGCGGGATGGTGCTGTTGTTGGAATACACCAGCAGGGCGTCGCCCGTCTTGGTCTCGTAGGCGAAATCGAAACCGCGCTTAAAATCGTTGGTGGCTATGGCGTCTATGGTGGTGGTTATGGTCTGCGAGGAGACGAAGCTTGCCCCGCTCCAGATCTGGGAAGCTATCGCTCCCTGGTTGTCCAGCGTAACGATCGTTTTCTCGTTCCTTTTGGGGCTCGCCTGAAACTTGACATACCTCGGCGAGCCGCCTATGTCCATACTGTAAGAATTGGCCGGGTCCCAGCCCTTAGTGTCCGGGTCCAGGTTCCTGTAGCCGGCCCTGTTGTCGTTGCCGCCGTAGGCCGCCATATTGTCGGAGACATCGTAATACTGGTTCGCGGCGTACGTGGCGTAGGCGTTGAGCGCCTGTTGTCCTTCCCAGGCCGCGCCCGTCCACCTTTGCGAAACCAGCTTGCCCAGGTCGTTGGAAGCCAGCAGCAGGATGTTATCCACCTCCGCCGTGCCCGTTTCCCTGTAGAGTTTAAGCAGGTTTATCTGCGAGCCGCCCACGTTATTGGCGTTGCCTTCCGTGCCGAGGGTATTCGGCATGATCACGGTCCTGTACTTCGGGTTGGTAACGTTGGCAGTGACATACGCAAGGAGCAGGGCGGAGCCGTCGCTGTACCATTCCAGCGCTAATGTCGGCTGATAAGCCATAAATCTGGTCGCGTTTGCAAAACTGTTTGTATCCCATGTGTTCGGCCAGGCGTTCGCCGCGAATATGCCCAGCGCCGCCCTGCCGGATGTTTGGCCAAAAACCGCTATCTTATCAGTATTCCCGGAAGGGTCGGGTTTCGCCTCGAGCCATACCCAGCTGGCGGCTGTAATAACTATGTCGGCCGAGTCCGTCCTTGCGGCGAAAGCGGCGCCGCTCCAATAGGCGGTATGAATAGTATCATCGTTGGTGCCGGTGGCGAATATGTAGCAGATGCTCGTCTTGGAAGAATAAGCGATGTCGAAAGA
The DNA here is from genome assembly GCA_030651035.1 of Elusimicrobiota bacterium. Lineage (GTDB taxonomy): Bacteria > Elusimicrobiota > Elusimicrobia > Elusimicrobiales > UBA9959 > UBA9959. The sequence goes on from JAUSCK010000034.1 coordinate 6,390, forward strand.
GCGGTAGCTTGCGCCGTTTTCAAAGTTCTGAGGCAATATGGTATTGTTCGTAACGTTCGTGGAGTTGCCCCAGGCAGTGCCGTCCCACCTGAGGGCGTACCCTTCAGCCGTGTTGTCTCCGATCAGCGCGATTATCTCCTGGGAATTCGGCTTGGGGTTCGCTGCAAGCCTTACCCAGTGCACATACTGGCCGCTGGTATTCGTCTGCACGGCCATATCCCCTTTCAAAGTCCAAACCGCCCCGTCCCAGGTGGCCCAGGCCGAGGCGGTCGTGTCGTTATTGTCCCCGTTGGAAAAAACGACTACGCCCAAGCCTGTAAGGGACTCGTACGCCAGGTCGAAAGGGCTTCTCAGCAGGGGGGCTATACCGCCGGCGTCCACGAAGGTCTGGAGTATCTGCGCGTTCCCCCAGGAGGCGCCGTCATAAACCTGGCCCAGGATGCGCCCGTAATTACCCAGGGAATCGAACAGCATGACCACAAGGATCTTTTCATTCGGCCTCGGGCCGTCCGGCGGCGCCGAGATAATCTTGGCCGAATAAATAACGCCTTCCGTCCCGGCCAGTTCCCTGGCAAGGTCCACGGCCGACCAGCTGCCGTCGCCCGGCGACCAGGAAGTTACCATCGGCGCCGTCTGCGTTACGTTAAAGGAAACCTGCGCTTTCGAGGCCGTAGCGCCGGCGAACCCCGCGAAGCCGGACAGCCCTAACAGCGCCGCGGCAAAAACAGCCAACGGTAAACAGGGGACGCTGCTTACTTTCTTACTTGTTGACTTTGAAGACAAAAAGCCGCCCAGGCAAAAGGATACGCCGCGGCCCGGGAGGGCCGCAGTCATTATGATCTTATCACTGCCTTTAAGCGCCATTTATTTTTTTCCAAACGGCAACGAACGGCCCGCAAGAAATATTTTTTCATTGCCGGGGTCGTTCAGTACCATATAATTATAGTATATAAATGATATTAAAGAAAGATTACGCGCGTATGAAATGCCTGTTTCGCGGCCGGGAAATAAAAATACCGCTACGGCAGAAGCCGCAACGGCGGTTAAAAACATATAACAGAGGGCGCAGGACCGCTCTTTCATAATTATCTTCGGTAGCCAGGCAACCCCCGCGGGCCCTCGGCTTTGCGCCGCCGGCTTTAACCGGCTTTGCTATTATCGGATCAAAATCATACAGCAATATATTATAGCAGATAAACCAGCGTTGTCAAGACCCAGACCCATTGACAGGTCAAGGCAATTGAACTAACAGGCGCCTTACCCCCTCGGCGCTGGCTTTGTCCCGGCGGGTTTGCCCGGGGCGGGCGCGGATCTCGCTTTGGCCGGCTTGCCGGGGACCGCCCCGGATTTCGCCCTGGCGGGTTTGCGCGCGGCGGCAGCGGCCTTTATTTCCGGATCCGCGTCCGAAAGATGCTTAAGCAGCTCCCTGTCGGCCCCGGGCGTCTTTAGCCCCGAAAGAACGCCGGCGGCAGTGCGCCGGGCCCTCAAGGTACTCTTCCGGTCCGAAAGCACCGCGCCTACAATGGACACGGCGGAAGTGCTGGTATCGGCTGAAAGCGAGGTTACCACCGCGAGGCGCACCTCCTCGGAAGAGTCCGCGGCAAGGGCCCCCAGTTTCCCATCGGCTACGGCGTCGCCGGCATTAGGGGCCAGGGCCGAAGCCGCCGCCTGCCTGACCGCTTTGTTCGGGTCGCCCGCCGCCGCGGCGGCGCAGGAATAGGCCGAGGTGGAGCCCCGCACGTTAAGCACCTCCACCAGCTGCACGCGCAGGTAGGCGTCTTTCTCAACCGGGAAATGGTCGGCCAGGGCCGCATAAGCGTCCTGCGTGCGCTGCGCCCCCAGGTAATAGATCGCCTCCAGGCGGTCTTTGGCCGCAGCGCTCTTAAGAGCGGCCACAGCGGCAGGCGCGTCCTTCAGCTCCGCGGCACAGGGCAGAGCCGCCAGCAGTACCGCCGCCGCGATCAGATATTTTCTCACAATCAAATCCTCCGGATAAAGCGCAGGAACCACTATCATTATAATACAAAAATGGGCCGCTTCTGCTCTCTTCGCCTTAACCCGGTGCTGAGCTAATACCCCGAAGACAGCAGAAACGGCCTAAATCCGTTACTCTACGCCGGCACGGACCGGACGGTTTAACCTTCGGCAGCCTGACCCCCGCGCAGTTAGCGGGTCTTAGCTTTGCGCCGCCGGCTTTAGCCGGCTTTGCTATTATCGGCACTTCAAAGAAAACGCCTCGCCCATCTGGGACACACACCGCGCTCACACCGCACCGCGTCTGTCTGCGACCGCAACAACACAGCAACTGCGCCGCAACACCGCTGCTACTACACCGCACCTGCACACTACCAAGCCAGATGGGCGAGGCACTCCGCTACACCGCTCCGCAATTATATTATAGCAGATAATTTTATCTTGTCAAGACCTATTTCTTGACCTGTCAAGGGGTCTTGCTTTTAAGAATTTCCAGCGCACGAAGGTAGGCGGGGTCCTTCAGCAGCGCGTCGGCCGGCGACGAGGACCAGGCGTTCCTAGTGGCGGGATCGACGGGGCTGTCGGGGGCAAGCCCGGCCCCCTCAAGGTCGCTCCCCGACGGAGGAGCCAGCCGCGCGACGGTAAGCCGCAGGCCGCGCCCCTCGCCGAGGGCAAAAGTCCGCTGTATGGAGACACTGCCGGCGGTTTTGCCGCCTATCACTGCGGCGCCGGCTATTTCTTTAAGCGAGGCCGCAAAAACTTCGCCGGTCATTGAGGTGGCCGGGTCAACAAGCACGGCTACCCGGGTCCCGGCCAGCTTCCCCCTGGCCTCGGCCGCAAAAACCTGGGTATAGCCCGTGTGTCTTGAGGTTATGGCCAGCACCGGCCCCGGTTTTGAGGCAAAAAGCTTAAGCAGCGCCGCGGCCTCTTCCGGGCTGCCGCCTTTGTTGCCGCGCAGGTCCAGGATAACGCTTTTAGCCCCGCTTCTCCGCAGCCCGCCCAGGCCGGCCGCCGCAATAGCGGCGGAATCCTCAAAAAACAGCCCTATCCGCACAAAAGCGGCGCTGGTCTCCGGCTCATAAAGGCCGAAAACAAGCGGCAGGGAGAATTCCCCCGCTTTAACTTCGGCTTCGAATTCAGAAACCCCCGCTTTAGTGCGCCTGGCGGCCTTGATCCTGAATTCCTGGCTGCCGGAGAGCGCTTTAAAGAACTCTTCGGAGCCGGGGGCTGAGGAATTCACGGCCAGCAGCTTGTCCCCGTCCTTAAGCCCGGCCGCCTCGGCGGGAGAACCTTTAAAAACCCTCAGCAGGTAGTAGGCCCCGCCCTTGGCGCCTACCAGCATACCGGCCGAAGGCGCGGGTTTTACGGGAGACTTTTTAACCCGCCGTTTCGAGAGCACCACTTCGGAGTATTTATCTTCAAGCTTAAGGCCGGCAAGCCCGCTCCCCCTCAGTAAAGCGCTCAATTTTTCTGGTGAATGCTCCTTAAAACTGTGCCGCGCGAATATTTTCAGGACCTCCGCCTCGGGAAGCTTGTAAGCGCAAGCCGCCAGGAGCGCAAAAACCGCGGCTAAAACTCTTGTTTTGTTCATTTATGCCTTAAGAAACATAAAAGCTCAGCCTCCGGCTGTCTTTAAAGTAACTATATGATTTTATCCCTAAGCCCACATCGAGCCGTCCCCGCCGCTGGGGAAATCGCCGGAGTCCGGCCCCGCCCAGAGACCGGAGTCGGCGCCGGCTCCGCCATCTTCGCCGCCCCCGCCGCCCAGGCAGCAGCAGGCTGCTTCCATCGTACAGCCGCACTCCTCGCCAAAGCCGTTAAGTTCGATATAATCCTGGAGTTCCTGGTCAAGAAGGGACTGCCCGTCCTCTGAGTCGGCGAAGAGAGCGAAGCCTTCCGGGTCTTCGGGCGCACCGGGACCGGCGCGGTCATCCCCTCCCGGCGAGCCGGTGCCGGAGATGCCCGCGAACAGGCCGTTGATCATGCTGGAGGAAAAATCACTGGCCAGCTTTTTTGCCTGGTACGCTTTATCCTCGGCCAGGGCCTCTTTAGTGCCCTCCTTGTCCATCTTCGGCGCGCCCACATCCGAGATTTCCAGCCTCTTGGCCTCCGCGGCGCTCACGTCCTGGTCGCGCAGGAACTTGGGGATGGAGTCGGGGTTTATCTTATCCAGCTTGGCGCGCATATTCTCATCGTACTCTATGGCGGTGGTGGCCTCCGCCGAACCGTCGAAAGCCTTGGCTACCCAGCCTCTGGCTGAGTCATGCGAGGCGTTGCGGGCGCCGTAAAAAGTGGCCTTGAAAGCGCCTTTAAGAGAATCCATCACGGAGCCGCGCCCGGCCTGTTTGGGAGGGGCGCCCCTCGTTTCGCGCTGCTCGGAAGCCTTGCCAACGGAGGCGCCGCCGCCCTGGAAGGGCGCCACCGTTACCCCGGGAGAGGAACCTTTTGAGGAGGCGCTCTTGCCCGGCCCGCCGGACAGGAAGGCCCTGGCCTGCATCTTTTCTACCATTGTGCCCCGGGCCGCAGGGGGCGCGGCGTTTCCGGCGGAGGGAGTTTCCTCCGCGTCCTGGACCGCGGCGGCCGGCGCCGCCTGCGCTCCGGAGGCGTCCGCTACCAGTTCCTGCCGCGTGCGGACCAGCGAGGAGTTGATCCTGCCGCCCGCGGCCCCGGCCGCGGACTGCGCCCGGGCGGCGTCTTCGTCCAGCGGGAAATAATCCTTGTTTTTAACGGCGGCCGACCCATCCTCGTAGACGGAGCTGTTGGCCGAAAACTGGTCATAATTCTCGCCGCCGGCCAGCTTATGGGCAGCTTGGCGCATGCCGCTCAGCGCGTAATAGCCGCCGCCGGCCAGCAGGCAGAGCATAAGCCCCAGCGAAAGCCACCAGTAGTTCCTCTTTTTTTCTTCTTCGCCTGTTTCCTGAGCCTCAGGCTCCTGACCGGCAAGGTCTTGCTCCGCGGGCTCCTGCTCAGTCTCTTTTTCTTCCTCGAAAGCCATATGCCCTCCGATAGCGCGCAATAAAAGTATAGGAAGGTCTGGCGACTGGCAATAAAACCATCTCCAAGACCTTTATATTGACCCGAATGTTATAGCAGAGAAAACCGCAAATTTCAAGGCCCAATCCGGGAATTGCATATAATTTATTGCTACTGAGATTACTGCATTCACCGCAGAGGCGCAGAGGTCGCGGAGAAGAGCGAAGCGACAAAATCAACTATTTAGTATTACTACCTCTTTCTGATCTCTGCGACCTCTGCGCCTCAGCGGTGAAATTTGGTATCTGCCCTCACCCCTTCTTCAGGGGGCGGGGAGGTTTGCCGTATTCGTTGAAGACCAGGGCTATTTCGTCGTAATCCAGCTCCTCGCGGGCGAGGAGTTCCTTCACAAAGCGCTCCACGATCGGCCAGTTTTCCCTCAGCAGGGCGTCCACCAGGGCGTACTGCTCCTTTATGATCTCCTGGGTTTCGCGGTTAAGCGCGTCGCTCATATCCACGGAGCGGTCGTGCTGTGGAATAACCGTAAAATCGCCCATAAAGCCGGACTTGCCCATACCCAGCCGCCACACCATATCGTGGGCGATCCTGGTGACCTTTGCGAAGTCCGAACTGACGCCCTCGGTGGTGACGCCGTACTTTATCTTTTCGGCCGCGTAGCCGCCAAGAGCCGTGCGTATGTGCGCCAGCAGGGTATTGGAGTCGGAGGCGTAGATCTCCTCCGTCGGGGTGGAATGCACTACTCCCAGCGCGCCGCCGCGGTTAAGGATGGAAACCTTGAACACGTCGTTGGTGGGGTGGGTCAAATAGAGCACGACTAAATGGCCGGCCTCGTGATAGGCCGTCATCTCGCGCTCCCTGGGGGTCAAATTGAGCCTGTGCGCCACGCCAAGCTCGATGCGCTCGATGGCGGCGGAAATGTCTTTGTAGTTGATGAGCTCGCGGCGCTCGCGCATGGCGATGAGAGCCGCTTCCTTAAGGATATTCTCAATTTCAGCCGGTGACTTGTAGACGGCCTTGCGCGCCAGGCGGGCGAAATCGACGCCCGCGTCCACCTTGATCTTCTGGGCGTAGTACGCGAAGATCTGCTCGCGCTCCTCGAGGTTGGGGCGGT